>DASTVZ010000227.1:0-91423 GCA_035758845.1 Vicinamibacterales bacterium
GTCGACTTTCTCCTCCAGCCGCTGGATCTGTGTCCGCAGCGCCTCGCGTTCAGCAGCGGCCGTCCGCTCCGCGCCGGACGAGAGCTCGCGGTCGTACCGCCACCAGTCCAGGCCGATTTCCTGTGCCTTGTCCAGCGAACAGATGAGCAGTCGGATGCGGATGGTCAGCAGCTCGACTTCTGCGAGCGATACCTTGATGTCTCCCGCGATGACGAGTCCCTTGTCGAGCACCCGGTCCAGAACGTCGACGAGACCGGTCGCACGATGATGGGATGGCGGAAGATCGATGGGCATGTGGCAGCGAACTATATCGCACGCATCTCGAACGCAGCAACCGACCCCGGCCGTTCGGTCAACACAACAGATGAGCTTTCAACGGGGCGAGACGTTCTCATAGTGCCGTGTTACCGGCGGACCATTCCAGGCTCGGAGATCGCCTCAACCAGCTCGCCGGTCGTCTTGTCGCGCTGGACTCGCGTCGCGATATCCGCCTGAGCGATGATGCCGCAAAGCACCCCGCTCTGGTCGGTCACAGGTATCCGGCGGACCTTGCGCTCAGCCATACGCGACACGGCCGTCTCAATATCGTCGTCCTCGCGGCAGGTCACGACATCGGACGACATGACGTCGCGGACTGTCGCCGTCTCGCAGGATCGACCACTCGCAACCGCTTTGATCGTGATGTCGCGGTCGGTGATCATACCGACGAGTTTACGCGACGGTCCGTCCACGACCGGCACGGCACCGACGTCATGTGATTTCATTACTTGCGCGACGCGGACAAGAGAATCTGTCGGCTGAGAGCTCGCGGGTTCGCGGGTCATGACCTCTCGACAGGTTGCCATTATTTGTCTCCTCAATGACGCTCAACGGCGTCGGATGCAGACGAGTTTCGCGCGTCATAGTGCAGACCTTCAGAGTTGTCGCCGGCAAGCGTAGGTCTGCGCTACAGGGTTTTGAACCAGCCCTTCAGAATGCAATCAAACGGCCAGTTGAATCGCGATTGGGAGACGCGCGATTTGAGGAAAAAAACGAAAGGTCAGGCCCTTCGACTCGGACGAAAATGCCCGCTCAGGCCAAGCCCTTCAGCTCGCGTTTTAGCACCTTACCGGTTGCGCTGATTGGCAGAGACTCTCTGAACTCCACAATCCGCGGGTACTTGTATGAAGCAAACTGCTCACGCGTCCATTCGACGAGCACTTCCTCGGTGACGTTCGTACCGGGCTTGCGGACCACGTAGGCCTTCACTTCCTCGCCGACCCGCGGATCGGGAACTCCGACGACGGCTACCTGTGCAACTGCAGGGTGAGTCAAGAGGACTTCCTCGAGCTCTCGGGGATAGACGTTGTATCCGGCGCGCAGAATCATGTCTTTCTTCCGATCAACGATGGACAGATAACCGTCTGAATCGAAGACACCGATGTCGCCCGTGTGAAACCAGCCGTTGCGCATGGCTTCTTGAGTCGCCTCGGGGCGGTTGTAATACCCTTTCATCACGCTCGGGCCGCGAACGACGACTTCACCGCGCTCCCCTGCCGCCACCGGGCGCCCTTCATCGTCGACGCAACGAATGTCGACACCGAAAATGGGAAAGCCGACAGTGCCAGGCCTGGTCGGCCGGTGCAGCTGATTGAATGCCACCACCGGCGCGGTTTCCGACAAGCCATACCCTTCCAGCACCCTGACGCCAAAGGTCTTCTCGAATCGCTGCAAAACGTCGAGTGGCATCGGCGCGCCGCCTGAAACACATACGCGCAGACACCGCGCAATCGCCGCACTGTCGGCGCTGCCAGCCTTCACGTCCTCGAGCAGCGACCAATACATCGTCGGCACGCCAATCCAGAATCCGACATTCTCTTCGACGATCGTCTTGAGCACCTGAGAGGGATCGAAGCGCGTCAGGAGTACGAGACGGAACCCGCCGTATAGGCCAGAGTTCATCTGGCAGGTCTGCGCCGTCGAGTGAAACAGCGGAAGCGTGATTAGCGCGACGTCTTGTTCGAACCCGCCCTTGCACGCGGGACGGAGCATGTCGTGCGACGCGATGGCGTTGAGAAGCATGTTCTCGTGCGTCAGTTCGGCACCCTTCGGGCGACCCGTCGTGCCCGACGTATAGAGGATGACTGCAGTGTCACTCGGCCGCCGCCGGCGCGGCTGGAAGATGCCGGCTTGGCCGCGCATCAGCTGGCCGAGCGTCGTCGCCGACGAGACGGGCGGTCCAGCAGCTGGATCGAGCGTGATGATGATCAGTTGCTGACAGCCCGCTTCGTCGCATGCCGCCCGCGCCATCTGCGCGATCGGAAGATCCTGCGTCCCCTCGAACGCGAGTAGCGCGACGGCATTACTGTCCTTCAAGTGATAGGCGATCTCGCGCGGCTTGAGCAGCACATTCAGGGGAACAACGGCGGCGCCGGTCTTCAGAATCCCGAAATAGGCAATTGGAAACCACGTGATGTTCGGACACGACAACGCGACGTGATCGCCGGCAGTGATGCCGAGAGCACTCAACCCGCCGGCGACTTGTGCGGCTGCCGCATTGAGTTCCCCGTAGGTCATGTGACGACCGGCGCATGTCACCGCCACGCGATCCGGAGTCAGGTTCGCGTACTGCTCTAGCACGGAGGACAAATTCAGCGCGGTTGCGTGGTGATTGATCACTGATCACTGATCCCTAATCGTGAATCGTTGAATCTCTAATCTTGGATCCTTGAATCACTGAATCCTCGAATCTGCGCAAGTCCGGATCCCGGATCCCGCATACCGATCCCGGCTGCAAGTCGAGCCAGCAACCCGCAGCAGCGCCAGCCGCCGAGAAGATTACCACTCAGAATGCACCGCCCCAGGCCGGTCAATACGTTCGTAAGTATGGGCGCCGAACGCATCACGCTGTGCCTGTGTGAGGCTTTGCGGCAAACGCGCCGTGCGGTATGAGTCGAAATATGCGAGCGCCGACGAGTGCGCGAGCATCGGAATCCCTGCGTCGGCGGCGCGCGTCACGGTTCTTCTCCATCCTGCCTGCGCCTTGTGAACGCGGTCACGAATGGTGGCATCGAGCAGCAGATTCACCAGATCGGGTTTGCCCTCGAACGCCTGGCGAACCGGATCGAGGAGACGCGCGCGGATGATGCAGCCGCCCTTCCAGATCCGTCCGATCTCGGCAAGATTGATGTTCCATTGGTACTTGTCGGAACCGGCGCGGATCAGGGCCATGCCTTGCGCGTAGGCGCAGATGCGCGCGGCGTAGAGCGCATCATGCAAGTCATCGATCAGCTGGCTGCGCTGCCCGTGTTCGGGAACGGCCGGTGTCGGCCCCTGCAACACCTTTGACGCGGCCGTTCGCTCGTCCTTCAGGCTCGAAAGCACGCGTGCATCGATCGCCGCGGCAATCGTGGGAATCGCGACCGCAAGATCGAGCGCGACCTGCGCGGTCCACTTCCCGGTTCCCTTCTGTCCGGCTTTGTCGAGGACGACATCGACGAGCGGCTGCTTCGTGACCGTATCGATCGTTCGGCAGACGCGGGCCGTCAGCTCAGTGAGAAACGAGGCCAGCGGGCCGTTATTCCATTTTTCGAAGACGTCAGCCGTCTCAGGGGCACTGAGGCCGAGACCGCGGCGCAGCACGTCCCAGGATTCCGCAATGAGCTGCATGTCTCCATATTCGATTCCGTTGTGCACCATTTTCACGAAGTGACCGGCACCGTCCGGACCAACATGCGTGACGCATGGACCCGCTTCCGTTTTCGCGGCGATCGACTCGAGCACGTCCCGGATGATTGCCCACGCGTCAGTGGAGCCGCCCGGCATCAGCGAGGGGCCAAACCGCGCGCCCTCTTCTCCGCCCGATACGCCGCATCCAACAAAGTGAATGCCGGTCGGTCTCAGCGCGGCTTCACGTCGACGCGTGTCTTCGAACCACGAGTTACCGCCATCGATCAGCACATCGCCGCGATCGAGAAGCGGCTGCAGCTTTGCAATCGTCGCATCGACCGGTTTGCCGGCTGGGATCATCATGATGATGCGCCGCGGCCGCGACAACGCGGCGGTGAACTGTTCGAAGGTGGGCGTGCCTTCGAACTTCGCGCCCGGATGCTTGCTGATGAAATCAGTGATCCAATCGGTTTCCAGGTTCCACACCGCGACGCGATTGCCGTGCGATTCGATATTGAGCGCAAGATTCCGCCCCATTGTGCCGAGCCCAACGACGCCGAAATTCGATCCGCTCATGACAAATTCCTCGACGCCGCGACGGCGCGTTCAAACGCCAGGTCGCGTGCCCGTATGCGAAGTTCCTCGCCGAGCAACGCGCAGAGATCCTGGGCGCCGAGCGACACGGTTCTCGACGCTGCCGAGAGATTACGGATTTGTGCCGACGTCACCACGCACGAACGGCTCGGCGCCAACTTAATCTCCAGTTCCTGCGCGCCGCCCAGCAGCACCCGCTCAATAGGCGCTGTCCCCTGGGTTTCGATCAGCTCGAAAATCACGCGGTCCGGGCTGCTGACGATGGACAGAATCCAGCCGGCAAACAACCGCAGGGTGTGCACGTCGGAACCTTCAATCCGCAGCGTGCGGAAGTCGGGGAGGGCCGCCCGTATCTCGGGAATGTCGAAGAAGTGCGCCATCAGCGCCCGCCAGCGCGTCAGCCGCGTCCACCGCAGATCGGTGACCGAGGTATATCGCGCGAGTTCCTCGACACGCGCCCACACGTCTCGAGGATCCTCGGTGTCGAGAACGAGCCGATCCACCAGCTGTGCCAGCCCGGGGAGGTTCGGAATGTTGTTGCCGCGCCACCACACAAGCGTCGGGAGACTCGAGAGCCGCAGCGCCGCTACGGCGTTGTTCAGGTACTCGAGCCGTAGTCCGTTGAGTGCGACCACGTGGTTCGAAACGCGCGGCACAGGGGCGGGGTTGTCTCCCTGCGAGATCAACACCGCGCGCACACCAATGCCCTTCAACTCCTCAATCGCTGCCGCCGCTTCAGCGAGCCGTTCCGCAGGTCCTGCGGCAACGATGGTGCCGGTAAGGGCCCTGCCGGCGGTTTGTCGGGCATCGGCGCCGCGCAGGAGCGTCCCTTCGATCTCGGTAAATGCGACGTCGGCGCCTGTCGGCAGCAGTTCGGTCATAGCGTTCTCCAACGAGGGCCGTCCGGCAGCATCAGGCGATCCGCGTCGTGCGGTCCCCATTCGCCAGCCTCATAGGTCGGAATGGATCTCACCTTCTCCGCGGCCCATTTTTCGTGCACTGGTGTAATCAACGCCCACGAGCCCTCGACAAAATCATGACGCGCGAACAACGTTGGATCGCCGAGCATCGCATCGAGCAGCAGGGTCTCGTAGGCTTCCGGAACCGATCCACCGAACGCCGAGCCATAGCGGAAGTTCATCATCACCGGCGCGAGCTGCATGCGCGTGCCCGGAATCTTTGCCTCAAATCTGATCGAAATGCCCTCGTCAGGTTGCACGTTGACAATCAGTAGATTCGCCGCCACTGACGTGGGACTGACCCGCTTGAAGATCTCCAGCGGTGGTCGCCGCATTTGGATCGCAATCTCTGTTGTCCGTTTCGGGAGCCGCTTTCCGGTGCGGAGATAAAACGGGACGCCGGCCCAACGCCAGCTATCCAGGCGCATCCGCAGTGCCACGTACGTCTCGGTTGTCGACTCAGGATTCACGCCGGGTTCGTCGCGATAACCGGGCACTTCGGCTCCTGCGACCCACCCCTTGGCGTACTGCGCACGCACCGCATTGCAGTTGCTGTTGCCATCGACCAGCGGCTGCACCGCGAGCAGTGCATCCATCTTGCGATCGCGCACGCTCTCGGCGGAGAACTCTATCGGTGGCTCCATCGCCACCAGCGCCAGCAGCTGCATCAGATGATTCTGGACCATGTCGCGCAGCGCGCCAGCTCCTTCGTAATAATTAGCACGCCGCTCCACCCCGACGGTCTCTGCTGCCGTGATCTGCACGTGATCGATATAGCGCCGGTTCCAGATCGGTTCGAACATGCCGTTGGCGAACCGGAACACCATCAGATTCTGAACGGTCTCCTTCCCAAGGTAGTGATCGATTCGGTAGACCTGATCCTCAGCGAAGTGACGATGGACGATATGATTGAGCTCGCGCGCGGACGCGAGATCGGTTCCGAACGGCTTCTCGACGATGACACGACGCCACTGGCGATCGGACGCCTGCGACGAAAGGCCTGCTGCCCCGAGCTGCTCGATCACCGTTTGGTAGACCGAAGGAGGAATCGCGAGATAGAACAGCGCACCACTGCCGTTGTCGATTTCAGTCAGACGAGTCTTCAACCGCTCGTACAACGATGAATCGCGGAAGTCTCCGCCTACGTAATACATGCGCTCTCGGAGCGAACGCGCAACCTCATCTTCCTGCTTCAGCCACGCGAACTCGCGCAGGCTCGCGCTGAAAATAGACCTCAGCCCGTCATCCGGCATGTCCTCGCGCGCGACACCCACGACGGAGAAACGAGCAGGCAGCCGCTGTCCTCTCGACAGGTTGTACAGCGCCGGCAGCAACTTGCGTCGCGTCAAATCACCGGTTACGCCGAAGATCACGAGCGTTGTCGGGCCGGGCGTCGGCTCGAGACGGAGGCCATCCTGGAGGGGATTAGAGGGCACGAAGATCGATTCTATGCGACTTGTACAGAAGGGAGGGTTAGAAGATCAATCAACAGTGTTCACTGTCATGCTGCGATCATATCCAAGAGATCAGAGGAGAAAGGAGAACTAGACACGAATGCAGCGTGACTGTGAAAGATGTTCTTATTTCCGCGAAGCTAGGTACTGCGCAATTGCATCTAGTTGTGCAGCGCTCAATCGGTCCCCGAAGGCCGGCATGTCCGCATCCGGATCGACCTGCTCCGGATCCTCGATCCATCGCCGCAGCGTCGCCGCATCGTGCTTCGTGCCTTCATGCGTCAGATCGGGGCCATCGGTTCCCCCATCCCCTTCGATCTTGTGACAGCCGACGCAGTACCGCGCCCACACGGGAGCAATGAGCTCGATGTTCGGCGGATATCCGGGATACGCGTCGCGCGCGGCACGACGCGCGTAGGCGGCCACGGCCGCGGCCTCGCGTTCGTGAATAGTGGCCGGCGGCTCACGCATGCCAGGCGCAATCATTTCGGGATCGATAATGTGTCCGGCAATCCACTCCGGGCCTCGGGTCGACGGACCACCTTCCAGCGGATCGGCGAGTCCTGTTTCAGCATGACATTTCGTGCAGTTCAGTTTCTGCGCGTAGACCCGGCCGCCGATTTCGCGCAGCGACCACGAATCGGGTGATGCAGCCGACGAGGGCTTATCGAGCCATCCGAGCGAGGTCAGGACGGCAACCGAGATGAACCCGAGGACGATGGCGCTCAAGATCGCGCGGCGCTGCAGCGGATTTCTCTCGGGACCGCGATCGATCCACGGCAGAAGCGCAAGAAACGCGGCGGCGAGTCCCGGCACGATCATGGCCCCCACGACTTCCCACTTGCCGGGAAAGTACTTCAGCAGCTGAAAGAGCCCGAGGAAGTACCACTCGGGTCGCGGAACGTATGTGGCGTCAGTCGGATCGGCCGGGCCCTCGAGAGGCGGCGCACCGTGCCACGCGTATGCGACCAGCAGGATGGTGACGATCAACACCACCGTGGTGTCGCGTGCGGCCTGCGAGGGAAAAAACGCAAACGGTGATCCCTCGCGCTGGCGCACCGGGCCTGAAATGCCGTGACGCCGCATCAGAAAGAGATGCGCGACGACGAGCAGAATGAGCGTCGCCGGGAGAAAGATGACGTGTGCGCCGTACCAGCGCGTGAGCGTGAGCGCGCCAATGGTCGACCCGCCGCGCAGGATGCCGGCCACGATCTCGCCCGCGCCGGGCGTCAACTTCGAGATGTTGATGGTGACGACGGTCGCCCAATACGCGCGCTGATCCCACGGCAACAGATAGCCAGTCAGCGAGAATCCCAGTATCAATGCGAGGAGGACCAGACCCGACAGCCAGGTCGCCTCGCGTGGCGGCTTGTACGATCCAAAGGCGATGACGCGCAGCATGTGAGCGACGAGCGCGATGATGGTGAAGGTGGCGCCGTAGTGATGAAGACCGCGTACGATACGGCCGGCGGAGAAGCTATTGATGAATCGGACGCTGTCGTACGCGTGATCCGGAGTCGCCGCGTAGTAGAGGGTCAGAAACGCGCCGGTCAGCAGCTGGATCGACAGCAGCGCCAGCAAGACACTGCCCAGCGTGAAGAACCAGCCAGTTCCCGGCGGCAGCGGCTCGTCGAGCATGACGCGAACCGCGCCGCGATACCCCGTGCGGGCCTGCAGCCACTCGAACAGGCGCTTCACAACCGCACCAGGACCGACGAATCCGATTCAAGCCGCGCTTCGATGGTCTGCAGCGGACGCGGCGGCGGCCCTTCGAGTACCGTGCCATCGGCCGCGTAAACGCCGCCGTGACACGGACAACGGAACTTCTTTTCCTTCGGCTGCCACTGCACCTGACATCCGAGATGAGTGCACGTCGCCGACATCGCGCGGATCGTTTTGTCTCCGTCCCACACGAGAAACACGGTTTCGCGTGCGCGCGCGCGATACCACCCGTCGACACGCGACACCGACAGCACCCGCGCCACCGGTTCGTCCGGCTTGAGATCGGATGTCGTGCCGGCGCGAGACCATCGCACCTGAGACGCACTGGCGCGTGACCCGAACGTGAACGCACCGAGCACGGCGGCCAGGCCGCCGCCGATGAGCGCAACGACCGTATTGACAAAGAGGACGAGCGCGCGACGGCGCCCGGCGGGAGCTGGTGGTGCAGGAATGTGAGCCATGTATCCGGACGCATGATTGCGAACCGGAGGCCAATTGTCGAGAGGCCGGAAGTTCCGGCCGCAGCATGATTTGCCGTAACCTGCCGTACCGGCGAAACTTCGGGAACCGTAAGGATTTTCGGATTACCGATGTTTCGCGAGGTACGCCTTGGCCTTGGGGGTGCCAAGCAAACGCAGCTGCGCGAGCGCTTCTTCGCGGACCGCGGCATCCTTCTCGTGCTCCGCGATCTGAATCAGTTCGTCCTCCGCGTGCGCGTTGAACAGCCCGACAATGATAGGACGCTTCGCGTCGGCCCCGGCCTTTGCGTACAACATCGTGAGCTGCTGACGGCCGCCGGCTTCACCGAGCGTGTGAATCGCAACGTCACGCACGCGCTTGTCGCTTTCCGACTGGGCGATCTTCATGAGGGCTGGCGCCGCGTCGCGGAACGCGAGCGCCGTGACCACCTGGTACTTCACTGGTTCGGTCGCGGTCGAATACACCTGCAGCAGCTCCTCGACAACGGTCGGACCACCGATCCGTCCAAGCTCGCGGACCGCGACAAGGCGCACCGGTTCGGGCCCTGTCTTCGCTACATCGACGACCGTTGCTCGCGCGTCGGGGCGGCTCGACTGCGCCAGCACGAGCAGCGCACGGCGCCCTTCGCCGGAGTCACCGCCCTCGAGCGCGATCGACTTCAGAATCGGGATCACCTTCGGCGCGTCGGTGCGCATCAGGCGCGCGAGCGCCTGAATGCGCAGGTCCATGTCAGGAAGAATGCCTTCGGTCACCCACATCGGTGGCGGAAACGGTGCAGCCGGCGCCGGCGGAACGGCCTTTGGCGAGGCCGGCATCGGCGGAACAGCCTTTGGCGCAGCGGGCGGACGCGGGGTCGCCGTCGAGACTGGAACGGGAACCGCTGGCGGCACAGTGGGCGCCGCAGCAGGCGCAGGAGTCGGCATCCTCGGGGGCGCAACCGCCGGCGGTGGAACCGGAGGGGTGGCCCAGTACCACAGCAGGTCGCTGCGCTGCAACCGTTGCGCGATTTCGATGCGCAGCGACCGCGCCGGCTTCACCCAGCGGCTCGTCGGATAGTCGCGTTCGAGTCGGCGAATTGTTTCGATCGCCCCTGACGCATCGAGCGTCTGGTTGAGACTGTGCGCGAGCCAGAACAGGGCTTCGTCTTTGTTCGTCTCTTTCGGATCGGCGGCCGCCGCCTTCAATTCTTCAATCGCGCGGACCCACTGCTCGTCGGCAATCAGATCCTTCGCGTGCTCCATCCGCTTTGATTCAGCCGCGCGCGCGTGCGCGAACTGCGGCACAAGCGCCATCGTCAGAATCACCACCGCGCCAATTCGCCCAATGCTCATTGCCATCCTCGACATCACAATCCCGTCGTGGTTACGACATCCATCTTCTCGATCAAATCCCGACGCTTGATCAGCCGCTGAAGCTGCGGCAGCGCCGACGGATCCTTCGCATCGGTGAGCGACGTCTGCAGCAGTACGAGCTCCAGATCCTTCATCACACCGGCGAGTGCATCGAGTCCACGATCCTCCGCAGCAAGCCGATACAGCCGGGTGTCGTCAAGCAGTGAGGTGGCCAGTTCACGCTCGTACTCCCAATCGGCTGGAGTCTCGTGTGCCGCATCCTTCGTCGCAAGGCCTAGCACGACAAGCTTCGATCGTTCGAAATGCTCTTCGCTCATCGCGGCAAACGCCGAGTTGTCCTTCGTCGTTGCCGGCACGGAGTGCTGTGCTGAACCTGCGGCGCGTGGCGGGGAGGGGACGTGACGCGCACGAAATGCGAGCGTCACGCTGAACGTCACGAGCGCGAGCAATGCGGCAATCGCAACATATTCGACATACCGGCGCCGTGGTTGCGCGACCAACGACAGGACACGTGGCGACTTCGAACGCTCCCTTGCAACCGCGGACTCGAGCCGCGACATGAACTGCGACCAATCGCCCGACGCTGGCGCTGCGACATCCGGACGCGAGGCCAGTGCGGCGCGAATGGCGTGCAGTTCATCCAATGCCGCGCGGCAGTCTTCACAGCCAGACAGATGGCGCCCGAGGTCCTCACGCTCG
This sequence comes from Vicinamibacterales bacterium, assembly GCA_035758845.1. Lineage (GTDB taxonomy): Bacteria > Acidobacteriota > Vicinamibacteria > Vicinamibacterales > 2-12-FULL-66-21 > JALZOC01. Next base: position 10,909 of record DASTVZ010000227.1, read on the forward strand.
CCGGAAGGCAGCTCGTCGTAAAAGTACAGGTCGAGATCGCCGGACGTATGACGTTCGCAGGTCATGCCCGACCTCCTGCCGTCACTCTCACCTGCGACAAGGCTTCGCGCAGACGATGGACGGCAGCGTGGAGCTGTCGTTTGACGGTTCCTTCCGCCAGGCCCAACGCTGCGGCAATCTCGCAGAGCTTCATGCCTTGATAATGCCGCATCACGAATACGATGCGTTGTCCTTTGGGCAAGCGGCCGATTTCGAGCTGGAGCACTTCGCCAATTTCGGTGGCGTAGGCCTGGTCTTCTGGTCCAGGGGTTTCCTCAGGGGCATTCAACATTCTGTATTCCGCTTCGTCACCCGCGGCCGCGTTCGTACCTGGCCGATATCGGCGCCGGTGATCGATACATGCGTTCATCACGATGCGATACATCCACGACGTCAACTGCGCGTCCTGCCGGAACTGGTCGAGCGACCGATAGACCTTGATAAACACTTCCTGCGCGATGTCCTCGGCGTCGTGATGGTTCCCCGCAAACTGATACGCGACCCGATACACCATCGTCCGGTGCCGCTCGACGAGCGCCTGGAACGCGGAGGCGTCCCCCCCGGCAGCGCGGGAGATCAGGTCCGTGTCGGCCGACATCACGCCTGACCGTCTCGCCCGGACTCGAGTCTCCAGCCCATGTCAGTCATATGACGTGGAGGCGGGTACGAAAGTTGATCTCCAATCGACCGTTTAGCAAGACTTTACGTCTAAAAGCAGAGCCTGAGCGGCTTTGGCGGCGCCCTGCAGCAACGGAGGCACATCGATGCGTGGTCGGTTTTATATGGTCGTGAGCGCGATTATTACAACCCTCGGCCTGGCGACCCTCGCTTCGGCGCAATCTGTGCCGGAAGCGCGGTCGATTGCCGAGCCCAACTCGGTCACCGTCACACCGTTCCTCAGCGGGTCGTTCGGAACGTCCGACGATCTCGGCGGCAGCATTGGCCTGGGTGTTGGTGTCGGCTACGACTTCACGCGAAACCTCGGCGTCGAAGGGGAAATCGGACATTCGTTCGACCTGTCCGGTGATGACGCAAATCTCGACTCATCCGCGACCAATTACAGTGCGAACGGCATCTATCACTTCGATGTGCGTCACTTCACGCCGTACGCGACCTTCGGTCTCGGCGTCGAGCACGTCGGCCGATCGGTCAAGAACCCCGATACGCTTGCGCTCTATGCGCCGTCGAGCACCGAGATCGCTTACAACTTCGGCGGCGGTGTGAAGTATCCGCTGAACGATCGGCTCATCCTGCGCGCCGATCTGCGGCGATTCCAGTCGACCGACCTCTCCCCCGACTTCTGGCGCCTCTACGGCGGCGTCACGTTGTGGGCAAAGCGTTAAAAAAAAGGGAAAAGGGAAAAGGGAAAAGGCAAAAGGGAAAGCGCCCGCGGCCCGAGCGAGCGGGGGTGGGGCCCCGCGAGCGGTAAGCGAAGCGGACGAGCAAAAACGGGGGTCAATCTCCTTGGCCACGCCCCGTTAGCATGCGTGAAACTGGGCCCAGCCTGTTAAACTGAAGGGATGCCCACAGCGCAGAAGACCGCCTCTACCATCGCCAACGCGCTCCGTCGGAACGTCGCCATCATTGCCCACGTCGATCACGGCAAGACCACGCTCGTCGACGCGCTGCTGCATCAGAGCGGTATCTTCCGCGCGAACGAACGGGTCGCCGAGCGCGCGATGGACAACATCGACCTCGAGCGTGAGCGCGGAATCACCATCCTCGCGAAAAACACCGCCGTCCATTACCGCGACATCCTCATCAACATCGTCGACACACCAGGGCATGCGGATTTCGGTGGCGAGGTCGAAAGAACCTTGGCCATGGTCGACGGCGTGTTGCTGCTAGTCGATGCGTCGGAAGGGCCGCTGCCGCAGACGCGATTCGTGCTGCGTAAGGCGCTCGAGCGCCGGCTCACGCCGATCGTCGTCATCAACAAGATCGATCGCCCCGACGCGCGCATCCAGGAGGTGCTGAACGAGATCTATGACCTGTTCATCGATCTCGACGCCGCCGAAGAACAACTCGACTTTCCGGTGCTCTATACGAGCGCGCGCGCCGGAACATCCAGCCGATCGGCGGACGAAGCGGGCAGCGACCTGCGTCCGTTGTTCGACGCGATCATCGATGATGTGCCTCCGCCTCGCGGTGATGTGAACGCGCCGCTGCAGATGCTGGTGGCCAACCTCGATTCGAGCGACTACCTCGGACGCATTGCGATCGGCCGCGTGTTCAATGGCAGAGTCAAGATCGGCGATCCGGTCGCCGTCTGCAAGCTCGATCGGCAGGTACAGGAAACCAAAGTCACAAAACTGTTCTCGTTCGAGGGACTGAAGCGGGTCGAAATCGAGGAAGCCGCCGCCGGCGACATCGTCTGCCTTGCCGGGATCGAGGACATCACGATCGGCGAAACGATTGCGGATGTTGAACACCGCATCGCGATGCCGGTGATCGCGGTGGACGAGCCGACGGTGTCGATGATCTTCGGCGTCAACACGTCGCCGATGTCGGGCCGCGACGGCCAATTCGTCACCTCGCGCCAAATCAAGGATCGCCTCGATCGCGAACTCCTCGGCAACGTCTCGATCAAGGTTGAACCGACGGACACGCCCGAACAGATGAAGGTGCTCGGACGCGGCGAGCTGCAGCTGTCGATTCTGATCGAGATGATGCGCCGGGAAGGGTTCGAGCTTCAGGTGTCGCGTCCCGATATCGTCACCAGGAATGTGAACGGTACGCTGATGGAGCCAGTGGAAGATTTGGTGATCGATGTCGCGGAGGAGTACCAGGGCGTGGTCATCGCGCAGGTCGGAACGCGCCGCGGGACGATGACGAAGATGGTGAATCATGGAAGCGGGCGCGTGCGCCTCGAATTCCGCATTCCGGCACGGGGTCTCATCGGCTTCCGCTCGCAGTTCCTCACCGAGACGAAGGGCACGGGCATCATGAATCATCTCTTTGCCGGCTGGGAGCCGTGGCACGGCGCTATCCCTTCGCGCGCGACCGGCGCACTTGTCGCCGATCGTGTCGGTGCGGCGACGGCGTTTGCCATCTGGAACCTGCAGGAGCGCGGCGAGATGTTCGTCGAACCGGGCGAGCCGGTTTACGAAGGGATGATCGTTGGTGAAAACGCACGGGCCAGCGACATGGACGTGAACATTACCAAGGAAAAGAAGCAGACGAACATGCGCGCGTCGACCGCAGACGAAGCGGTGCGATTGATTCCCCCCCGCAAGCTGGGCCTCGAGCAGGCGATCGAGTTCATCAATGACGACGAACTGGTCGAGGTGACCCCCCGCAATATCCGGCTGCGAAAGCGCATTTTGGCGGCTAATATGCGGCCAAAACGCACCGCCGACAAATAGCTGCCGCTTTCTGAAACTTTCCGTGAGCTGCCGGGTTAGTTACCTGAATGCAGGTGGCGGCCCGCCTTCGCCCAATGCTTCGGCGAGGGCGCCGGGAACTGACACTGGCGGGCGCATTCGAGATGACCGACGCTGATCGGTTCGAGGCGTTCGTCGGCGAATATCAGGACATGGTCTTTGCCACGGCGGTGCGGCTCCTGGCCAACCCCGTCGAAGCTGAAGACATCGCCCAGACGGTCTTCCTCCGCGCGTTCGAGCGCTTCGCGTCTATTGAAACAAGCGCGACCGCTGCCGGGTGGCTGAAAACCGTGACGACGAACCTCTGCCTCAACCATCTCGCGCGGTATCGGGCGAGGTGGCAGTTCTTCAGCGAGCTCGAACGCACGGGCGATGACGAGCGATACGACGCGACGGTTCCGGCACCGATCGCTCGCGACGACGTCGAAGAGGCATCGCGCCAGGAACAACTCGAACGCGCGGTGCAGGCGCTTCCGGATCATCAGCGCGTGCCGCTTGCCCTCTTTCACTTCGAGGACATGACCTACAAGGAGATCGCGGCGGCGCTGGGAATCTCGGTGGCAAAGGTCAGGACGGATATCCATCGTGGCCGCGAAGCGTTAAAGCGGGCGATGACAGGGGTTGTATGAATCCCATCGACCTCGAACGACTGGTCGACACTGAGCTGAAGCGGCTTCCTGCGCCTCGCGCCCCGCGCACGTTATTGCCGCGGGTGCTCGCCGCGGTCGACGCGCAGCAACAACACGCGAAGCCAGCGGGCGGCTGGGCGTTCTGGCCGCGGGCGTGGCAGTTCGCCGGTGGTGTGGTCATGGCGGCGGTGCTCGTCGGCATCTGGAGGCTGGCCGCATTCGCGGGGCCGTTCATCAGCGATCTCCTGCCGGCCGTCGGATTGGGCCGCGCAGCCGCATTCACGCGCGGGGCCGACGATGCCGCCACGGTGGTGAGAGTGCTGTGGGAGGTACTGCTGCAGCCTGTCGCCACATACGTTTCGATTCTCGCAATTTCGCTTGCGCTCGCGTGCGCGCTGTTTTGGACCGCCGTCGAGCGCCTTGCCCCCGGAGGGGCTTCACAGAGATGAGTCAGATGATTTCGCCCCGTCGTTCCGCGACCCTCGCTGCGATCGGGATCGTGGTGCTGCTGTCCCTCGATGCCGCCGCCGCTCCGGCGCATCCGTCATCCAAGCCGGTGGCCGCGCGTGCCGAGCACGCGTCGCTCACAGCCGAACCCTCGGTGGCACAGGAGCGCTTTGAATTCCAGGACTTCGGGTTCACTCGCCGGATCGTTCGAATCGGACAGAGCTACTCACTCGGTGAAGCCGAAACCGTTCGCGAGATCCACAGCGGGCTCGCCGACATCACGATCGCAGGAACTGTCGAGTACGACGTCGTCGTCATCGTTGGATCGCTCCACCTGACGAATACGGCAAAGATCGGCGGCAACGTGGTCGTCATCGGCGGAACGCTCACGATCGATTCGGGCGCGTCGGTGGCCCGCGACATGATCGTGGCTGGCGGGAACCTCGAGGCACCTGCAGCATTCACTCCGGGCGGCGAACAGGTCGTCATTGGGACGATCGCCATTGCCCGCACGCTGCAAGGTCTCGTTCCATGGGTGACCCGTGGGTTGCTCCTCGGCCGACCGATCGTTCCCGACCTCTGGTGGATGTGGCCCACCATTGCCGTCTTCCTGTTCGTTTACCTGATGGTGAATGCGCTGTTCAGCAGACACGTCGGGACGGTCGCCGACACGGTATCGGCCCGACCGCTCAGCTCGTTCCTTCTCGGCCTTCTCGTGCTCGTGCTCATGGTGCCAGCGATTGCGATTCTCGCGGCAACTGTCGTCGGCATCTTAGTCGTGCCGTTCGTTCTCTGCGCGCTGGTACTGGCGGCGCTCGTCGGCAAGGCAGGCGTCATGCGAGCGACCGGGCGCACCGTGATTGCTGAAGATGAAGGCGCGGGACGCCTCCGAACGTTCGGGTCGGTACTCATCGGCTTCGCGTTGCTCACAATCGCGTACATGATTCCAGTTCTTGGTTTCATCACATGGGCGATCACGGGAGCGATTGGATTCGGCGGGGCGACGACGGCATTCCGTGGCGCCTTGCGGCGAGAACATCCTCCGCGGGTGAAGGCGCCGATCGCTGTGGAGCCGGTGCCAGTAGTCATGGAAGCGCCCCGACCGATCGCACCCGAGCCTGCCTACGCCGCGCCGGCAGCCGCATTCGCGGGCGACGCAAGTGTGTCGGCGGAAAGTGTGAATGGCGCCACGATTCCGCCGCCGCCGGTTTCAGTGCCTGGTGATCTCGCCGTCTATCCACGGGCCGCATTTCTTGACCGCGTCGCGGCGTTTGCCATCGACGCAATCCTGGTCGCCATCGCGGTCAACCTGCTGGATCTCGAACGGCATGACGGCTGGTTTCCACTACTGTTGCTCGCCTATCACGTTGCGTTCTGGGCGTGGCGAGGCACGACACTCGGCGGGATCATCGTTGGCCTGCGGGTGGTGCGCGTTCAGGGCACCGATCTCCGTTTCGCCGATGCACTGGTCCGTGGTCTGACTGCCGTCTTCTCGATTGCCGCCCTCGGGATTGGCTGCTTCTGGATGATTAACGATCCAGAGAAGCAGATGTGGCACGACAAAATTGCTGGAACGCTCGTGGTCAAGGTGCCACGGCATCTCGTGCTGCCGTAATTACAACTTCATCCAACGAACGACGTTCGGGCGGGTTGCAAGAAAGCGCTCGAAGTCGGCGACGGAGATCGTGACGCTGGCGGTGTTGAGATTCGGATGAAAGATCAGTTTTTCCGCTGAGCGCAGGTCGTGATCGACGATGACCCGAACGTCCTTCGAGCCCGGGTGCAGTAATCCGAACGGCGAGACGGACCCGGGCGTCACGCCGAGGGTGTCCATCAATCTCTCGGCGGATCCAAAGCTGAAGCGATCGTCGCCAATGATCTTCACGAGCTCGCGGAGGTCGGCTTGTTTGCTGATCTCCAGAATCACCAGATACTGACGATTCCCCTTCTTGTTTCGCAGGAACAGGTTCTTGACCTGCGTCGCCTTGATCGGTCGCCAGTGCTCCGCCGCCTCTTCGCTGGTGAACACTGGCGGATGCTCATACTTCTCGTACTGAATGCCGATCGCGTTCAACGCTTCGTACACCTGATCTGGTTGACTCACGCCGGCCATTTTACTTCTGTCAGAATACGGCGATGGCGACCCTGACGGCGCGATTCGACGAGGCGGCGCGATACGCACGCGAGGTTCACGCGGGACAGACACGCAAGGGCAGAGCCGTACCCTACTTTGCGCACCTTCTCGGCGTTGCGTCGATCGTTTTGGACGACGGCGGCAACGAGGACGAAGCGATCGGCGCGCTGCTGCACGATGCTGCCGAGGACCACGGCGGTCGTCGACGCCTCGAAGACATCCGTTCGCGCTTCGGCGACGCCGTTGCTCGAATCGTCGAGGACTGCACCGACTCGTGGGGAACGCCGAAGGAGCCGTGGGCCGAACGCAAACGTGCCTACGCTGAGCACGCGCGCACGCTGCCCGCTTCAAGCCTCCGCGTTTCCGTTGCTGACAAAGTGCACAACACCTACGCGATCCTGCGAGACTTGAGAAACGAGGGAGAGTCGGTCTGGAACCGTTTCAACGCCGCTCCAGACGACGTGTTGGCGTATTACCAATCCCTCGTTCGGGCGTACCGGGAGGCCGGTGGCGGGAAGCTCGTCGATGAACTCGAACGCATAGTTCGGGGGATAGAGCGAGAGATGGGGTACTAGCTCAAATCAACAGCTTCCACTGAAAAATCAAACAAGGAGAAACGGGAGACTAGTTTTAGATCAAAACATTTGCTCTCGTTCCTTCTCCCGTTTCTCCTGTTTCGTATTGCTGTGGCTACATGCTCCGTTCGAGCTGACTCAACGCAGAATCGATCAGTCCAAACCCCTCCCTTAGCTCCTCCTCGTTGATACACAGCGGCGGATTCGTGAAGAAGTTGTGCCACCGCACAAACGTGTAGAGCCCAAGCTCACGGAACAACGCCCCAAGCCGTTTCATCTCAGGTGACGTGCCGGCGAAGGGCGCCAACGGCGTTTTCGTTTTCTGATCCCGCACGAGTTCCACGATTCCGAAGAGTCCAATGTTGCGGTGGGCGCCGATGACTGCATGACGGCGTGCCAAATCGGTCAGCAGATCGGTCATCACCGGACCGAGACGCCTGGCATTGCCGATAAGATCGTCCTCTTCGTACACCGCGATCGTGGCGAGCGCGGCTGCGCATGCCATTGGATGACTGTTGTAGGTCAACCCTCCCTGGAACACTCTCTCACGAAAGTGATCGGCAATGGGTCGCCTCATGCCAACCGCACCGAGTGGCAGGTACGCGCTGGTCAATCCCTTTGCCATCGTCATCAGATCGGGGACGACGTTCCAGTGATTGACGGCAAACCACTCGCCGGTGCGACCGAATCCCGCCATGACCTCGTCGCAGACCATCAGGATGCCGTGCTTCGTGCAGAGATCGCGGACACCCTGCAGGTAGCCGTCGGGCGGAATGATGACGCCGTTCGTCCCGCTGACGGTTTCGAGGAAAAACGCGGCGATGGAGTGCGCTCCTTCGAGTTCGATGATCTCTTCGAGCATCGCCAACGACTTCTCGGTCGAATCCCATCCGCGTTCGACGCCGTGATAGGGATCGAGCACGTGAATGACCCCAGGGACGCCGGGTTCCGTGCTCCACCGACGCGGATCGCCGGTCAAGGCCATGGCGCCGTGCGTGCCGCCGTGATAGGACCGATAGCGCGCGAGGATCTTGTGTCGACCGGTGTACGCGCGGGCGATTTTCATCGCGTTCTCGTTCGCTTCCGCGCCGCCGTTGGTGAAGAAGAACACCTCGATGTCGCCCGGCGCCAACTCGGCGAGCTTGGCACCGAGCTTCGCGCGCGGCTCGGTCGCCATGAATGGATTGGCGTACGGAAGGGCGTCGGCCTGAGCTTTGATCGCCCGAATCACTCGTTCGTCGCCGTGGCCGATGTTGACGCACATCAACTGACTGTTGAAGTCGATGTACCGCTTGCCTTCCGGCGTCCAGAAATACACGCCCTTAGCGCGCGCCATCGGGATTGGATCGACGGCCCCCTGAGCCGACCATTCAAAGAACGTGTGCTTCCGGCACAGGTCGACGATCTCCGTCCCAGACATCGCCGATGATGTCGTTGTCATGATTCAACCTGCTTCTCGGCCACCGCATAGCCCTCGGGCGCTTCATGGCCGCCGAAATACTCCTTCGAATCCGGTCGCCGGATCTTGGAATGGGTCACGATCCGGTCGCGCCGAAGCCCGCGAATGTCCGCGATCGATCGCCAGCCGTCGGCGGTGTGACGGTCGAGAAAATTGGTGAGCCCTTCGCTCAGACGCTTGATCACGTTCGGACCAATCGCGTGATCGAGCATTGCCGCCGTGCACACCTGCACGGTCCCGCAGCCGAGCAGGAAGTAGTTCAGTGCGTGGGCAAACTCGCCAATGCCGCCAATTCCGGAAAACTCGCGATCGGGAAAAGCCTGAGTCATCTGCGCAACCTTGGCAAGCGACTGCGGCAGGATTGCCGGGCCACCGAGACCACCACTCGAGACGAGGCCGTCGACGTTCACCTCGAACTCCAACGTTTCAGGATCGATCAGCGGAATCGACGGGAACGTGTTCGACGAGGTGATCGCATCGGCGCCGCCAAGAAACGATGCCCTCGCCTCGGAAACGATGTCGGTCGTCGAGGGCGTGATCTTGCACCAGACGGGAACCTTCGCGACTTCTTTGACCACTTGCGTCACGACCGAGATCAAGCCTTCATCCTTACCGATGTTCGAGCCCATGTCCTTCCGATCCATGTGCGGACAGGACAGGTTCAGTTCGAACGCATCGGCGCCAGCGTCCTGGCAACCGGCCGCGAGCGTCTGCCAGTTGCGAAGTTCGCGGTCGTTGCCCGATCCCGCCATAATCGAGGCGACGAGGATTCGATCGGGATGCGCCTGCTTGATGCGCTGCAGCCGCGGCAGCCACCAGTCCAGCGGCTTATCCGAAATCAGCTCCCAGTTCCATGACGAGTGCAGCGCCGAGTCGGGCCGCTTGTTCATCGAGAGGCGATACGAATGCACGTCGGCGCGAAGGAACTTCGTTTTCGGACCGGCAACGTTGGCGACCGGATGGAGACCAATCGTCTTGGTGACAACGCCACCCCATCCCGCGTCGAAGGCGCGCAGGATGTTGCTGTCGGACTCGGTCGGCGGCGCCGATGACAACAGAAAGGGATTCTGAAACCGCAGCCCTGTAAACGTGACCGACAGGTCGGCTGCCATGTAGCCTCCGTAAATTTACCGGATTCGGAAACGCGGATTATACGTTTCTTGACACACTTTCCGTGCAGAAATACTGTGTCAGGTTCTAAACAGGAGCATCTCATGGCGCGGGTCGTACGCGGTGGATTGATACAGGTCAAGGCGGATATTTCTCTCGACGGCACGGCCGGCGAGATCAAGCAGCGTATGCTCGACAAGCATCTGCCGCTTATTGACGAGGCGGCGCGCCGCGGCGTTCAGATTCTTTGCCTGCAGGAGTTGTTCAACGGTCCCTACTTTTGCGCCGAGCAGCAAGTACGTTGGTACGAGATGGTCGAGCGCATTCCCGATGGCCCGACGATTCAAACGATGCAGGCGATCGCGAAGAAACACGGGATGGTGATGATCGTCCCGATTTACGAGGAAGAAATTACTGGCATCTACTACAACACCGCCGCGGTCATCGATGCCGATGGCAAATATCTCGGCAAGTATCGCAAACATCACATCCCGCACGTCGCACCAGGCTTCTGGGAAAAGTTCTATTTCCGTCCTGGCAACCTCGGATATCCGGTGTTCAACACGGCTGCGGGAAAAGTCGGCGTCTACATCTGCTACGACCGGCATTTCCCCGAAGGCGCGCGTATCCTGGGACTCAATGGCGCCGAGATCGTCATGAACCCGTCAGCAACCGTCGCCGGGCTTTCCGAGTACCTCTGGAAGTTGGAACAGCCGGCGCACGCAGTCGCAAACGGATATTTCGTCGGCGCAATCAACCGCGTGGGGGTGGAGAAGCCCTGGAACATCGGCGAGTTCTACGGCCAGAGTTACTTTTGCGATCCGCGCGGTCAGCTCATCGCGGTGGGCAGCCGCGACCAGGACGAACTGGTTGTTGCCGATCTCGATCTCGGGTTGATCCAGGAGGTTCGCAACACCTGGCAGTTTTATCGTGATCGGCGGCCAGAGACGTACGGAGCGATTACGGAGATCTGAAGGCGCCTGCGGCCCGGGGCGAGCGGCCGGCTTGCCAGCCGGAGCGCCGGGCCCACCGTCGCTAAGGCTCCGGTGGGCAACCTTCGCGAGACCACGGCGCGAAGGTTGGAGGGAAGCGACGCGCAGCGGCGCCCGCGCGCGAGAGCGCGTGGGGGGCCCCACGCGCAGTAAGAAATGCAGACACGGACAGAGCTAGAAGCAAAGATGCGGAACCTCAAAAATTTCATCGACGGGAAGTGGCGGGATTCGGCAGGGGCGCGGGTCCATGATCTCAATCCGGCAGACGTGCACGACATCGTCGCCGACGCGCCCTCATCGACGGCCAGGGAAGCGGCGGATGCGTGTGAGGCCGCGGCACGCGCGTTTCCGGGATGGCGTCAAACCCCGGCTCCGGTTCGCGGCCAGATCCTCTACAAAGTGCAGAGACGCATGGAGGAGCGCCGGCAGGAGCTGGCCGAGGCGCTGACCCGTGAAGAGGGAAAGACGATCGCCGAATCACGCGGCGAGATTCAGCGGGCGATCAACGTCATCGAGTTCTTCGCCGGCGAAGCGAGACGAATCACGGGCGAGACGATCCCGTCCGAGTTGTCGAACAATTTCTGCTACACGCTGAAACAGCCGGTTGGCGCCGTCGGCGTCATCACGCCCTGGAATTTCCCGATCGCCATTCCGATTTGGAAGATCGCGCCAGCGTTGGTGGCCGGCAATACCGTCGTCTTCAAACCCGCCTCGCTGACGCCGCTGACCGCGGCACTCATCGTCGAGATCTTCGACGAGTGCGGGCTGCCGCCGGGGGTATTGAACCTGGTTTACGGCGGCGGTCGGGAAGTGGGAGACACCATCGTTCGCCACCCCGCGATCCTCGCGGTGTCCTTTACCGGATCGAACGACGTCGGTGTCGGCCTTTACGGAGCGGCGGCCGCGCGCGGAATCAAGTGTCAATGCGAGATGGGCGGCAAGAATCCGATCGTCATCCTGGCAGATGCCGATCTCGATCTGGCGGTCGAAAGCACAGTACAAGGTGCGTTCGGATCGACGGGCCAGCGCTGCACCGCCACGAGCCGCGCGGTTATCGTCGAGCCTGTCGCCGACGAATTCGTGGATCGACTTGCCGCGCGAACGGCTTCGCTCGTCGTCGGCAACGGCTTGAATCCGGCGACGAACGTCGGTCCGTCGGTCGACGAGCGTCAACTCGAGACGGTCCTGAGCTACGTCGAAACCGGCCAACACGAAGGGGCCAGGCTGGTTCGCGGCGGCGAGCGGATGCGCGACGATGGACGTGACCGCGGGTTCTTCGTCGAGCCCGCGATCTTCGACCACGTTGACGCCAATATGCGCATCGCCCAGGAAGAGATTTTTGGCCCCGTTCTTTCGCTGATCCGTGTGCCCAATAATGAGTCCGCGCTCTCGGTCGCCAATAACGTTCGCTTCGGACTCTCGGCATCGGTCTACACCAACGACGTGGCAGCGATGTTCAGGTTCGTCGACCGCCTGGATGCCGGTATCCTCCACGTGAACTCGCCAACCGTCGGCGGCGAAGCGCACGTGCCGTTCGGCGGGATGAAAGCCACCGGTGTAGGGTTGCGGGAAATGGGTCGGGTGGCGATCGATTTTTATACTGAGCTGAAGGTCGTGTACGTCGATTACACGGGCGGGGCACGAAGGGGGAATCTGTACTAGTACTGAAATTGCCGATTGCTGATTTACGATTGCTGATTGACGTCGCGTTCAATCAGCATTCAGCAATCAACAATCAGAAATTTCAGAGTTGCTCATGTCTCTGCTCATCACCAACGGCCGAATCATCACCGCTTCTGACGATTACGTCGCCGACGTCTATTGCAACGACGGCGTGATCGCGGCAATCGGCAAGAACCTTCCGCCGGATCGTTTCCACGCTGATCGCACCATCGACGCCTCCGGCAAGTACGTCATCCCGGGCGGCATCGACGTCCACACCCATCTCAACATGCCGTTTGGCGGGACGACGTCCGCCGATGATTTCGAGTCGGGCACCATCGCCGCCGCATTCGGCGGGACCACCAGCATCGTCGACTTCGCCATTCAGTACCGCGGCAAGACCATGAGGCATGCGCTCGACGACTGGCGGCAGCGGGCTGAGGGAAACGCGGTGATCGACTACGGGTTCCACATGATCGTCACCGAGCTCGAGGACGCCGGCCTTGGCGACATGGATCGCATGGTTCGCGACGAAGGGATCACGAGCTTCAAGCTCTTCATGGCCTATCCCGGCGTCTTCATGGTCGACGACCAAACGATCTTTCGCGCGCTCCGGCGAACCGGCGACAACGGCGGCCTCGTCTGCATGCATGCCGAGAACGGCGGGGTGATCGACGAACTGGTCAAGGAGGCGCTCCGGAAAGGAGAGACCGCGCCCAAGTATCACGCGCTCACGCGGCCGCCGACGGCGGAAGGGGAAGCCACCGGCCGCGCCATCGCGTTGGCGGAATTAGCCGGCGTGCCGATTTACATCGTGCACCTCTCGGCGGCGCACGCGCTGGAGAAGATCAAACAGGCGAGGGACATGGGGCTCCCCGCCTACGCGGAGACCTGCCCGCAGTACCTGTTTCTGTCGTACGACAACTACGAGGAACCAGGATTCGACGGCGCAAAGTACGTGATGTCTCCGCCTCTGCGTGAGAAGTGGCATCAGGACGTGCTGTGGAAAGGCCTCGCGAAAAATGATCTGCAGGTGATCTCAACCGACCACTGCCCGTTCTGCATGGCCGAACAGAAGGAACTCGGGCGCAACGATTTCAGCAAGATTCCAAACGGCGCGCCCGGGATCGAGACGCGCCTCACGCTCGTGCACGACGGCGGCGTCAGGTCCGGCCGCATTTCGATGAACCGTTTCGTCGAGCTTTGTTCGACCACGCCGGCGCGAATGTTCGGTCTGTTTCCGCGCAAAGGCACGATCGCTGTTGGCAGCGATGCCGACATCGTGGTTTTCGATCCGCATGCGGCGGCGACGCTCAGTGCGAAAACCCTGCACATGAAGGTCGATTACAACCCGTACGAAGGCCGCATGGTGAAGGGCTCGCCCTCGACCGTCATCAGCAACGGCGAAATCATCATCGACGGCGATCGATTCGTTGGAAAGAAAGGCAGGGGCCGCTTTTTACGTCGCGGCCCCAGCCAGGCACCTGCCGGTCTTTGATCAGGTTCGGCTGGGTTCGACGAGGTAGAACCCCGAAGAACCTCGTAGAACCCTATTTCGCCACGCTCAAATTGTTCTTCACATCAAATACACCGTTGATCTCGCGCGCCTTGAGACCCGCCACCGTCTTGTCGCTCTCGCTGTCGACAGCGCCTTCGAGCGTCACGCGCCCCTGTTTCACGATGATGTGAATCGGCGGCTGGCTCTGGAACCCATACCGATCGAGTGCCGTGCTGTTGTAGATATTCCGTGCCACGGCCAACCGAATTGCATCATCCGACGGCGACACCGGCAGCACCTCGATATCGTTGATCACCTGATCGACACCGCCGACCCTCTTCACGCGCCGCTCGGCGTCGCTCTTGAGCGTCGGCCGGACCACCTGGCCCAAGAGCCTGATTGTTCCGCCGGGTTCGACGCGAAACGCCAAAAAGTCGAACACCGAGTAGTACGGCAGCAACATCAGCTCGCGCTCCACATCAGCTTCCACACGAAGCGTGCGCGAATCCTTCTGCTGGGCCGGTGCAACTAGCGAGAGCACCGCGGTCAATGCAATGGCAACTGGATACATGACAGAACTCCTGACGCTTCAATTACTCGCTCCAGGATAGCGCTGAACGCTGCTGACGGGTTGTTTGCCCGCACGGTGACTTTCATGGATCATCTGCTGACCTAGACGTGAGGAAGCGTGTGATCCAGACAACCACTCAGGTTGAGCGTGCCGACGGTCGCGTCGAACTTGTCGATACATCCACGGTCGAGCGCAGTGTTTTGTACAACGAGGACCTCGCCCCGGTACCGATTGCACTGCGCACCTGGAGCACGTACAACTTCGCTGCGCTGTGGATCAGCATGGCGCACTGCATTCCAACTTACATGCTGTCGGCCGGACTGATGGCGGCTGGCATGAGCTGGTCTCAGGCGCTCTTCACCGTCGGTGTAGGGAACACCATCGTCCTGATCCCAATTCTTCTCAACTCGCATCCCGGCACACGATACGGGATTCCGTTTCCCGTGTTTGCCCGGGCCGCTTACGGAACGATCGGATCCAATCTTCCGGCGCTGATGCGCGCAATCGTCGCGTGCGGATGGTTCGGCATCCAGGCGTGGATCGGTGGCGAGGCCGTCAACACGTTCTTCGCCAGCATTATTCCGGGCTGGCAGGGGTTGCTGGGCAGCGGGTTCGGCGGCCACTCGACGACCGAGTGGCTGTCGTTTCTGATCTTCTGGAGTTTGAACGTCGCGATTGTCTATCGCGGCATGGATCTCTTACGGAAGGTCGAGAACTGGGCTGCGCCATTCGTCCTCGTCATGACCGCCCTCCTGCTTGCATGGGCGGTCACGGAGGCGAACGGCTTCGGCCCGCTGCTGTCGCAGCCTGGCAAGTATTCGTCGCTGCAGGAGTTCCTGCCGGTATTCGTCCCCTCGCTGACGGCGATGATCGGGTTCTGGGCAACGCTGTCGCTCAACATGCCGGACTTCACGCGCTTCGGCCGAAGCCAGCGCGAGCAGATCATCGGCCAGGTTGTGGCCTTGCCAACCACGATGTTCGTGTTTGCCGCGATGGGCGTACTGATCACCAGCGCGACGGCGATCATTTACCACGAGGTCATCTGGGATCCGATCAAGCTGATTGGCCGATTCAGCAACCCTCTGGTGATTGCCGTCTCCATGTTCACCGCCGTGGTCGCAACGCTCGCAGTCAATATCGCGGCGAATGTCGTATCCCCGGCGAACGATTTCGCGAACGCCTTTCCCCGGGTGATCAAGTTCAAGACCGGCGGACTCATTACCGGGATTCTGGGGATTCTGATTCAGCCCTGGCGGCTGCTCGCCGATCCGTCCGGCTACATCTACAACTGGCTGCTCGGATATTCGGGCGGTCTGGGATCGATCGCGGGAGTGCTCATCGCCGACTACTGGATCGTCCGCAAGAAACAGCTATCGCTCGAGGACTTGTATTTGCCGGACGGTCGGTATGGCCGCTGGAACCCGGCCGGCATTCTCGCGACCGTGATCGGTTGCGCCCTCGCGTGGGGAGGGCTCATCATTCCGGCGCTGCGGCCGCTCTATGACTACGCCTGGTTTGTCGGGTTCGCGGCCGCTGCGATCGCCTACGTCGCTCTCGCCTCTTTCCGGACTCGGGCCAGTCGATAGTGACTCATCGCCAACACCGCGCACGCGAACGCGCCGCCAAGAACGAACGGGCCGGCCGGCGTGAACGCATAGATGAACGCGTAGAGAACTCCGAACTCGAGGATCTCGAACGCGGACGCGCGAAAAATCACGCCGCGTCGATACTCCAGGTGACCTGTCATGCCGTCGGGTCGCAGCGCGTGCTGAAAGAGCAGCCAGTTGCGAAGATGCCGGACGTGAACCGTCAGCTGGATGAGCAGCAGCGCACCGAGCATGAACAAGTAGAACCCGTGTAGCTCCGGCTCCGCCACTCTTGCCGCGACAAATAGTGCGGTCGTGCTAACGATCAACATGGCAATGAAACGCGGGCTGATGCGACGTAACGCATTCACTTCTGCCTCGAACAGTGGATTGAGTTCGTAACTGCCCTCGAATTTGATCTTGTCCTGCCGCATGTAGAGGCGAGCGCAGGTGATCGTCAGGTAGTAGTCGGAGCAATAAAGTAACGCCCACACGATCGGTCCCACCCACACGATATCTCCCATGCTCGATTTCCTCACTGACGAACAATCACCAATCAGCAATCAGCAATTTCAGTGCAATCCCCGATGCTTCACCATGCCGCCCTGGACGTCGGCAAGCGCATGATATGTAATGAACGCGCTCTCATCGAGGGCCTGAGCGATGTTCTTCACCCGGCCCACTTCCAGTCTCGTAACGACGCAGTACAGGATGTCCTGATCCTCGAAGCTGAGACCGCCGCGGCCTTTGTAGACGGTCACGCCTCGCCCGAGATTCGCCATGATCTGCGCCGCGATTTCACCGCTGGCGCGGGAAACGATCGTGATGGCCGTGTATTCCTCGATGCCGTGAATGACGAAGTCGAGCGTCCGCGCGGCGGCGACATACGTCAGGATCGAATACAGCGCCTTATCGACTCCCAGCACCGACATTGCGACGAGAAATAACGCGACGTTAAAGAGCAGGATGACATCGCCGACCTTGAAGAGATGGCTTTGCCGGCTAATCAACAGCGCGGCGATCTCGGTTCCATCGAGCACGGCCCCGCCGCGCACCGCGAGCCCGATTCCAGCTCCAAGAAAGAACCCGCCGAATACCGCCGTGAGCACGAGATCCGGGGTCACGTCCGGAAATGGAATGGTCGCGAGCGCCACCGACAGGCCACCAATAGCGAGCACACTGCGAAACGCGAACGCTCCGCCGATTTGGCGGTATCCGAGAGCGACAAACGGAAGATTGACGACCACGATCCAGATGGAGAGCGGTGTGCTACTGACCATCGAGATGAGCATGGAAATGCCGGTGACACCGCCGTCGATGAAGTGGCTGGAAAGCAGGAAACCCTTGATCCCCATGCAGGCGGAGAGGATCCCGAGCAGGATGAGCAGACCGTTCAGCGATTCACGCGCGGCGCGATTCACTGAGCAATCTTATGCTTATCCATTGTTCCCGTGGGTTCGGGATCGGGATCCGTTGTCCGGGATCCGGGATCCGATCCGTGTTAATCCATGTTGATCCGTGGTTACGCGGCCTGCTTATCGATGCGGGCGCGCAACGAAGCGAGTTCCGCGCCAATCGCCCGAAGCTCCTGCTCGGTCGTCTGGAGCTTTTCCCCTTCGGCGCGGACGAAGCGGCTATACGGCGCAATGCTCTCGCGGATGCGATCGCCGCTCTTCTGGATTTCCTTGGCAAACTGATCGTGCAGGGCATCGGACAGCCGCTGGCGCACGTCGGCGATCTTCCGCCGCATCTGTTCCTTCGCCCGCTCCCGCTTCGCGGGAAGAATGAAGAAGCCGAGCGCCGCAATGACCGACGCCATGATGATCCCGGTCACGTCGGCCGCGGCGGTCGTCGCGGCAATCGTCACAATCGCGCCGAGACCCACCCCTCCAGCGCTGATCGCCGCTGCCGCCGCCACGGCATTCCGTGCATCATCTGCAAGTTCGCGCGCTTCTTTACGGCGATCGAAGGAGTCGATGACCTTTTGCGATTCGCGGCTGACGGCTTCGAGCAAGCGGCTGCGATCGCTCAGAAACCTCGATGAATCCGTATCGCCAACGATCCGGTCGCGGTATTGCCGCCGCCGTTCCGCGAGGTGTCTCGTGACGTCCTGCCACTGGCGCAAATCCGCGTCGACGAGCCAGTCGACCAGCTCGCTAACCTTGCGCTCGATCTCCCGGGGTGCCTCGCCCACGACGCGCTGCTCGAATCCTTGCTGCATGCGGCTGCGGTTCAAGAGATCCATCACTCGGCCGACACGCATCGTGTCGTCGAAGAACTCGTGACCTCGCTTTTCCATTTCGAGCAGGATGCGGTCGATATCCGAGATACGGAAGCCAAAGTCGCGCATCAGGTCCGCCTGGTAGACCGAGAGCTGACTCTCCACCTCGTCGAGCGTCGCAAAGTCTCCCTTCAGGAGCGCCGTGCGCTCCCTGACGGCTGCCGCATGTCGGTCGGTCAATGCCGCGCCCACCCCGAGCGGATTCAACAGCTTCAACCGGATCCGGCCAGGTGAATCGAGCGTTTCACGGATATAGCGTTCCAGCGCCTCGAACCGGCTCGCAGCCCACGCCGTCGGATCTCCCTGCTTTGCGCGAAGCGCCAGCCGCGCGCTGAGGGGAAAAATCTCCGGGCTGAACCCGAGCAGCGCACGCGCGTTGTCTGCGACGAAGGCGCGAACCTCGTCGATCTGTGCGCTCGTCTCCAGAATGTCGATCTTGTTGATGACCACGACGATTTTCTTGCCCCACCCGCGGACCTGTTCGAGAAACGCACGCTCGGTTTCGGTGAACGGACGGTCGGCCGAGGTCACGAACAAGACAAGGTCGGATCGCGGAACGAATTCGGCGGTGATCGCTTCATGTTCGCGAATGATCGCGTTGGTCCCTGGCGTGTCGACGATGTGGATCTCGCGCAGGATCT
The DNA here is from genome assembly GCA_035758845.1 of Vicinamibacterales bacterium. Lineage (GTDB taxonomy): Bacteria > Acidobacteriota > Vicinamibacteria > Vicinamibacterales > 2-12-FULL-66-21 > JALZOC01. The sequence continues at coordinate 29,916 of DASTVZ010000227.1, forward strand.
CGGCCGGCGCGGTGATGACGTGCAGGTGGGCTTCGCGAACCGTGCGTCCGACCGTGTCGCCGTGCTGGAGAACGTTGATCTGCGCTGTGGTCGGCGTCACCCCCTCCTGCGCGACCACCGCGCCAACCAACGCATTGATGAACGCGCTCTTGCCTGAATTGAATTCCCCGACTATGACCAGCAGAAACAGTTCGTCGAGTTGTTCAATGGAACGATCGAGAGCCTGCTGATGCTCGGGGGCCGCGTCGAAGCGCACGAGGGCGGTGCGCAGGCGTGCGAGGATCCGACGCTCCTCCTTGACCAGCTCATCCTCTCCGCCTGACAGGATTTTCCCCAGCATCGGCCGACGGAGCTGCATCTTTTGTTCCCGCGGTTGGCGATTGGCCGTTGCGGTTGGCGGTTGGCGGTTGGCGATTAGCGGTTGGCGGCGATTAGCGGTTGGCGAGTGGCCGATTAGCGGCTCGTCGCGACCGGCTGCTGGCTTCTCTCAGTGTCGCGACTCCAATCGGTGTGCGGCGCGTGATTCTCGACGAGCCAGCCATAGACGAGGCGCCCGTAACTCTGCCAGCGCATCTGTTTGCGCTCGAAAAAAGGAGTCAGTGCCCGCTGGAGAGCCGGCAGTCGATAGAAGGGCACGCCGGGGAAGTAGTGATGCTCGAGATGGTAATTGGAGTTCAGAAACGCGAAGTCCCAGAACCAGTGGCCTTTCATCAACGTGCCCCACTTTGCCGGGTCGTTCGGGTCGATGTCGTAATGCTGCCCGAGACGATTCAGGGTGAAGGCAATCGGGAAGACGAAAAACACCGGGATGATGCTCGTGCGAAGCGCGGTGTAGAAACCGAAAAAGTACCACAGCAGCGCGAGCGCCGTCAGGTGCGCCGCGATCGAAACCTTGCGCTCCCACCCGATCCGATGCTGCAGCTCCTCCGGATACGTGGACGATTCCCGCCGCGCCGCGCGGAAGTAGATCGGAAACAAGGCAGGTGTGCAGTACAGCAGTTTGAACCAGCGCTTATTGACTTTTGGCGACAGGTGATGGCGCTTGGGATCGTCCTCGTCCGATCCGAGCTCGGCATGATGATCCAAATGCCACCTCGTGAACTGGCTGGCCGAGATCCCACTTGGAATCGCATAGAGCAATCCGAGGATCCGCTCGGCCACCGGCCGGCGCCGTGTGAAGACCGTGTGATGCACGACCTCGTGGAGAAGGATCGTGAAGTCAAAGACCGTGAATCCCTGAACGAACGCCAGCGGTATCCAGATCAGCGGATTCTCCAACCGAATCAGGCCCCACGTGGCGAGCGCGAGAATGCCGAACTGTCGAGCTGCCACGATGAAATGCCGCCAGGCAGTCTTCTGGTGGAGCTCGCGCAACTGGTCGCGCGAGATCGCAGCGCCCAGCTCAGCTCGGAGCGCGACCGCATGCTGCGAGTAGTAGTGGGATTTCACGGTGTTCTTTCATTTTAGCCGGGATCCGTCCCTCGACAACGCTCGGGACGCCCTGAGCCTGTCGAAGGGCGGTCTGCGGGATCCGGTGTCCGGAATCCGGGCGTTACTCGGGATTCGGATTCGGCACCTTCACGCGCGTCAGGGCGACGCCGACCAGCACCGCAGCCGCTCCGACGATTTTTCGAAAACCCAACGGCTCGTGCAGAAATAGAGTTGCCGTCGCCATGGCGACCAGGGGAACCAGATTCGAGTACACCGACGTGCGCGCGCTTCCAATCTGACGAACCGCAGCGTACCAAATCGTGTAGGACAAACAGAGGGCGAATAGGGCTGAATACACAATGGCAATCCACGTTCCCGCCGTGACGCGAGCCCACGCGACAGCTCGAATCTGAGGAAACACAGCCGCGATGTATAGCGCCGTCCCTAGGGCCATCGAGATTCCTGTCACCGCCAGCGGCGAGTGCCGTGTCATCAGCGGCCGCGAGCCGAGCGTATAGATCGCCCAGCAACACACAGCACCAAACATCATCAGATCGCCGACCCACGTCGCGCCGCCAAGGTGAACGCCCGCACCGACGACGATATAGATTCCCGCAAGCGACAGGAACACACCAACCCAGTGCGTCGGAGTGATCCGCTCCTCGCCAAGCGCCGCGCTGATGATTGCGATGAGCACCGGAGCGCCCGCCAGCATCACTGCCGCATTGGCGACGCTCGTCCTGGCCAGTCCGCCGACAAACCAATACTGGTAAAGACTCTGGCCGACGACGCCGAGCGCGGCGAGGCCGACTACGTCGCGTTTCGACATTCTCGAAGGCGTGTAAAGAACGCTCGCCAGGGAACCGTCGGCACCCGGTTCGGAAGGCCACCTCCGGATCGCCACCATCGCGGCAACGAATACCGTCGATGCCACGGCCATGCGAATGGCATTGAATGCCTGTGGATCGATTTCCAGGAAGGCGCGCTTGACAATGACGTAGTTCGTCCCCCAGATGAGACTCATGAGGAACAGCAGCGCGTCGATGCGGCGAATGTGTAGCAACGTCTGGAAGGGAGCGCGGAAAAAAATGGCCACGCCAGCTCAGGGATACAAGCGGCTGAAGTATCCACTGTGCCCGGCGTGGCCTGCCCGGACGCGATTTCGATCGCTGGTTAGCCGCTGAACGGCTTGAAGAAAAACAGCAGGAACGAAATCAGCAGCACGTAAATGACCAGCGATTCGATCAGGACGAGACCAAGGATGAGCGCGCCGCGGATATCGCCGGCCGCCCCCGGGTTGCGCGAGATGGCTTCAGCAGCTGCGCTGACCGCCTTCCCCTGCCCGAGCGCGGCGAGGCCTGCCGCGATACCCAGCGCAAAGCCGGCCGTGATGATCGACCACTTGGCGATCTCGAGGTTCAAGGAGGAGGCCTCCCCGGCCGGAACCTGCGCGAACACGGGCGCAAAGATGCCACCCGCAAGGACCAGTACGACTGTCAGGACGAAACGTTTACTCACGACCCAAGCCTCCTCTGAAATCTCTCTCGTGCAACGGCTTCCAAACTGATGGAAAACGGATGATGCCAACGATTACGCGGCCGCCGGCGCCTGATGCCCGCTCGGCGCGTCGTGACCGTGTTCATCTTCATGATGCTCGACGGCGACCGCTCCCTGCAGGTAGATGATCGACAGCAGCACGAAGATGAATGCCTGCAACGCTCCCGTAATCAAGCCGAGAAACATCATCGGCAACGGAACCAGAAATGGAATGAGCGTAAACAGAATGAGGATGACCATCTCCTCGCCGAAGATGTTGCCGAACAACCGCAGCGACAACGACAGCACGCGCGAGAGATGGCTGATGATTTCGATGAAGAACATCAAGGGTGCCATCGCCACGGGCGATCCCGGCGGCATGGCGAAGTGCTTGATGTAATTGAAGACACCCTGCTCTTTGACGCCGTTGAAGTGGTAGTAGACCCAGGTCGTGATCGCGCAGCCGAGCGTCACGTTGATGTTGCTGGTCGGCGCCATCAGACCCGGCACGAGTCCCATGTAGTTGCCGAACAAAATGAAGATGCCGAAGGTGGCGATGAGCGGCAGGTAATTGCGCCCCTTCGGCCCAATCCATTCCTCCAGCAGGTTCAGGACGGCGGTGAGCGCATCTTCGAACACGATCTGCAGCTTGCCGGGGTTCTCGACGCTCAGGCGCGATCGGATGATGATCGAGAGCACGGTGAGCACCGCGACAATCAACATCACCATCACGAGGTAGTTGGGAATGACCGCCCCATGCTCCGCCTGGATGTGGAATCCAAGCGCTTCGAGTGCCGCCTTGACCGGCGGACCCAGAAGGGCATTGACCACATCCACAATCCAGAGCGGGTGTTCCAGCTTCTCCATTCAGCTCGGTCGACAGAGATGCCGCGCGGTCACGTGCGCGGCGACGAATCCTTCATGATGAGGAGACGGACGGCTTCAACCGCCACCGCCGCCACTATCGAGGATGCTCCAGCCAGTAGCCCCAAAGGGGGCAGGCGCAAACGAGCAATCATAACGTACGCGCCAAAACCGAGTAAAGCGTACCGCAGGGTCAATTTCGTGACCGCCCAGCGCAGTGCGGGACGGCGCGGCGGCGTATCCGCGACGACCAACCGATCGACCAGCGCGCTCACGCCGGACTGAATCGCGAGATAACTCGCGCCGGCGATCAGGCCGCCACCAATCACCGCGAGCGCGGACCGAATAGGCGACGGCGAAAACATCAACGCGACGGCCGCCATCAATGCGCAGACGATCACCGCTGTGCGGCCGACGCGTCGCAGCAGAGGATCGGCTTCCACGCGCGGTTATTTGAGAACGCGTCCGGCGGTGCGATAGACGTTCCGAATCCCCGCCGCAACTCCGATCGCGAAGAACACGAGGAACATCCACGGCGCCGTGCCAAGGAGTTTGTCCAGATACCATCCCAGTGCCGCACCGATCGCAATCGCCAGCACGAACGAGAAGCCAACGGTGATGAGCGGGCCAATCGTCCGCATCGAGTCGGCCATGGAGGACGTTGCACGCTTCTGAGGGTGTTGATCGTCCATTATCACTCCGAGGGGCTTCGCCCCTCGGACTCCCCCACACGCTCTCTCGCGAGCCGCTTCGCCGGCTCGCTCCGTGCGCGTGGCTCGCTTCGCTCCGCTCGCTCGCGTCGTCCTTTGCGCCGTCTTGCTTTACGCATCAATGCGGAGATCATTTCCCTGGAGATGGCACCGGCTTCACGGGCGCCGATCCGTCTGTGCACGGCGCGTCGACGATCAGCCCGGGAGGTGCCTGGGGAACTTCCACCGGCGCCGCCGGTTTATTGCAATCGTCAGCGGGCTTGGCCGTCAGCAGCCGAATGGCAAGCACACCAAGAAGGATGACGACGGTAACTGTCGCCGCATACAAGAAGTAGCGCAGCGCCGGCGAACGCGGCTGCCGCTCGCGCCAGAGATCGATCAGCGTCATACGTGCCACTGGCCTTATCACACACCTGAATTGTCGTCTCGTCAAGAAACCACAACTCCCTTTGTACCAATAATTTTGAGCGGACTGGCATTCTTGACGCTCTCCGCGCCCCGTGCCTATACTCGACATGAAGAGGGACAAATGATTCATGCGATTCGAGCGCTCGCGCTCGCTGCGCTGGTCGCCTTGGCTCCAGTTTCCCAGCAGCAGGAACCCAGGCCTTCGGCCGCGAGCGATGCTCGCACTCGCGATGTCTACGTCAGCGTCCTGGACTCGAAAGACGCGCCGATAACGGGACTCACGGCTGCCGACTTCAGCGTCAAGGAGGACGGCGCCCCTCGCGAGGTGCTCCGCGCCGGCCCTGCAACCGCGCCGCTGCAGCTGATTCTGCTGGTCGACGACAGCGAAGCCATGACGCCTGCGCTACAGCCCATGCGCGAAGGACTGACGAAGTTCGTCGACAAGATGCAGGGACACGGGGAAATCGGGATTGTCACGGTCGCCGAACGCGCAACCTCGCTCGTGCCGTCCACGACCGACCTCAACGCCCTGAAGCGCGGAATCACGCGCATCTTCGCCCGTTCGGGCGCCGGCGCCTACATGCTCGACGGGATCGACGAGGTCAGCAAGGGATTTCAGAAACGGAAGGCCGAGCGCCCCGTGATTGTCGCGCTCTCGATGGAAGGGATCGAGTTCAGCAACCTGCAGTACGACAACGTTCTAAAGACACTCGCGGCGAGCGGCGCCGCGCTCCATGTGCTGTCGATCGGCAGCCCGAACCGTTCGATGTCCGACGAATGGCGCAACCTCAATATGGTCATCGCTGAGGGCACCAAGGACAGCGGTGGACGTCGCGACCAGGTGCTGGCAATTTCCGGTATTCCCGAGGCGCTGCTGCGCGTCGCCAACGAGCTGAATAATCAGTACGTCGTGACCTACGGGCGGCCGGAGCGACTCGTGCCGCCGGAAAAAATTCAAGTCACGGTGTCACGCCCGGGCGTAACCGTTCGCGCACGCACCAAGGTATCTGGAAAATGACTGTTCGCCGCCTCCTTGCCGTGGTGTTGGCGATTGCGTCGGCAACGACGATTGGCCTTGGTGCGCAGCAGGGGCGATTCCGATCCGGCATCGAGTTGGTCTCGCTGAATGTCACCGTCACCGATGGCCCGAAATACGTGACCGGTCTCACCCAGGAAGAGTTCGAGGTTTTCGAGGACGGCGCCAAGCAAACCCTGAGCTTCTTCTCGCAGGTTCAGCAGCCGATCGCGCTCGCGATTCTTCTCGACACCAGCAACAGCATGGAAGAGAAGCTGGCGACCGCGCAGGAGGCAGCGATTGGATTCGTGCGCCGCATGAAAAAAGACGACGTCATCGAGGTCGTCGAATTCAACAGCCAGGTCCGCGTCCCGCAGCCGTTCACCCACGACGTGAGCTTGCTCGAGCGCGCAATCCGTCAGACCAGCGTCAACGGATCGACGTCGCTCTATAACGCCATCTACGTCTCGCTCCGCGCGCTCAAGGACGAACGCGCGAAAAACGCCGAAGAGATCCGTCGTCAGGCGATCGTCGTGTTATCCGACGGGGACGACACGTCAAGCGTGATCGAGTATGACGATGTGCTGGATCTGGCAAAGCGATCGGAAACCGCGATTTACGCGATCGGGCTGCGGCAGCAGGAGGCCGGACGCGGCAAGTTCAAGGAAGCCGAGTTCGTTTTGCGTCAACTCTCGCAGGAAACCGGCGGCCGCGTGTTTTTTCCGACTTCGGTCGCCGAACTGGCGAAAATCTACGAGCAAATCTCCGACGAGCTGGCCAGCCAGTACACCATGGCGTACTCGTCAAAGAACCCGATGCGCAACGGTGCGTGGCGTCGCATCGATGTGCGGGTGAACAAGCCCGGACTCACCGCGCGGACGCGACGCGGCTATTACGGGCCGTCCGGCCAGTAGCCCATGCACCTGCTACCGCTTCTGCTCTATGCCGCCGCTGCCGCCGCCTACATCGCACACTTCGCGTGGCGCGATCCGCGCGTCGGGCGGCTGGCGACCGGCCTCCTCGCCGGTGGCGTGCTCGCGCACACGTTTCTCATCGGCATGCAGACCGTGCAAGCGGGTCACGCGCCGCTCGTCGGTACGAGCGCGGCGATATCGGCGTTCGTCTGGTTGCTGGGATTGTCGTATCTCTACATCGAGCTGACCTCCGACGAGCGATCGATGGGTGTGTTCATATCGGTGCTGCTCGTGGGTCTCGACATCATTCCCGCGCTCGACCCGGCGGTCACGCCGCGACCGCCCGTCCTGCAAAGTCCTCTGTTCACCGTTCACGTCATGTCGCTGTTGTTTGCCTACGCGAGCTTCGCGCTCGCATGCGTCCTCGGCGTGATCTATGTGCTGCTCTTCAAGGAGATCAAAGCCAAGCAGCTTGGATTTTTTTATGCGCGGCTGCCGCCGCTGGCGTCCCTCGATCTGATGAACAGCCGCGCGATCACCGTCGGATGGGCGTTTCTGACCATCGGCGTCCTGGTCGGCCTCATCTGGGCGTGGCAGGTGAAAGGCTCTCCCGCTCCCGATCCGCGTGTGCAGGCGATGTCGCTTGCCGATCCGAAGATCCTCGTTGCGCTGGTGTCGTGGGGAATTTATTCGTTCGCGCTCTTCGCGCGCAAAGCGGCTGGCTGGAGCGGACGTCGCGCCGCGTACCTTTCGGGAATCGCGTTCGCAGTCGTGCTCCTCAATTTCGTCCTCGTCGGATATTTTCTGACGGCGAGCCACAATTTCTGATCTCATCATCTGATGCGCCTCTTTGCCGTTGGATTGAGTCACCGCACCGCGCCGGTAGAACTCCGCGAGACGGTCGACTTTGCGCGCAAAGGACTCGAGAACGCACTCGCCGAACTCTCGGGCCGCGGCGCCGGACGCGAGCTGGTCGTGTTATCCACCTGCAATCGCGCGGAAATCTATGCGGTCGGAGACACCGACGAGACCGCCGAGCAGGTCGGACGATTTTTCAGTGACTATCACGAAATCCCGCACGACCACGTGCGCGACCATCTCTACGTCCACCGTGGACCGGATGCAGCACGGCACCTCTTCCGCGTCGCTGCGGGGCTCGACTCGCTGGTGGTCGGCGAACCGCAGATTCTCGGGCAGGTCAAGGCCGCGTATGCGATCGCGAGCGACGGTCAATTCACCGCCGCGCTGACCAACCGGCTGTTTCATTCCGCGTTCACCGTCGGCAAACGCGTGCGCTCCGAGACGGGACTTGGCGAAGGCGCCGTATCCGTGAGTTACGCGGCGATTGCGCTGGCAAAGAAGATCTTCGGCGACCTGAATGGACGAGCGGTCCTGATCCTGGGCGCCGGGGAAATGGCGAAGTTGACCGGCATCCACTTGCGGGCACAACACGTCAGGAAAATCACGATTGCGAGCCGGACGCTGTCAACGGCGCAGAATCTGGCAGCACGGCTCGAGGGTGTCGCGGTCGCGTGGGACAGCATCGATCGGGCCCTGTCATCGGCCGATATCGTGGTCACGGCCACTGGCGCCTCCGAACCGGTGCTCACGCGGGCGCGGGTGGACGAGGCGATGCGTCATCGGCGCAATCGTCCATTGTTCGTGATCGATATCGCGGTGCCTCGCGATGTGGATCCGGCCGTGGGCCAGCTCGATCAGGTATTCCTGTACAACATCGACGATCTGCGCACGATCGTGCAGGAGAACCTGGCGCGTCGAGGTGCCGAGCTGGCGCGGGCGGAAGCCATCGTCGACGAAGAAGTCGCCAGATACGCCGCATGGATGCAGTCGCGCGAGATTGTGCCCACGGTGGTCGCGCTCCGGCAACGGTTCGAGGCGATTCGGCGCGCCGAGCTTCAGCGGCTGGAACCGAAGCTTTCTGGTTTGCCTCCTGAGGCAAAAGCGCGTGTCGACGAAGTGACACGGCTGATCGTCGAGAAGCTGCTCCTGACTCCGACCGAGCAACTGAAGGCGGTCAGCGACGAGGCGATGATCGTCGCGTATGCGGACGCGCTGAACAGACTGTTCAGTCTCGCCCAGGACAAAGATCGAGATCAGGTCGCGCCGGAAGAGGAATCGGAGGTGTCGTCGTGAGGCCGCGACGAATCGGCACTCGCGGCAGCGCTCTCGCGTTGTGGCAGGCGAAAGCGGTTGCGTCGCGGTTGCAGGAAGGCGGCACACCGACTGAGATCGTCGTGATCAAGACCGGCGGCGATCGTCTGCAGGAGGCGCCGCTGTCCGAGGCCGGGGGCAAGCGTCTTTTCGTCAAGGAACTCGAGGACGCACTGCTCTCGGGTGACGTCGACCTTGCCGTTCACAGTGCGAAGGACATGTCGGCAGTGTTGCCCGATGGGCTGACCATCGCGGCCGTTCTTCCACGCGACGATCCGCGCGACGCGCTGGTGCTGACTCGCGACACGAGGGTGGTGGACTTCGAAGCCGCGCTGGCGCATATCGGCGAGACGCCGTCAATCGCTACCGGCAGCATCCGCCGGATCGCTCAGTTGAGCGCGCTTCTTCCCCAGGCGCGATTCCTGCCGATTCGCGGCAACGTCGATACGCGGTTGCGGAAACTCGATGCCGGAGAGTACGAAGCCCTGATCCTCGCGGTCGCCGGGCTAAGACGTCTCGGCTTCGACGCGCGCATTTCAGCGGCAATTCCAGTGGAAGTGTGCATTCCTGCGCCGGGACAGGGTATTGTGGCGGTAGAGATCCGAGACGGTGACGGCGAGACCCGGCGTATGGTGACGCCAATCGGGGACGCTGAAGCCGCGGCGTCGCTCGCCGCGGAGCGCGCCGTTGTCACCGCGCTTGGCGGCGGATGTCAACTGCCGCTCGGCGCGGTAGCCGTGCACGACCGTGATAGCCTCTCGGTTCATGCCGTCGTCGCATCGCCGGATGGCCGTGACGTCATTCGAAGGACGGTCAGCGGTTTAACGGGACAGGCCGCCGCGCTCGGCCGCCAAGTTGCGGAGGAGCTGGTGACAGCGGGGGCGACGGAGATCCTGTCTGCCGTCAGAAATGGCGTGATGCCATGAAACAGCCGTGCGTCTATCTCGTGGGCGCGGGCCCGGGCGACCCCACACTCATCAGCGTTCGCGGTCAGCGCTATCTCGAAGCTGCCGACGTCGTTATCTACGATCACCGCGTCCATGCGCGGCTGTTGCGCGGCGCGCGGCCCGACGCCGAACGCATCGATGTTGGTCCGGCAGCGCCAAAACCACTCGAGCAGGATGCCATCTGTTTTCTTCTCGCCGAGAAAGCGCGCGACGGAAAGACTGTCGTCCGTTTGAAGTGGGGCGATCCGTTCGTCTTCGACAGCGGTGGAAAGGAAGCGCTGTTTCTTCACGAGCACGGCGTACCGTTCGAAGTGGTTCCGGGTATTCCTGTTTCTATCGGCGGCCCGGCATACGCGGGAATTCCTGTCACCTACCCCGAAGCGGGTGATGTCCTGACGGTCGTTCGCGGCTACGAAAACGAGTCAAACATCACTTCCAACGAGGAGTGGCGAGGACTTGCAGCGATTGCTGGCTCGATCGTGTGCTACGCCGGTAAGCGGCAGGTTCAGGCGATGAGCGAGGCGCTGATCTCGCATGGACGCGCACCTGACGAATCGGCAGCACTGATCTACGACGCCACGCTTCCGTCTCAGCGAACGGTCGAGGGGACGCTAGAAACGATTGCCGCTGCCGCCGACGCCGATCGACCCGGCCTCATGGTCATCGGCGCGGTCGCTGGATTACGTTCACATCTTCGCTGGTTCGACAATCGCCCGCTCTCAGGACGGCGTATCGTCGTGACTCGTTCGCGCGAACAAGCGACCGAGCTGATCGACATGCTTGAAGAGCGCGGCGCCGAAGCCATTCCCGCTCACGCGATTCGAATCACGGCGCCCGAGGATTCAGCTCCGCTGGAGAACGCCTGCAGAAACGCCGGTTCGTTCGACTGGATCATCTTCGCCAGCGCCAACGCGGTCGACTCCTTCATGCGCGGTCTTCTCAGCAGTGGTGACGTGCGCGATCTCCACGGCGTGAAACTCTGCACCGTGGGGCCGTCCACGGCGTCACGTCTGCAGCGATACGGCATTCGTGTGGATTTGACACCGGCCGAATTCCGCGCCGATTCGCTGGCCGATACGCTGAAGGCATCGGGCAGCCTCACAGGACAACGCATCCTCATTCCGCGTGCGAACATCGCGCGCGACCGGCTCGCGGAGGAATTGCGCGAGGCGGGCGCGGAGGTCGTCGACGTTGTCGCTTACCGCACGGTACCGGGAGGCACCGAACGCAACGGTGAGTACGACGTGTACCGCATGCTTCTCGATCGTCAGATCGATGCCGTCACATTTGCCAGCGCATCTGCGGTTCGCAACTTCGTCGGCATGATCGGAGAGGACCAGGCGGCCGATTTGCTGAAAGCCACCGTCGTTGCCTCGATCGGACCGGTGACCGCCGAGGCGGCACAGCAACTCGGGCTTCATACGACGGTGATGCCGTCGCGCTATACGATTCCCGATCTCGTCGACGCACTGGTCGAACATTTCAGCCTACCCGTTCGCACGTCATGACAACCAAGACGAATCACACGGATACCTCGCGTTCCCACCTGGGCGGCACACACACGGCGACCGAGATTTTGCGCCGGCGCCCGAGACGGCTGCGCCGATCGGCCGCGATGCGCTCACTGGTCCGCGAAACACGGTTGTCGCCGGACAACTTCATCTATCCCTTGTTCGTCTGCCCGGGTGAAGGCCAGCGGCGGGAAGTCGGCTCCATGCCGGGTGTATTTCAGCTCTCGGTCGACGAAGCGGTCAAAGAGGCCACGGCCGCGAAGAACGATGGCGTGCCTGGCGTGCTGCTGTTCGGTTTGCCCGATCAAAAGGATGTCGTCGGATCGACGGCCTACGATCCGGAGGGACCGGTACAATCCGCCGTCCGCGCGATCAAGCAGGAAATCCCCGGGCTGCTGGTGATCACCGACGTCTGCCTCTGTGAATACACGTCACACGGACACTGCGGCATCATAGTCGACGACGAAATCGCGAATGACGTGACGGTCGAACAGCTGGCGCGCACGGCGTTGTCGCACGCAGTCGCAGGCGCCGACGTCGTCGCGCCTTCCGACATGATGGACGGCCGCGTCGGCCGGATTCGCGCGGCGCTGGACGATGCCGGCTTTACCCAGACGGCGATCATGTCCTATGCAGCGAAATACTGTTCGGCATTCTACGGACCGTTTCGCGAGGCTGCGGACTCGGCCCCGGCATTCGGCGATCGGCGATCGCACCAGATGGATCCGGCGAACATCGAGGAGGCGGTCCGCGAGGTTGCGCTCGACATCGACGAAGGCGCGGACATCGTCATGGTCAAACCGGCGCTGACCTATCTGGACGTGATCGCACGCGTGAAGGCTGAGTTCGGATACCCGACCGCGGCGTATCACGTGAGCGGCGAATACGCGATGCTGAAGGCGGCGGCGCGCAACGGCTGGATCGATGAGCCCCGCGCGATGATGGAGACGTTGACCTCGATTCGGCGGGCGGGCGCCGACATCATCATCACCTATTACGCGCGCGAGGCAGCACGAGTGTTGGGATAAAGGTGCCTGAATGCATTACCTCCTTATCTACGACGCCGTTCCGGATTACGTGGAGCGGCGGGCAGCGTTCAGGAATGAGCATCTCTCGCTGGCGTGGGAGGCACACGCGCGTGGAGAACTCGTCCTCGGCGGCGCACTCGACGATCCGGTCGACGGCGCGGTCCTCCTGTTTCAGGGGGACTCGCCGGCGGCCGCTGAGGCATTCGCGGTCCGGGACCCGTACGTCCGGAACGGGCTCGTCACCCGCTGGCGCGTGCGGGCGTGGAAGACCGTGGTTGGCGACGATGCCGCCACACCAGTCCGCCCCTCGCCGTCGCGCGCGGGGGCGTGACGGGGTCAGACGGGGTCAGACGGGGGTCAGACGGGGGTCAGACCGGGGTCAGACCGGGGTCAGACCCGGCAGGCTAAAGCGACCGCAGCGCGTCCAGCGGCGCAATCCGCGAAGCGCGCCGCGCCGGGATGTAGCACGCGACAAGCGCCACGCCAATTAGGGATGCCGGGATTACCATAAACGTCAACGGATCGACGGGGCTGACGTCGAACAGAAACTGCCGCAGAACACGACCGAGGATTGACGCGCCTGCTAGGCCAAGCACCAGCCCGATTGCGACCAGTCGAACACCATCGACGAGAATCACTCGAACCACATCGCGACCGGCCGCACCAAGCGCCAGACGCACCCCGATCTCGCGAGTGCGGTGGGTCACGTCATAAGCCATCACGGCATAGAGGCCAAGCGAGGCGAGCGCCAGAGCAAGCATCCCAAGAATCCCGGCCGCAACGGCGGCGACCCGCGAGGGAAGAATCCACAGCCGAAGCAGGGACTCCAGAGGCGTCGCGGTGAAGTGCACCGCGGAATCGATCGCATACGCTCGCTGCTTTAGAAGCCCCGCCAACGCCGTGATGTCACCGCTGGTGCGCACGATCACGTGCAGATCGCGCTCGTCGGCGAATCCTCGCGGCACATACAGCGACATCTCTTTGTCGCGCCAAATGGTCGCACTGGTCGTATCCCGAACGACGCCAACGACGGTCAGTGGAACCGGCATCGATGTGACATCGAGCTTGCGTCCTATCGGATTGACGCCGGGCCAGAACCGCGCTGCAAGTCTCTCACTGATGATGACGACCGGTGAACCGTCGCGATCTTCGCGATCGGAGAACGTCCGACCCCTGGTAATCGAGATGTCGAGCGTCTCGAAATAGGTCCGCGACACAGACGTTGTCGTGCAGATCACCTGTTCGGCATGACCTTCAGGCCACGCCGCCGTCCGTCGAACACCGCCATGCAAAGGCACGTGCGACGTCAGCGAAACGGACCCGCGCGCCGCCGACGCTGCCGTCTCGGCGATCATCTGGTTGAATTCGCGAGCGCGCTCGACGGTATACCCCTGACGCCGCAAGTCATATTCGGTAAAGACGACGCCGGCGGTTCGAAACCCGACATCGAGCGCCTGCACGTGCTGCAGCGCGCGCGTCAGCAGGCCCGCACTAACCAGAAGAATCACGCAAACTGCGACCTGCATGACCACCAGCGCGCTGCGCAAGCGTCCGGGGCGCAAGCGCAATCCGATCATCGCGCCATCGTCATGCAGCGACGCTGCAATCCGCGGCGACGATGACTGGAGCGCGGGTGCAAGCCCGAGCAACACGCTGGCGGCAAGCGCCAGACCCAACGTATATGCGAAGACGCGCAGGTCCGGCGAGAGATCGAGCACGACTGCTCCCCACTCGGTTGGGACGTATGACAGTCCGAGTGGATAGAGCAGTTCCAGCGCCCACATTGCGAGCAGCAAACCGAGGCCACCGCCAGCGAGACCGATAACCGTGCTTTCCGACATGAGATGTCGAACGACGCGCCCTCGCGTCGCGCCGATCGCCAGACGAACCGCGATTTCACGTTGACGACCCGTCGTCCGCGCCAGAACGAGATTGCCGACGTTTGCGCATGCAATCGCCAGCACCAGTCCGACGATCGAAAGCACGAGAACGATGACGGGCCAGATTCCCGGATCGAGCGTAAAGAACGTGCCCGGCGCAACGGTCACCGCCGACGGACGGTCGCGTCCGGGAAAGGCTGCTGCAAGTTGGCGAGCGGTCCCGGACAGCGCCGTCGAGGCGACGGACCGCGACACGCTTGCCTTGAGTCGACCAACGACGAGCAGCCATTCGTTCGATCGATCGATGAGAAGATCGTCAGGCGGAAGCACCGTGCGCTGCATCGACGTGGTGACCCAGACGTCCGGCGACAAGGGTTCGGTCCCGCTGAACCGGGAGGGTCCGACGCCGACGATTGTGAACGACCGACGGTTGATCACGATCGATGAGCCGACGATCGCCGGGTCCGAGGCGAATCGCCTGCGCCACAACGAGTAACTGATCACCGCGACCGCCGGATCTGCGGCCTTTTCGTCCGCCGGGACCAGGACACGTCCGATGGATGGTTGGATGCCGACCAGGTTGAGGTAGTTTGGCGTCACGACGTACGCAATCAAGTCTTCCGTTTCGCCGTCCAACTGCGCGGTGACACTCGCGGGGATGTAGGCGGAGACATCGTCGAACATCGACGCAGCAGTTCGATAGTCGATGTAGTCCGGGTACGAAAAGAGATTCTGGCGATGTCCCCGAGCATCTACGGGATACAGACGGACGACTCGGTCCGCGTCGCGAACCGGCATCGGCCGCAGCACCAATGAGTTCAACAGCGTAAAGACGATCGTGTTGACGGCGATGCCAATGCCGAGTGTCACGATTGCCGATATCGCAAACAACGGCGATCGCCGTAGCGTCCGAACGGCATAACGGAGGTCTTTAATCACGATCGATCTCCCAGTTCTACACGTGTGTCGAGAATGCAAACCCAGCCAGATGCGTGCCGAACTGAGAATTCCCGACGGTTCAATGAGTTGCGCGTCGACAGTGACCGCCACGACTGTCCGCGCGCGGTCCTGGACGATCCCGAAAACGCACATTCGGTTGCGTCGCGCTTAGGGTCTGACCCTGGTTTGACCCCGGTCTGACCCCCGTCTGACCCTGTGTTATCGTCGCCGGATGGCGCTCAAGAAACGGTTGCGGTCCTCACGGTCTGAGCAGCTCTTCGCTGCCGCATCGCGCATCCTGCCGGGCGGCGTCGACAGTCCGGTCCGTGCGTTCAAGTCAGTCGGCGCGACTCCTCTCTTTATCATGCGTGGCCGCGGCTCGCAGATCGAAGACGCCGACGGTCAGACTTACGTCGATTACGTCATGTCCTGGGGTCCGCTGATTCACGGCCATGCACCACGGGGTCTGCTGAAAGCGCTGGCGGCGGTCGCAGCCCGCGGGACCAGTTTCGGCGCGCCGACCGAACTCGAAACACGGCTGGCGCAGCGGGTGGCGATGCTGATGCCGTCGATGGAACGCGTGCGATTCGTCAGCTCAGGCACCGAGGCGACGATGAGCGCGATTCGCGTGGCGCGCGCGGCAACCACGCGCGACAAAATCATCAAGTTCGCGGGCTGCTATCACGGCCATGCCGATCCATTCCTTGTCGCGGCGGGATCGGGCGCGACGACGCTCGGAGTGCCGAACAGCCCCGGTGTGCCCGCGGCAGCTGCAGCCGACACCCTGGTGGCCACATACAACGACCTCGATTCAGTCCGCCAGCTTGCGAGCCAGCACGCCGGGCAGATCGCGGCGGTGATCGTCGAGCCGATCGCGGGAAACATGGGACTCGTACCGCCGGTCGACGGCTTTCTTCAGGGTTTGCGAAGCCTGTGCGATCGCGAGGGCATGCTGCTCGTGTTCGACGAAGTGATTTCAGGATTTAGAGCGTCGGCAGGAGGAGCGCAGCGATTGTACGACGTGCGGCCGGACCTGACGTGCCTGGGAAAGATCATCGGAGGCGGGCTCCCGGTCGGTGCCTACGGCGGCCGCGTCGCCCTCATGGATCTGGTGGCGCCCGCAGGTCCTGTCTACCAAGCCGGCACGTTGTCAGGCAATCCATTGGCGATGACGGCGGGACTGTGGTCGCTCGAACAACTTTCCCCGCGGCTGTACAAGCATCTCGCCAAGGTCGGTGCCCAGTTGGCGCACGGATTGGCCGACGCCGCCCGCGCGGCGGACGTGCCGCTTCAGGTGAATGCGTTTGGATCGCTGCTGACGCCGTTTTTTACCGACCGGCCAGTTCGCGACTACGACTCCGCGTTAGCATCGGACACCGCCGCGTACGGACGGTTTTTTCGAGGAATGCTGGCACGGGGGATTTATCCGCCCCCGTCACAGTTCGAAGCGTGGTTTCTTTCAGGTGCGCACACCCCGCGCCACGTCGATCAAACGATCAAAGCGGCGCGGGATGCGATGAAAGAAGTGAAGTGAAGCACTATCTGATGTTCGGCGGTGTATCGAGACTAACCCGAAGGATTGTGCCCGCAGGCAGCGATACGTCCTTGCCTTCGGTAGCGGCAATCGTACCGCCTGCACCGATCAGCACACCGATAAGCGCACCCTTTGCGCCGCCGATGATGCCGCCGATAATTGCGCCGACGCCGGCGCCGGCGCCGATCTTCCCGACCTCACCTTTGATGCCTTCACTCTCCAGAGCCTGCGTCACGGTTCCGCGAATGGGATAGTTGCGACCGCGTACCGTAATCTGATCGAACGCAACCGTGAGACTTCCCTTCCGCTCCGTGCGGGTCGCCTTGGTGACCGAGCTGACGACACCGCGAAGTGTCGACCCGGCCGGGATCAGGACCTCGTTGCCGCGATACAGATCTGCCACGGTCGTCGCTGCGAAGCGCTGCTCGACCTGCGCCGTCTCGGACGACAGCGCATTTTCAATTCGCGCGTCGATCTCCTGACCGCTGGGGATCGCACTCGTCCCGCTGCTCTGACCCGATCGCGTGCGGTCGTCCACAACGCCGCCAGTTACCGTCCCAGAGGTGCCAGTTGGTCGCTGCCGTGTCCCACTCGGATCGCTGTTCGTGCGCCACGTGCCGGCATCCGTACTCGCCGAATCCGGGGCGTTCGCACGCGCCTGAGAACGCACATCCTGGATACGGTCCTGCAGATCGTTGTACTCGTTTCGGCTGACCGATCCCTCCTTCCGCAGCTTGACCTTCAAATAAACCACTTCGTCGCGAAGATCATCGACCTGAGTCTGCAACCGTCCGGACGTGTCCTGACTTCCGCGCATGCGCGACACGTCATTGCTCACGTCGGACAGCAGATCCTGTAGCCGCTGGATGTCAGACGAGGTGACACTCTGCGCGGCCACAGGTCGCGCGAGCGACAGGCACAACGCCAGGACTGCCAACACGCCTAGTATGTTGAATCTCAATCGGTTCATTACGGTCTCCCTTTGCCGTTCAGCCGAGCCATACCCCCGCGAGACTCAGCATTCGGCGAACTCCTACCTGCACGACTGCAAAACGAACGCCGGGTGAACTCGACCCCAAAATGCGGGTGGTATGATCGGGATATCTGATGGCAGTGCTGAAGCTTCACAGAACGGTCGGTGTCCGTGTGGGATCCGTCCAGGTCGGCGGCGGCGCGCCTGTCGTCGTCCAATCTATGACGATGACGGACACTGCAGATCCGAAGGCGACAGCTCAGCAGTGCGTCGAGTTGGCTGAGGCCGGATCTGAAATGGTGCGCGTGACGGTGAACGTGCCGGAGGCTGCGCAGGCTGTTCCCGAGATCAAACAGCGCATGCTCGACGCCGGAATTACTGCGCCACTGATCGGCGACTTTCACTACAACGGCCACCTCCTGTTGACGCGTTACCCGGATTGCGCCGCCGCGCTCGACAAATACCGGATTAATCCGGGAAACGTGGGCACCGGCAAGCGGCGTGATGAGCAGTTCGCGACGATTTGCGGCGTCGCGCGCGATCGGAACAAGCCGGTGCGAATCGGCGTGAACGGCGGATCGCTCAATCAGGAGCTCGTGCTCGCGAAGATGCAGGAGAACACCGATCGCGATCGCGGGCTGAGTTCCGAAGAGGTCATCAACGAGTGCATGGTGCTGTCCGCGCTGCAATCGACGGAGCTCGCGCTCGAGAGCGGGCTCAGAAAAGATCAGATCATCATCTCGTGCAAAACATCGCGCCCGGGCGATCTGATCGCGGTCTACCGCGACCTGGCGGAAAAGACCGATCAGCCGCTTCACCTCGGCCTGACGGAGGCGGGGATGGGCACCAAGGGCCTCGTCTGGTCCGCGGCGGCGATGGGCGTGTTGCTGAATCAAGGTATTGGCGACACGATTCGCGTGTCGCTGACGCCACGCCCTGGCGGCGATCGCCGTGAGGAAGTGTATGCCGCGTGCGAATTGCTACAGGCTTTGGGATTGCGATCCTTCGCGCCAAGCGTTACCGCCTGTCCAGGCTGCGGGCGCACGACGAGCACGACGTTTCAGGAACTCGCCGAACGGACGCAGGAATACATCCGGCAGCGAATGCCGGAATGGAAGGCCAGCTACGAAGGCGTCGAGACGATGACTCTTGCCGTGATGGGTTGTGTCGTGAATGGACCGGGTGAGTCAAAAGCGGCAAACATCGGCATCAGTTTGCCGGGAACCGGAGAAGCGCCCAACTGTCCCGTGTTCATCGACGGCAAACATCACACGACACTGCGGGGGACATACGACGAACTCGCAGTGGCGTTCCGCGAGCTCGTGGACGAATACGTCGCGACGAAGTATGCCCGACGCTGAAACTGCTGATTTTCGATTGCCATGCGGCCGGGGCCGGTCGGGCTGCTCTGCCATGGCGCTTCCTCGCTGCAACAGGGGGCAAGCGGAGTGCCAGGGCGGCTATGGGTGAAACGATGCGACATGGCGAGACCAGGCCATCAGCAATGCGATGCCGCAGATGATCAAGCCAGTCGACAACCCCCACCACAATCCGACGACGCCGAGACCCATTACAAAACAGAGCGTGTACCCGAGGGGCAATCCGATGAACCAGTGCCCGGCGAGATTCCACAACATCGGCGTCCGCGTATCGCCGAGTCCCCGCAGCACTCCGGTCGACACACCCTGAACGCCATCGAACAGCTGAAAGATGGCACCCACGAAGAGCAGCGAAGCGCCAATTGACAAGACCGCGGGCTCCGACGTGAAGGCGCCGATGAGCGCGCGTGGAATGAGCAGGAACGCGGCCGCTGCACAGGACATGAACGCCACGCCAAACAGAATTGCCGTCCAGCCGGATCTTGCCGCTCCATCGTAGTCGTGGCGGCCGATCGCATGACCAACGCGCACCGCTCCCGCGGATGCAATACCGAGCGGAACCATGAACGTGAGGGCGACGAAGTTGACCGCGATCTGATGCGCCGCGAGCGCCGCCGGCGGAAGCCGGCCGGCGAGCGCCGTTGCCGCCGCAAACACGCCGACTTCGAGCGTCACTTGACTTGCCGCTGGTAAACCGAGAGCAAGCAGTCTTCGCATCGGCTCGAGGCTGAAGCGACGCGAAGGTGAGCTGAACGGACGGTTACGCTGGAGCCGCGGCAATCGCGATACCACGAGCGATCGCTCGCGGTACACGATGACCGCCAGCAGAACACCGGCCATGACAACGCGTGCAACGACGGTCCCCCACGCCGATCCGCGAACGCCCAGTGCCGGCGCGCCCCAGTGCCCGAAAATCAACAGCCAGTTGACAAATGCGTTCAGGATGTTCGCGACGACGAGCGCGATCATCACCGGACGTACCACGCCCATGCCTTGCAAGTAACGCCGGAAGGATGCGTACAACAGGAGCGGCGGAATGCTCCACGCCAGGATATCGAGGTAGGGTTGCGTCAGGGCCAACACCGCGGGATGAAGCCCCCAACGTCCCAAGGCCGACGACAAAGCGAGAACGATGATGGTGACGGGAATCGAAAGAAGCAGACTGAGCGTCACGCCGTACGCAAGCCAGCGATGGCACTCGTCGATCCGTCCGGCTCCAAACGCATGCGCGACGAGCGTATCGAGGCCGAGGAGCAAACCCATGGCAAAGATGCAGACGCCTATGAACAGCGAGCTGCCGATGCCGACCGCGCCGATGGCCTCCGGGCCGAGCCCGCCGACCATCAGCGTATCGACGAGTCCCATCGTCATCCAGCCGAGTTCGGCCATGACCACTGGCACGGCCAGCGTGAACATGGGCCGGAATTCCTGACGGAGATCTCGGAAGCGGGAAATGCCTACCGCCGACGGCGCTGTGTGGCGTTCCATTTCTCGACCACGCGGCGCAACTCCTTGAGGGGTTCCTCACTGTCATCGACCTGCAGGCGCAGGACGACATCGTTGTTCAACCAGACGCCGCCGTTCTTCTTCACGATAATCATTGCCGCCGACTGCATGCCGCGTTTGTCGCCCCCGGCAGCCTGGCCCGCGTCGAGAGCGGCCATCAGCCGCATCGAGAGATGGCCTTCGGTCTTCTCGAAAGCATCGACCATTCCGGCGACGACCCCTTCTCCGGCCAGAATGTTTCCCTGGGCGGTGCAGTACTTCCCGCCTTTGTTCCCGGCCCACGACGTCGCCTTCGCTCCGGTGTACGCCTCGTAATTCCCCTTCGCGTCCATCACCGCAAACTGGCGTCCCGCCTTCGTCCAGTCTGACGGTCTCGGATCGGGATCGCTGTCGAGAAGCGCTTTAATGATGGCCGTCGGGGTCATTCCGGCGCGGAGGAGCGCTAATGCCTTCGGTCCATAACTGACGTCGACGATCGCCTGGGTCGCCGCCACGCCTACGTCCGCCTCGGCCCACAGCACGCCGTTCCCGACCGAGAACACGCGCGACTGGACCGCACCGCCAACCTCGCCACTCGCCGGATCGAATCCGAGGATTGAGAAGGTGGCGACAGGCGGGTATGGAAGGCTTGCAGTCTGGTTGGAGTGTGGGTGAACCGACGCGGTCCAAGAAATGAGAAGAACTGCGGCAAGCGCAGGGCGTGGTATCAGCGCCACGGCATCAACCGCTCGATCCACTGAATGCGCGTCAAGTCGTTGTAGATGACCGTGACCATCAGCATCAGGAGCAGCACGAAGCCAGCGAGCAGCATCTTTTCCTTCACCTTCATGCTGAAGTCGCGCCGCGAGACTCCTTCGAGTGCCAGGATCGCGATGTGGCCGCCATCGAGCACGGGGATCGGCATCAGGTTGAGCAGCCCGAGGTTCAAACTGATCATCGCCATGAGGCTGAAGAGCTGAATCATCCCCTGCTCGGCCGCCATCCCTGAAAGATCCGCGATTGCAACCGGTCCCATCAATTGTTTCACTGAGGTGTGCCGCGTAAACAGACCGCCCAGCGTCTGGACGATCATCGTCGCCCACGTCCAGTTCTGATCGAGACTCAGCTTGAGCGCTTCGATAGGACCAGGTTCAATGGTTCGCATCTCGAAGCCGTTCAACTGGGCGCCAATCATCACCGTGTCGCCGACCTTCCGCGGCCTCACCGGCACCTGGATAATCTGACCGTCGCGCTTGATTTCGAGTGTGATCTGTTTTCCTTCGTGAGCCTTGATCAATTCAACGAGCGCATTCCGGTTGACGTCACGCTGGCCAGCGGCTGCCAGTACGACATCGCCAGGGCGCAATCCCGCCTCGTGTCCCGGAAGGTCAGGCTGGAGCGACGCAACCTGCGGGTGCATGATCGGAAGGATCGCGAGGCTGTCGAGGTTGACTAGGTCGTACTTGCCGAAGCCAACCGGCACAAACTGTAGATCGCTGTCCTTCCCATCGCGCTCAACATGAATGGATACGGTCTGCTTGGATTTTGCCGCGACGGCGTTCAGGAAGTCTTCCCAGGTTGGAACCTCATCGCCATCAACGCTGACGATGTGGTCGCCTGGCTTGAGACCGGCGGGTTTGAGAACGGATTGATCGAGGACGGTTCCCACAATCGTGGGTTGCCGCATGAACGCAGGAGCCGGCGCGCCCTGGTACAGCACCGCCGCCATCACCACGACCGCGAGGACCAAGTTCATCACTGGACCCATGATGAGCACCTGGAACCGCTGCCACTTCGACTTCGACAAGAACTCGTCAGAAGCCCCCGTTCGCGCATCGTCCGGGTTCTCGCCGGCCATTTTGACGTAGCCGCCAAGCGGGATCGCACTGATGCAGTACTCCGTGTCGCCGCGGCGGAAGGCCAGGAGCTTAGGGCCGAACCCGAGCGAGAACGTGAGCACCCGCACGCCGATGCGACGGGCCATGAGAAAGTGCCCGAGCTCGTGGACGAAGATGAGCACGCCGAGTACGAACACGAAGGCGAGGATACTTGTCACTTAAGAGGCCTCTGACCGCAGAATGAAACGCGTGAACAGACGTGACGGCTAAACTCTTGATTTTACCGTACCAGCGGCCACTTCGGCGAACTCCCGTGCCCAGCGATCGACGGCACGCACGTCGGCCAAGCCGTGGACGGCGGTGGGGCTTCCGGCCTCATAAGTGTCCATCGCACGGCCGATTAGCTCGGGAATGGCCGTCAATCCAATACGGCGGTCCAGGAAAGCCGAGACCGCAATTTCGTTAGCGGCGTTGAGAACGATTGGAAGCCCGGGATTTCCCGCGAGCGCCCGAAACGCAAGGGCGAGGCACGGGAACCGCGCCGTGTCCGGAGCAGCAAAATCGAGTCGTCCGGCACGCGCGAGATCGAGAGGCGCAAGCGCCGCGCTCCAGCGGGCCGGATACGAAAATGCGTACTGAATCGGCAGGCGCATGTCGGTGACCCCGAGTTGCGCGATGATCGAGCCGTCGACGAGTTCGACCATCGAATGGACGATTGACTGCGGGTGCACCAGCACCTCGATCCGATCCGGCGCGACGTCGAACAGCCACCGCGCTTCAATGACTTCAAGTCCCTTGTTCATCAGCGTCGCCGAGTCGATCGTAATCTTCGGCCCCATCGTCCAGGTCGGGTGCCGCAGCGCTTCTTCCGGCGTCACCGACGCGATCTCATGAAGAGGTGTGTCGCGAAAAGGGCCGCCCGACGCCGTCAGGATCAACCGCCGCACTTCTGCTGACGACCGGCCGTGCAAACACTGATGGATCGCATTGTGCTCGCTGTCGACGGGAAGCACCGCGACGCCATGGCGACGCGCCGCTTCCATGACGATGGCCCCCGCCATGACCAGGATTTCCTTGTTGGCCAGTGCTATCGTCTTGCGCGCTTCAATGGCCGCAAGGACGGCATCGAGCGCCGCCGTGCCAGACGATGCGAAGAGGACAACGTCTGCCGCAGGGTGCGTGGCGACAGCAATGAGCCCCTCCGGCCCGCTCAATGCTTGCGGCGGATCGACGCCGCCGCGTCGACGGAGTTCGGCACGGGCATCAGCCAACGCACGCGGCGCCGACATCGCGATCGTGTCCGGAACAAAACGACCGACCTGCTCGACAAAGCGCGCGATATTTTCACCGGCTGCCATGGCGACGACGCGCAGTCGATCGGAATGCGCGGCAACGACCGAAAGTGCGCTCTGACCGATTGAACCGGTCGATCCAAGGATTGCGACGTGCCTGATCTCGGTCGTGCTCGTGCTCGCCATGGTCAAAAACGGAGATACCGGACAAAGACGTAGTAAACGGGCGCAGCAAACAGCCAGCTATCGATGCGATCGAGCACGCCGCCATGCCCAGGGATAATGGCACCGGAATCTTTCACACCTGCGCTCCGTTTCAAGAGCGACTCGAACAAATCGCCGACGATACCCAGCGCGGAGACGCTCGCGCCGACAAGGACGACGAGCAGAACCGGTGCGGTGGGGAATACGAGGCGTGTCCCAATCGTGAACGCCAGCGTCCCAAAGATGATCCCGCCGATTGCCCCTTCGAGAGTCTTCTTGGGACTGATCGTCGGCGCCAGCGCTCGCTTCCCGAATGCGCGGCCGGTGTAATACTGCGCCGAGTCGCTGATGACGATCACGCTCATGATGAGGAGCACGGCTTCGCGTCCGGCCGTCGCTCGGACCGCGGCCAGTGCACCGAGCGGCAACCCGATGTAGATCGCGGGAAAGATTGCCGCGGCCGAATCACGGAGAACCTCCGGGCCCAGTCGCGCCGTTCCGACTGCGGTCGCCGCGATCGTAATCAGCGCCGTCATCAGAATCACATCGACCATCGCCCAGCCGCTGCCGAGCGCCGCACACGCGCCGAGCACTGCGCCTCCGGGAATCGCGCGCGGAACAGTTGCCCCGAGCGCTGACGCGAGCGCCGCGTACTCCACAAACGCGAGTGCGGCCGCGATCAACGCGAGCACCAATGTCGCGATCGGCGGCAGGAACCAAACGGCGCCGACCACCATCGGAAGCAGCACGAGCGCGCTCAGGACGCGGATCATGTCACTCCGAAGGGCTTCGCCCCTCGGACTCCCTGACACGCTCGCTCGCGGGGCCCCGCCATCCCCGCTCCGCTCGCGTGGGCTCACTCGCGTACTCGTTCGCCAAGCATCCGATTCGTTTTAGAACGAGTTCTAGAAATTCAGAACGTCGACACTTCACCGGCCGGCCACCGCCGGCTGTTTGATGCCGCCATAACGACGATCGCGCTTCTGATACGCGAGAATGGCCTCAAGGAGGTGCTGCTTGCGGAAATCAGGCCACAGCGTGTCGGTCACCCAGATTTCAGCGTAAGCAATCTGCCAGAGGAGGAAGTTGCTGACGCGCATCTCGCCGCTGGTCCGGATCAGGAGATCGGGGTCGGGCTGACCGGCGGTGTACAACAGATCGCCAAAACGCTGCTCGTCCAGATCCGCCGCACTGATGCCGGAGGCAATCGCACGCCGCGCCGCCTCCACGATTTCCGCGCGCCCGCCGTAGTTCAGCGCAATGTTGAAGAGCATGCCAGCGTTTTGCGCCGTCTGCTCTTCCGCCATTTTGAGTTCGCCCTGGACATCCGGTGCAAGTTCGTCTTCGCGGCCAATCACGCGAAAACGGATGTTGTTTTTGAGCAGTGTGTTCAATTCGAGGCGAAGGTATCGCTTCAAGAGCGACATCAACGTCGACACTTCGGTGACCGGACGTTTCCAGTTCTCGACCGAGAATGCGTACAGCGTCAGGACTTTAATGCCAAGCCGGGCCGAGGATTCGACAATGTCGCGAACCGAATCGATGCCGGCGCGATGTCCCTCGACCCGCGGGAGGTGGCGCTGCGCGGCCCATCGACCGTTTCCGTCCATGATGACCGCGATGTGTTGCGGGAGGCGCGCGAAGTTGACCTGTCGTGCGAGCGCCTCCTCAGGCGAACCGGCCTCGACGACGGAGAGAATTTCCTGAAGCGACATGGCTGGTGACCGAATTTAAACCTTGATAATACAGTGCGTTACGGGTAACTCACAAGTGGGGTTCAATCCGTTGAATATTCCACCCGCACGAGAAACAGACCATGTGCCGGCGCCGTCGTGCCAGCCTGCGACCGATCCCGGGACGCCAGGATGTCTAGGATCCTGTCCGGCATCCACCGGCCGCTGCCGATCTCGACGAGCGTGCCGACGATGTTGCGCACCATGTGTCGCAGAAATCCATCACCGCGGAGCCGTATGACGAGCGGGCTGTCATGTCCACGTCCGTTCTCCCAGTCGATTGCCTGAATCGTTCGTTGGCTCGAGGCGACATCCGAACCGGCACCCTGAAACCCGGCAAAGTCATGCATGCCGATGAGGTACGCGGACGCGCTCTTCATTGCGTCAACATCCAAATCGTGGTTGATATGCCACGCGTAACGGACGAGGAACGGAGACACGATCGGTGCATTGACGATCCGGTATTCGTACGTCTTTCCCACCGCGCTGAATCGTGCGTGAAAATCGGCAGGCACATCCGCCACTGAGAGCACGCGAACATCAGTCGGAAGCACGGCATTCAACGCTCGCGCCAGCACGGGAGCATCGTGCGCGCCCGGGAACGAGACGCTGGCGACCTGTGCGAGTGCGTGGACTCCTGCGTCGGTTCGACCGGCACCGTGCACCGTGATTCGAGTTCCTGCAATCGGTTCGAGTGCGTCTTCAAGAAGCCCCTGGATCGACGTCCCTCTCGCCTGTCGCTGCCAGCCGACGTAGTTGGTGCCGTCGTACTGGAGTGTGATCTTGAGGTTTCGCATAAAGAGGCAGCCCTAACGGACTGCCAGAATCTACACACGTGAGCCTGGCTTCGTGACAGGGATTCCCTTCGCGCACAACGGACACGTCTCCGGGTCGTAGGTCGGAACGTTCATCTGCACGAGGCTGACGAGAGGCACGGGCACGGCGGCAGCGTCACCGCCGCGGTCGACGAGCGCTGCCGCGCCCGATACGGTCGCGCCCGCCGCGTTCGCCACATCGATGGTTTCACGCGTCGATCCGCCGGTCGTCACCACGTCTTCAACCACGACAACACGATCGGCCGGCGACAACATGAAGCCTCGCCGGAGCGTGAGCTTTCCGTCCACACGCTCGGCAAACATCGCGCGAATGCCAAGCGCACGTCCCACTTCCTGGCCAATCACGATGCCGCCAAGGGCGGGCGAAAGGACGGCAGTGCCCTGAAGGTGTCCGAGACGTGAGCCGAGCGCCGCGCCGAGGGCACTCGCGAACTCGGGATACTGAAGCACCAGCGCGCTTTGAAAATATCGATCGCTGTGAAGTCCAGACGAGAGCCGGAAATGTCCTTCGAGCAGCGCTCCGGACTTCCGGAACATATCGAGAACAGCGTCGGCGTCCACTACGACGTTGCCTTTCCGTTGTGCGAGGTTCGCAGGTTGTCTTCGAACAGTTCGCAGGAGGTGCTGTCAACCAGAACGATGTCCCCACCGTCTACAAACAGGATGCGTCGATGCCCTTGGTCCCATCGCCCGTTGGCTGGAGGCGCGGACTTCACTCCATCGTCAGACGGTCCTGCGAGGAGCGCTGTCGCGAGCGCGAACACGTGTCGTTTCATCAAATGCGTCCCTGGAAGGCGATGAACCGGCAAGAAGCGGCGGGTTGTCGGCCAGTAGTATACATTTTGGAAACAACCACTCCGCCCGGTCCGTCAAACCGACGACGGTCCGCTCCGTTTCTTGCTATCTCCTGTAGCATCGGGTTCTGAAGTTCTGTCATTGGAGAGTCCTGCAATGCGTTTCGAGCAACAAATATCGGCTTGTTTGAAGTTTGTGGCCGCCTGTGGCGCCGTTCTCGTACTGTCCGGTTCCGGGCGGATCGTGTTCGCATCCGAACAGACGCCCGGCGCACCCGCCCCGGCGCCGCAGACGTCGCCCGCGCCGGCTCAACAGGGCGGCACCCCGGTCCCTGGGCCCGAGCTGCAATTGAGCGCGGACGACGCGGTCAAGCTGGCACTGGAGAACAACCTCGGCATCCGCGCCGAGCGCCTGAGCCCGCAGGCCCAGGCACTGGCCGTTGCGCAGACCCGCGCGGCTTTCGCCCCAGTGGTCTTCGGCGGATCGACAAAGAACAGCAACAGCAGTCCGCCGCAGAATTTTCTGGCGGGGAACGATTTCACGACGAATGCCGGATTTCGATCGAGCGCGGGCGTCGCACAGCAATTGAAATGGTTTGGCGGACGATATCAGGCGTCCCTGGACGGTGCGCGAAACACGACGAGCGATCCGACCGACCCGTTCAACCCCCGTCTGTCATCGAACTTCAACTTCAATTTCACGCAGCCGCTCCTGCGCGATTTCATGATCGATTCGACGCGGCAGCAGCTGCTCATCGGTCAGAAGCAGCAGGAAATCGTCGACCTGCAGCTTCAGCAGCAGGTGACACAGACGTCGCGAACGGTCCGGAACGCGTACTACGATCTCGTCGGCGCCATTGGACAGCTGAAGGTCTCTCAGCAGTCGCTGGACCTCGCGAAAGAATCGCTCAAGAACAACGAGCGGCGCGCAGAAGTCGGCACCATTCCTCAAATCGACATCGTCGAATCGCAGGCGGAGGTATCGCGCAACGAAGAATCGGTGATCATCAGTGAGTCGCAGGTGAGGTCGTTCGAAGATGCGCTGCGCACGCTGATCATGAATCCGCAACAGCCGGACTTCTGGGCCGTGCACATCGTTCCTTCCGAAGAACCGGTGCTGACACCGCGCGCGTTGGATTTGGACGGCGCGATTCAGAACGCGCTCAACCAGCGCACCGACATCGCGCAGGCGCACCGTGAGATGGATCAAACAGACATCACGATGAAGTTCGCGCGCAATCAGAAGCTGCCGGCGCTCAACGCGATTGTGAATTACGGGCTGGCTGGCGTCGGAGGAACGCGCACGATCTACGACACCTCCGGCGGCTTTCCGGTTCCGACTGGCGTTGCGCAGCGCAACTTCAGCGACGCGCTGCGGGACATCTTCGGAAACGACTTCAAAACATGGAGCGTCCAGTTTCAGGTGAGCTACCCGATCGGCACGAGTGCTGCCGACGCGGGCTACGCCCAGGCCAAGGTGCAGCGCGAACAGCAGACCACCACGCTGCGTCAGCTCGAATTGCAGGTGACGCAGCAGGTCCGCGAGGCCGCACGGCAGGTCGACACGTCACTGAAACGAGTGGAAGCGACGCGAAAAGCGCGTGAATTCAGCACCAAGCGGTACGAGGCGGAACAGAAGCGGATTGCCGTCGGGCTCTCCACGACGTTCCAGCTAAACCAGGCGCAGCGCGACCTTTCGAGTGCACAGCTCTCCGAGCTGAACGCGATCATCGCGTACAACCGCGCGCTCATTGGATTCGAATCGATTCAGTCGGTTCCGCCGGGGAGATAAAGGGAAAAGGGAAAAGAGAAAAGCGATACACTGCGGCGCGTGAAGCTGACCGTCACGGTCATCACGCGCGACGAGGCGGCGAACATCGCCGCCGCTCTTCAATCCGTCTCCTGGGCCGACGAGATCATCGTCGTCGACTCGCAAAGTCGCGACGACACTGTCGCGCTCGCTCGAAAGCTGGCCACCCGCGTCGAAGTTCGCGAGTGGCCGGGCTACAGCGCACAGAAGAATTACGCGGCGAGCATCGCGTCGAACGATTGGATCCTCTCACTCGACGCCGACGAGCGCGTCACGCCAGAACTCGCAGCAGAGATCCAGGAACTTCTGCACAAGCAACCCGCGGAGTGCGCCTACCGAATTCCGCGGGTGACCTGGTATCTCGGACGATGGATCCGATCGACCGATTGGTATCCGGACTATCAGCTTCGTCTCTACGATCGCCGCGCCGCGCGATGGAATGCGCGACGAGTCCACGAGTCGGTCGAAGCCGATCGACCGCCAGGAGTACTTCGCCACGAACTTCAGCATTACGCGTATCGCGACATCTCCCATCATCTGGCGACGATTGACAAGTACACGACGCTGGCAGCGGAGCAATGGCTGTCTGAGGGACGTCGCACCAGCGCGCTCGAGATGTTCTTCCACCCGCGATTCGCCTTCATCCGGAATTACGTACTCAGAGCCGGATTCAGCGACGGCGCCGTCGGCCTGCTCGTGTCCAGAATGAACGCGTATTACGTGTTCCTGAAACTGGCAAAACTGTGGGAATTGCAGTCAGCCAGCCGCCAGCCGCCAGCCGCTCGCCGCAACAACTGATGTTCTCTTTGCACATCGACACGGCGCGCACGTGGCGAGGCGGGCAGAACCAGGTGCTGACCACGCTGATGGGACTGCGGGCGCTAGGACATCGGACGATGCTGGTTGCGCATTCGGAAGGCGAATTGCGGCAACGGGCCGCTGAAGGTCTCGATCTCGTGCCGCTCGCGCCAAAGACGGAGCTGGACCTCACCGCGGCATGGCGGTTATCGCGACTTCTAAGACAGCTGAAGCCGGATGTCATTCACGCCCACGACCCGCATGGCGTTGCGATGGCGGCTTTGGCGCTTTCGATGAGCACGCAGATTGTGAAACCGCCGCTGGTCGCCTCGCGGCGGGTTGATTTTCATCTCCGAGGAAACTCCCTCTCGCGGTGGAAGTATCGCCAGGTCGATTGCTTCATCTGCGCGTCAGAGGCCATCCGCCAGATACTCGTCGGAGACGGCGTTCCAGAATCGCGTGCCGTGACGGTGCATGAAGGAATCGACATCGAACGAGTCGAGCGCGCGGAACCCGCGAACCTCCATGGAGAGTTCTGGCTTCCGCATCACGCCCCGATAGTCGGCAACGTCGCCGCACTCGTCCCGCACAAAGGACAGCGTCACCTGATCGATGCGGCAAAGGCGGTCGTGCTCCAGATGCCCGACACCCGATTCATCATCGCCGGTGAAGGCGAATTGCGGCCGGCGCTCGAGAGGCAGATCAGGGACTACCATCTCGAGAAACACGTCCTGCTCGCGGGTTTCAGGCCTGACGTGCTCTCGTTGCACAAGGCGTTCGACATCTTCGTGATGAGCTCCGTGACCGAAGGGCTGGGGACGTCATTGTTGGACGCAATGGCGGCAGGCAAACCGATTGTCGCGACGCGCGCGGGCGGCATCCCGGAGGTCGTTGCACACGAAGAAACCGGTGTTCTGGTTCCTCCTCGCGATCACGACGCGATGGCCGAAGCCATTGTTCGGCTGCTGAAAGACGCGATGCTGCGAGGCCAGATGGGTGACGCTGGCCGCGCTCGCGCACGGTCACTGTTCAGCGCCGAGCGCATGGTCCAGAATACGCTGAACGTCTATCAACGGGTGGCGATGGAGCCGCATCAAGAGAGCTGAGCTATCGAACCGCCACCAAACCGGACTTACACCCCGACCTTCCCCTGGGACATTCATCGAACGTAACCGCCGCCCCATTCTGCGAAAACGTGACGCCTCGTACGATGTGCGACGAGGGAGTCCCGTCGGGTTCGATCAGATTCACTCGATTGACCGGCTTTCGCGCGACGCCATCGAAGATGCGCAGCTGATAACCATTGATGACAAACCCCACACGGTAGCCGTCGGACGCCCACGCGATCTCGTCGCAGTGCTCGGTGCCTGGTGTCAGTTCAGCAACTTTCACGACGTCTGCCCTCGTGGTGCCAAGCCAGAGCGTTTCACACCAGCCTGCGGCACAGGGTTGCTTCTTCACCAGCGCGATCTTCTGCGCGTTCGAAGGACTCGCAGCCATGAGTTCCTGCACCGCGCCGACGCGTTTCCCTACTATGTAGACCGCGACAAACGCCGGCGCAAGCGCGACCAGCAGAAATGCAGCGTTCAACCTCGCCTGGCGCCGCGCGGGTGACACAGTCCTCGAAGCGGACATTGAGAGTCTCCCTGTTTTCTGCCAAACCCGCAGGCGTTCATCATGCCGACGTGGCAGAGAGAAAAATCAAAGCTCACCGGATCGTTCGCGTTCAAGGCGCGGAGTGACGCGGTGATGTCAGCAGCCATGCGCCATCCGGGGCTCGTGTAGCGCGTCAGCCGAAGACATCGCCCCAGACGAATCACGTGCGTGTCGAGCGGCACGATAAGTTTCGACCGCGGCACGTTCGTCCACACTCCAAGATCGACTTCGTCGCGGCGCACCATCCAGCGCAAAAACAAATTGAGCCGTTTGCACGCACTGCCGGCTGACGGACGCGGAAAGAAGTAGCACACGCCCGGGCGCCTCGGTTGCCGACCGTACGCCCGGCGCATATCCAGCGCAAGCGATCGCTTCGAGAAGCTGTCGAGCGCCGGACCGATGTCCTCGTCACTGGCATTCAGTCCTTCGAGGAAGAATCGTTCGATCGAACCCGACCGTTCGACCATCTGCCGGAGCATCCACAGGAGCGCGATGAGATCCTCGCCTCGGATCCAGCGATGCACCATCATGCGCATGATGCGAGGTGCGGCTTCCGGTGTGAAGCTCCGTACAAATTCGGCAGGCTTCGCCCCGAGCGAGGCAAACAGCGCATCGATTGAATTGAGGACGCTCGCGACGCGGCCGAACGCAAGTGCCGCAGCGCAGAAGCCGGCGATCTCGCGGTCGGCGGGATCGGCGAACGGCCTCACCTTCTGGATGGGATCGCTGGCGGAGTCCTCGCGGTTGTAATCGTGATAGAGGGCATCGAGTCGGCTGGCAAGCTCGACGTCATGAGTGGCACGTCGCATCGGACGCGACGATGATAGCTGACACGGCAGAAAATGCTGAATGCTGATTGCTGAATGCTGATTGACAGTTTCACATCCAATCAGCGTTCAGCCAACCAGCCAGCATCAGAATTCAGCCAAGCAACCAAACAATCACCAATCAGAACTCAGCATTCAGCAATTTCAGTTAATCCTGATCGTTACCGGCCGCGTGTTGTTGGTCTCCGATGTCTCAGTCACCGCATTGTCCGCGTCACTGACCGCGATGATGTAATACGTCCCCGCTGCCGTGCCTGGCGGAATCGTCACGGACGCTGGTCCAGAGTTGGTCAGGCCAGGACCGAGGGCACCGACTGGGCGATTCCCGATCTCCGGATCGGTGGTTTCGAACGTGAAGTTCACCGACAGATAGAAGCGCGTCGTCGACGCACCCGCCGCGCCGCCGCCTGCGTTCCTGACCGTGTCGGTCACCTGAATCGTCGCGCCTGCGGTCGCCGATATCGGGCCGGTGAGCGCCGACACTGTCAGATCCGGTCCAACGCGCGTGGTCCCGTACGATACGTTGTTCGTCTCAGCCGACTCCTGGACGGCATTGGTGTCGTCGGCGCTGACCAGGATGAAGTACTGTCCGAGCTCCGTATCGGCCGGAATGGTCACCGGGGTACTCCCCGAGCTGGTCTGGCCGGGTTGGAGCGCCGGGACATTCCGGCTGCCCAGGAATTTATCGCCAGCATCCAGCGAGAAGTTCGTCGACAGATAGAACGACGTCGTCGAGCTTCCGGCCATGCTGCTGCCCTGGTTCTTCACCGTGTCGTTCACCGTCAGCGGGAACCCGGCACCGGCGGCGGTCGGTATGGAAGTGGCCGATTCGATGAGATCAGGACCAATCTTGATCGCGGTACTGAACTTGACGTTGTTCGCTTCCGATGTCTCAGTCAGTACACCTGGGCCGTCGGCCTTCGCGATGATGTAGTAGGTGCCGGCCGCAGTGTTCGATGGAATGTTGACCATCGTCGACCCCGATTCAGTCAGGCCCGCCGTAAGCGCGCCGACCGAGCGACTTGTGAGTGCCGGGTCAGAACTGTCGAGGGAAATGTTTGGCGACAGGTAGAAGGTGGTTGACGAGGCGGCCGCGTTACCGCCGCCCTGATTCTTCGTCGTATCGCCGACACTGATGGAACTGCCCGCCGCAGCCGTCGCCGGAACGGTCAACGTGGTGACCACGAGGTCGGGACCGACTGGAATGATCGATCCCGTCTTCACGTTGTTGTTTTCGTTCGATTCCGAGACCGTCAGGTTGGCGTCCGCCTTCGCGATCAGATAGTAGTTGCCCACAGCGGCGTTGGATGGAACGGTAAACGTGCTTGCGACTGAGTCCGTTACTCCAGGTGCGAGCGAGCCAACGTTGCGGGTGCCCAGCGAAATGTCGTTAGCGTCGATGACGGTGTTCGTCGACAGGTAAAACGCGGTCACTGACGTGTCGGAGGCTCCAGTTCCCTGGTTTTTCGTCGTGTCATTCACGGTAATCGGTAAGCCTGCGCCAGCTGTCGTCGGGCCGGTGACCGCCGTGACGACGAGATCCGACGGAGAATCGTTGCTGACGATCGTGACGACGGCGCCAGCCGATGCGATCGCGTAGGCTGGATCAGGTGCGACGCTCGCCACGACCGTTTCATTGGCCTCCACCGCCAGATCGTCAATCGGCGTGACGGGAACGACTGCCGTTGCGGAACCCGGATCGATGCTGACAACTCCGGACAGGGCAATGTAATCGCTGCCTGGCGTCGCGGTGCCGCCGACCGAGTAATGAACGATCAGGGCCTGGGTCGTGTCGCCAGTACGAGCGAACGTAAATGCGCCGGCGACCGTGCCAGCTTCTGTCGCCGTTGCCGTCGATGCGGTCACCGTCACGGCCGGCGCGTTCGACGGCGGTGTCGACGAGCTGCAGTTCGGCAGTGAAAAAGCTCCGATGCGCGTCTGCCAACCAGCATCGCTCGTGACCGCGTAATACTGCTGCGTATACCAGAAGGTGCAGTCGTCGACGGGATCGACCACCATCGAACTGTAGTCCCCCCATCGACCGCTCGTGTTCGTCTGAGAACCAGTGCCGACAATCAGATCGCTTTCACCGAGCGTCATCGAGTTCGGAGGATCGGTCGCGAGACGGCCGGTGTAACGAATCGATGGGAACGTGGAAGGGCCGGTCACACTGAAGCCGAGCGCAAGATTGCCCGCTGAATCCATCGCGACGCTGCCCATCCAGCGATGATCCGAATCCGGCGCATACGTGCCCTGCTGATAAATGGACGGCGACGACCCTGGATTCCGGATTTCGTACCAGCGCAGGCCGGCGTGATCCGCGCCGTCGACATCGACCGTGTGGGTCACGACCAGCGATTCATGGTCGCCAAAATTTCGATACTGCAATCGATATAGCAGGCGATCTGACATCGCGTCGACCTTCGTCGTCGTGCCGGGCTGCGGCAAACAGTTTCGGGCGTTCCCGCACATGTCAGAGTCGAATGGCGCCGTGGGCAGCACCGCAGTGCGCGTGAACGACGATTGCGACGGCGTCGTCCAGTCGGCATGGAATTGCCAGAGCTGGAGTTGATCCGAAGGCGTGTAGCCCCAGGCATCGTCGTCCATCTCGACCAAGTAGGCCGGCGACCCCGTCGGCGGTGCCGGTCCATCGAGATCGGCCGGAAGCATGCCGCCGAGATTCATATCGGTCGACGCCAGGTCGTAATAGATCGCCGAGGCCGGCTGGCCGGCGAGCATCTTCGCGCGATCGAATGCCACGACGCCCTGTCCTGCCCACTGCAGCGAGATCGCCGTGTACTGGTTGATCGACATGTAATAGCCGTCGGGCCACACCGCCAGCTTGGGATAGTCGTTCAGCTTGTCGAATGAGTACTGATAGCGATAGTAGGCGCCGAGCGGATCGGGCGTCGCCGAGATGGCGATACATTCGTAGAACGGACCGAACAGAAGAATACCGAAGAAGTTGTTCGGAACTGCGAGCTGGCTCATCACCCAGCGATCGGCGAGGTGATCGTAGCGAACGATCGGATCGCCGTCGTTGCGCGTTTCGCACGGTCCGCCGAACCCACTCCACAGCGTATTCGCCGCCGCCGGACCATACAGCAAGGCTGGCGGCGTGGTTGCGGTCCCTTTGCTGTAGACCGCAAATGAGAGGTTGACCCACTGGACAAAATGATTCGGCCCGACATCGCCGTTCGTGTCTGGCGGCAACACGGCGTTCACGTTGCCGATGCCTTCGACATTGCGTGAGGGTCCGGGAATCGTCGGAAGCTCAGGAGACGTCTGGACAACGGGGTCAGAGAGCAGACCCGACGGATGTCGCGACGCGCGCCGCCATCGCGGCTCGCGTTCCTTCACCATCTCGCCAATTGGAGGCGTTCCCGGCGGCAGATCGCGAAGCCTCGGGGATCGATCGAATCGATCCAGCTTGATAACGGCTGTTGGTGAGCCCGCGCGCGTCGCTGACGGCGCCGGGCGCTGGGCCCTGATGTCAGTCACGGACACCAGCGCGGTGAGAACGGCCACGACAAACAGGCGATGTCTCATGCGCGGGGTCCGCGCAAGGCTTATACCGTCGAGTTGGGCGCCACGAGGTCTTCAGCCATCGCCTAACCCATTAAAATGCAGCATGTTACGGCCTTGGTTCCAGAGCTGTCGAAACTTGTCAGAGAGCGGCGGCCACACAGATGCGTGGAATCGATGACAAAAGCGTACCGAGTGTCAGCCTTTTATCGGGAACGCAGTTCCCTAAACCCTGCGTTGGTTCGGATGTGGCGCCAGCCTCTTGCCTCGCGTCACGCTCAGAAAGTCGTGATTGGCATGCCCTCGCGGCACATCGGACATGCCTCCGCCGGGTAGTTCTCGGGCGCGGCATAGTCGGCAAGCGAGTAATTCGGCACCCCAAGATCAACGATCGCTTCCATGCGATCGAATATCTCAACGGTCGCAATCACCTTCCCGGCTGCTTCAGTGATGAGGCCGGCGCTGCGCTCGAACGTCTTCCCGGTGTTGCGCACGTCGTCGGCGAGCAGCACGCGCTTTCCCGCCAGCTGCTTGCGGTAGAAACTTCGCAGGACCGATGCCTCCGCTGCGTTCGGGAGCGGAGCAAAACTGCACGGTGGATGTAAGAGCGGCCGACGACCATCGATCAGCCCCGCGATCGTGTGCGCGAGCAGCGCGCCACCGGTCGCAGGTCCGGCAACGACATCTGTCTGCGCGATGATTTCGCCTGGCAGGACGTCGAGGAGATCCTGCGCCAGCCGCCAGATCGTCGACGGGTGGCGAAAGAGCTGATGCGGGTTCAGATAGACGCGACCGTGAAAGCCATTTCCATAGTCGAAGTGTCCGTCGCGCATCAGTACTTCGAGATCCTGCAGCGTCTTCAGCGCCTGACGGCGCACATCGTTCTGGCGTGTCACGTCGAATGGCCTCTTCTCAGTCAATAGCGGCATTGCGATAAACGACCTTTCCTCCAACGATGGTGGCGATCACAGCGCCGACCATCTGCCAGCGATCGAACGGCGTGTTCTTCGACTTCGAAACGAGCTTCCCGGCATCGATCGTCGTCGGCAGATCCGGCGCGAGCACGGTGATGTCGGCGGGCGCCCCTTCGTCGAGTCGTCCGCCGGGCAGGTGCAGCACGCGAGCCGGATTCACCGACAGCAGTTCGATCATCCGCGTGAGCGAAATCCGACCGGGATGCAGCAGTCGATCGAAAACGATCGGCACCGCGGTCTCGAGGCCGACAATTCCAAACGGCGCGTGATCGAATTCGACCATCTTCTCGTCAATGTGATGCGGCGCGTGGTCGGTCGCGATCACGTCGACGCTGCCGTCCGCGATGCCCTCGAGCATGGCATCACGGTCGGCGGTCGCGCGAAGCGGCGGATTCATCTTGAAATTGGTGTCGTACTTGACCGCCCCGTCGAGTGAGTCATCAGTCAGGGTGAAATGATGCGGAGCCACTTCGCAGGTGACCTTGACGCCGCGATCTTTTCCGGCGCGCACAGCGCGGAGCGACTGATGCGCGCTCATATGCGCGATATGCACGTGCGCGCCGGCAAGCTCGGCGAGCGAGATATCGCGCTCGACCATGATCGATTCGGCTTCGCCCGGGATTCCCCGGAGACCAAGGCGCGCTGCCACGTATCCCTCGTGTGCGACACCATCGCCTTTGAGCGACGGATCTTCGCAGTGGTTCACGATCGGGACGCCAAGCATTTCGGCGTACTCGAGCGCTCTCCGCATCAGAAGCGCCGTGGCTACCGGGCGGCCGTCGTCGGTGAACGCCACGCACCCTGCATGCTTTTGTTCACCCAGCTCGGCGAGCTGCTCGCCTTTCGAGCCAATCGAGACAGCGCCGATTGGATACACGCGAGCGCGTCCCGCTTCTGTTGCCTTCTTCAGAATGAACTCGGTGATGCCGGCGTGATCATTAACCGGCTCGGTGTTGGGCATACACGCAACCGCCGTGAAGCCACCCGCGATGGCCGATGCCGTACCCGTCGCGATCGTCTCTTTATGTTCCTGTCCCGGCTCTCGCAAATGGACATGGATGTCGATCAGTCCGGGCGACACGATCCAGCCGCGCCTGATTTCAAAGACGCTCGCACCCTCGACCGGAAGGTCTTTACCGATACGCGCCACGACGCCGTTGTCGATGAGGATGTCAAAATCGCCGTCGCGACCGTTGGCGGGGTCGATCACGCGGCCGCCCTTAACAATTAGTTTCATCGCCTAATGCACATCCAGCGGATCCATCGAATCGCGCCCCGATAACAAATACAACACGGCCATTCGCACGGCGACACCATTCGAGACCTGCTCGTATTCACTCCGAGGGGCTTTGCCCCTCGGACTCCACTGCACGCTCGCTCGCGGGGCCCCGGGATCCCCGCTCCGCTCGCGTGGGCTCACTCGCGCGCTCGTTCGCCGCCTAATGCACATCCAGCGGATCCATCGAATCGCGGCCGGATAATAGGTACAACACCGCCATTCGCACGGCGACACCATTGGAGACCTGCTCCAGAATCACCGAGAACGGACCGTCGGCAACCGCCGAATCAATTTCGACGCCACGATTCATGGGACCAGGGTGCATCACGATCGCGTCCGGGGCCGCCCGGCGCATCCGCTCCGGCGTCAGTCCGAACAGCGTGAAGTATTCACGCACCGACGGAATGTAGTGGCCGTGCATCCGTTCATGCTGGATCCGGAGCATCATCACGACGTCGGCCCCTTCCACCGCCTCGTCGACCGAGGTCGTCGCGTGGACACCGAACTCGGCGATATGTGACGGCATGAGCGTCGCCGGTGCGCACGCCCACACGTGGGCGCGCATCGTATTCAGCAAGGCGACGTTCGACCGGAGAACACGGCTGTGCATCAGGTCGCCTACAATTGCGATCTTCAGGCCGGCCAGACGGCGCTTGTGCTCGCGGATGGTAAAGGCATCGAGCAGCGCCTGGGTTGGATGCTCGTGCATGCCGTCGCCGGCGTTGATGATCGTCGAGCGACACATCCGCGCCAACAGGTGCGGCGCACCGGATGACGAGTGGCGCATGACGATCATGTCGGGAGACATGGCCTCGATATTTCGCACCGTGTCGAGCAGCGACTCCCCCTTGGTGACGCTCGAGGTCGCAGTCGCAATGCTCAGCGTGTCGGCGCTGAGCCGCTTCTCCGCGATCTCGAACGACGTCCGGGTGCGCGTGCTCGGCTCGAAGAACAGGTTGACGACCGTCCGCCCCCGCAACGTCGGCACCTTCTTGATCGCGCGGCCGCCAATCTCCTTCATCGCTTCAGCGGTGTCGAGGATCAGACTGATTTCATCGGCCTCGAGGCCGTCGATTCCGAGCAGGTGCCGCGACTTCAACGTGACGGCAGCCGTGGGTGTCTCCGCGCTCGTCGTCATGCTTCCCCCTCGATGAGCACTTCGTCTTTTCCATCGATTTCCTGCAAGTGCACCTGCACGCTCTGTTTCAACGAGGTCGGCAGGTTCTTCCCGACGTAGTCCGCCTTGATTGGAAGCTCGCGATGACCGCGATCCACCAGCACGACCAGCTGAATGGCTTGCGGGCGACCGAAGTCGATCAGGGCGTCAAGCGCGGCCCGAATCGTTCGCCCCGTGTAGAGCACGTCGTCGACCAGCAGGATCTTCCGAGAGTCAATCGAGAACGGGATCTCGGTTTTACGGACCAGCGGCTGCGGCCCTACGGGATGCCGCATCAGGTCGTCGCGATAGAGCGTGATATCCAGGGCTCCGGTCGGCACGTCGTCGCCGTTGATTTCATGAAGCGATCGCGAGATGCGTCGCGCCAGCGGCACCCCTCGCGTGCGGATGCCGACGAGCGCAATTTCATCCAGGCCGCGATTGCGCTCGAGGATCTCGTGAGCCATTCGTGTCAGCGCGCGCGCCATCCGATCGGCATCCATCACGAGCGCCATCGAGCGCTCCGTAACGACAACGAGATTCGCGGAAATTGCGGCCGCAGCGGTCGCCGCAGCAGAGTCCAGGCAGGAACGAGCACGTCATCACCTCTTGGCGGCCTCACAGGGCCGCGTTAAAGAGTTCGCTTGATGGTATCACAAAGCGCTCAGCTGTCAGCTTTACCGGCTATAGCTCGGAATAAACGCAATCGGCCTGTCCGCGGTGAAGGCGCGGCTGAAAAGATCGGCACGGGCAAAGCCGTCCATGTCACGCGCGACCGGCAAGCCGAGAAAATAGAGCACCGTGGGTGTCACGTCGACAATCGATCCTCGCGGACGACGACCGGGCGCGACGGAGC
This sequence comes from Vicinamibacterales bacterium, assembly GCA_035758845.1. Taxonomy (GTDB): domain Bacteria; phylum Acidobacteriota; class Vicinamibacteria; order Vicinamibacterales; family 2-12-FULL-66-21; genus JALZOC01. Next base: position 70,220 of record DASTVZ010000227.1, read on the forward strand.
TGCCATAGGCGATCAGAAACCCGTCCGGCGCTCGCTCGTGCGTTCCGGTGAAATCGGGGTTGCCGAGCATGCGGCCGACCGCCTGTTTAATCGGATTCAGCGGCTGCATCCCAAACCCTGAAACCACGACGAGGAGATCTCCCGGCGACATCGCATCGAGCGATGAGCCGATCTCGGCATCGATGTAGGTGTAATACCTGTCAATCGCCTGGGAGAACCGGCGGCGTTCTTCTTCCGGCACGTCGCGAAAGACTCGCGGCTGGGTGTAGCGAAGGTAGTAATGACCGACGGTATCGAGCCCCTCGTACCGGAGTGCCGTGAATCGCGGAGCCATTTCTCCAGCGAGATTTCGCATCACGGTGCTGTAGCCGCGGTCGCGCCGCAGCGCGGATTCTTCCGGCGTTCCGCTCACGGCCGCGCCGAGCTGTGCCGGCTGCACCTCCGGACCCGCCGATGGCTGAGTGAAAGAGGCTTCCAGCCAAGGAAGCGCATCGCGGGGGGTCGCCGCCCGATCGAATTCCGCGATTGATCCGACAAGCTGATGAAATCGGTCGCTGACGATGAATCCGTCGACTTCTTCGGCGGGATACGTGAGGGGCCATCGAACAACGCCGACGCGGACGCCGGCGTTGGAAGCGATGGACCAAATCGGGCGCGCGCGCCACGTGTTGGAGGCATTCGGCTCATCGCGGATGAATCCAAGATGGACGAGCGCGTGGGACAAACAGTGATCCGGCAGGAGATCGACCATGCGATCGTCCCCTCTCGCAAAGTACGACGCCGCCGACCGCACGCCGTTCTTGGATGGATACATCCCGGTCGCGACGGCCGCCCACACCGGATCGGGCTGCGTCGGCCGGAGGGTTGCGAGATCCATCACCGCCCCTTTTTCGTTGAGCCGCGCGAACGCCGGGAGCCGACCCTCGGCCACGCGCGGCAGGACGTACTCCAGCGACGCGCCATCCAGCAGAATGATCGTGACTCGCGGCTGCCCTGTGGGACCGGACTGAGGCGGCTGGTGCGGCGCGGTCGATGGAATTGGCGGAGGCAGACTGACTCCTTCTCCGCGCGCGGCGAGCGGCAACGCCAGCGACGCAAACGTTGCCAGCACAAAGAGTGACGCTCCGACGCGGCTGCCGCGACGGCCGAACGAGTAATGCGCGATCGCAATGACCAGCAGCACGGCTGCCGACGCGGTCGTGGCGAGGGCTCCCGCCGTCATTCGCCGCGTCGCGTCTTCAGTCAGCGACAGGTGGAATTCTCCGACGTTCAACCACATCAAGCTCGACGCGACCGCGGCCGACGCCGCACCCATCCAGGCGAGCACGCGCACGCTCGCCCAGCCCGGCGACAAGACTCTCAGCGCGAAGAACTCCCGGAGCACCATGACGAGGTAGAAAATGACGGCGAGATGGAGACCGTACGAAAACGCCATCGTCGCAAACCAGCGCCACGTCGTGCTCGACGTCAGCGGCACATGCGGATTCAGCTGGAGAATCAGAATCGTGAGGTACGCTGCCCCCAACGCGCCGGCCAGCAGCGAATTGGTGAGCATCCGCAGAAATCGCATAAGGAAAGTGTAGCGCCGAGGCTTTCGCCTCGGCGAACGGTATACTCGTCACACGATGCCGATCGACATCGACGCCGAGATCATCTCGAATACAAGGCTCTCACACGACTACAGCGTGCTCGGACTCGCCGCGCCGGAGATTGCATCGCTCGCCGAACCCGGTCAATTCGTCATGATCAAACCAACCGCCGGTGTCGATCCGCTGTTGCGGCGGCCGTTTTCGATCTTCGAGATTCTGCGCGACTCCGGTGGAACACCGGCCGGCATCTCACTACTGAACAAGCGAATCGGCGCGGGAACGTCGCTCTTGTATGAAGCGCCGCCCGGCAGCCATGTCGGCTGCCTTGGTCCGCTTGGACGGCCCTTCGAACCGGTGACACCGCCGGCAGAAGCGTGGATGGTCGCAGGAGGCGTCGGACTGGCGCCGTTTGTCACGCTCGCCGAAGCACTGCGTCTGACGGCGACGAAGGCCCGCCTGTTTTACGGTGCACGAACCGCTTCCGATCTCACGCACGTCGAGCTTTTCGAGCGACTGAACGTCGAACCTGTTCTTGCCACCGAAGACGGCAGTCGTGGGGCGCGCGGTTTCGTGACTGGTCCACTTGACACGGCACTGAGCACGACGCCGCGATCGACCGAGGTGCGCGTGTATGCGTGCGGTCCGACGCCAATGATGCGCGCGGTGGCAAAGCTGGCTGCCAGCTACGGGCGGCGCTGTGACGTCTCTTTGGAACAGGTCATGGGGTGTGGGCTGGGTGGCTGTTACAGCTGCGTGGTCCTGACGCGAACGTCTTCGGGCCCTCCGCACTTCGTGCGGTCGTGCCTTGATGGCCCGGTATTCGACGCCACTCGGATCTTGTGGGACGCCCTCGCCCATTGAACATGAATCTTTCCGTTTCACTCGGTTCGCTCACGCTTGCCAACCCGCTCATCGCCGCCAGCGGATGCTTCGGTTACGGCGTCGAGTACGCTGACGTCGTCGATCTGTCGACACTCGGCGGTGTTGCCGTCAAAGGTCTGTTCCTGAGCGAACGCGAAGGACATCCCCCGCCAAGAATCGTCGAAACGCCGGCCGGGATGCTCAACGCGATCGGACTTCAGGGGATTGGCGTTCATCGGTTCGTCCGCGAGAAACTGCCAGAGCTGCGCGATCGACGCGCGGTCGTATTCGTCAACATTTGCGGGACCACGATCGACGAGTACTGCGAAATCGCGCGCATACTCTCCGATCACGAAGGCGTGGCCGCGATTGAGTTGAACATCTCCTGTCCGAACATCAAGCAGGGCGGCATCACATTCGGGTGCAGCCTGACCGGGACCCACGATGTCGTCAGCGCCGTGCGAAAGGTGACGACGCTGCCAGTCATCCCCAAGCTGACGCCGAACGTCACCGACGTGGCCTCGTTCGCCCGTGCCGCGCAAGACGCCGGCGCCGACGCAGTGTCCCTGGTGAATACGTTCCTCGCCATGGCGATCGACGTCCATACGCGACGGCCGAAGCTCACAAATATTGTCGGAGGCCTCAGTGGTCCAGCCATCCGTCCGATTGCCGTGCGAATGGTCTACGAGTGCCGGCGAGCAGTGACGCTGCCGATTATTGGCATGGGTGGAATCGCGACGGCAGAAGACGTGCTGGAGTTCATGATCGCCGGTGCGACCGCCGTTCAGATCGGGACAGCGAATTTCGTCGATCCATTTCTGTGGCGCAAGGTCCTGGATGGAATTCGAAGCTACATGGCCGCGCACCGAATTGAGAATCTCGCGTCATTGACGGGCAGCCTCGACGCGTCCCGCCAGGCAACGGCGTGGATCAGCTCCTAGTCGCGCTGGACGTCGAGAGCGCCGCGAAGGCCCTCGCGCTCGCCGATTCTCTTCGCGGCATCGCCGGCGGATTCAAGATCGGCAGCCGCCTGTTTACCTCGGAAGGACCGTCGATCGTTCGCGCCCTGGTCGAGAAGCGCGATCGCGTGTTCCTCGATCTCAAATTCCACGACATTCCGAACACCGTTGCTCAGGCTGTGTCCGCGGCCGCATCGCTCGGTATCTGGATGCTGAACGTGCACGCGTCGGGTGGCAGAAAAATGATGGAAGCTGCGCGCGACGCGGCGAAGGAGGCGGCGACCCGTGCAGGACTGCCACCGCCACTGGTCATCGCGGTAACCGTCCTGACCAGCATGAATGCGCCGGCCCTCGAGGAAACCGGCTACGCCGCAGCCGGGCAGAAAGACGGCGGCACTGCCGGTGTTCTCGATCAGGTTGTCCGCCTCGCGCGGCTGGCCGAGGCTTCCGGACTCGACGGTGTCGTCGCATCGGCGCAGGAGACGGCAATCCTCCGGCGACGCTGCGGCCCCCGGTTTTCAATCGTGACGCCCGGCATTCGCGGTGGTGGCGCGGCGGCAGCGGGCAAAGACGATCAGGAACGCACTATGAGCGCTCGCCAAGCCATCGCAGCGGGTGCCAGCTATATCGTTGTTGGACGGCCGATTATTGCGGCGCCAGACCCGCGGGCCGCAGCGGAGGAGATGATAAGAAATGTGGAGTTCTGAATGCTGAAGGCTGAATGCTGAATTCAATCAATCAGCATTCAGCCATCAGCATTCAGAATTTTCAGTGTGCAGCCATCACTTCGCCGTAACGATGAAGTGCCCCCGTCGGTTCTGCTGCCAGCAGGATTCGCTCTCTTCCGAGCAGAACGGCTGCTCCTCCCCCTTGCTGACAATGGTGATCCGGTCGGTCGGCACGCCAAGACTCACCAGGTAATCGCGGACGGCGTCAGCGCGGCGCTCGCCGAGCGCCAGATTGTATTCGTTCGTTCCGCGCGAATCCGCATGCCCCTCGACCATGACCTTGGTGGAGGTCCATTTCTTTAACCACTCGACGTCTTTGCCAAGAGTGCCCCGGCTCTCTTCGGTCAGATCGCTTGCGTCGTAGGCAAAGAACACATCGCCAAGCGGCTTCTCGCTATTGAGCTGCTCGAGCGTCTTGGTACGGAAGGCCTCCTCCTCGCTGGGCGGCGCAGGCGCTGCCGGCTTCGGCGCAGGTGGTGGCGGTGGCGGTGGTGGTGTCGTTGATGGCGGCGGCGCTGGCGGCGGTGCGGGCGCCGGAGGTGGCGGCTGCGGTTTGGGATTGCCGTGACAAGCAGTGCCACTCAACGCGGCTATCAGAACGAGGGTGGCGAATAATTCGGATCTGCGAATCATCAACTAATCTCTCCCGTCGGCTCGCTCGCCGCGAGCCGATCGTCACATAGAATTGAACGGACCGGAGCTTACCGGCCCTTCCCCGCGCTGTCAACGATCGTTTCGGCAAAATGGACCGATTACTACAGGCCACAGCACGAGCCGAACGCGATCATTTCTGGTTCAGAGGGTTCCGCCGCTTCATGACCCCGCTGGTGGCGGAGGCTGTCCGCGGTCGAACGGGGTCGAGAATTCTCGACTGCGGCTGCGGCACCGGACACAATCTCCGATGGTTGGGAGATTTCGGAGCGGTGTTCGGAATCGATCTGAACTGGACCGGTCTGGGCTTCGCCAAGACCCGTGGCAACAACACAATCGCGCAAGCGACCGCCGCGAACCTGCCATTTCGCGATCGGACGTTCGATCTCGTCACCTCATTTGACGTGATCTATTCTCTCGACGACGAGGTGGAGTCAGCGGCGATCGCTGAAATGTTCCGAGTGCTTCGCCCGGGAGGATTCCTGGTGGTGAATGCCGCGGCAATGGATCTCTTGAAGGGGAATCATTCGGTGCTGGCGAATGAAGTCCGGCGTTACAGCCGCTCCAGCCTGACCGAGCGACTGGTGGGAGCAGGGTTTGGGATTCGGCGGATGTCCTATACCAACGCGACGATCATGCCGGTCGTCGCAGCGGTACGCCTCCTGCAGCGCGTCTCAGGACATGAAGAGTCGAATCAGGAGATTTCGATACCTCCTGCGCCAGTCAACGCAGCGCTCACCGGGGCGCTCGCACTCGAAGCGGGACTGCTGAAATTCGTGAACATGCCATTCGGCAGCTCGATCATGGCGCTGGCGCAAAAGCCAGATCCTTCCGCCTGAAGGCGGAAGCCACGAGCAAATCCAGAGCACCCAAAGCCAGCAGCCAGCAGCGGCTCGGATCCCGGCAAGCTATCTCACCAGGTAGGAATAAATGCGCAACGCAAGATGCCGCTGATCCGGTGATCCCTCGCGTTCCGCCGGGACGAAGAACTTATCGCTGGTAATCACTACCCGGCCATCCGCGGCGGCAAGCGCATCAGCGGGAAGGACTATCGATTGGGTGAAATCAGACGACGGGGTCAAACGAGCGACCTCGCGCTCGCCTGCTGAGATGACTACGGCGGGAGCGGTATCGAAGTACTTGAGCGGTGATTCGCCGGAGATGGTCAACGTCACATTTCGACCGATCGGTCGCACCCAGAAGACCGCCTTCTCGGATGTCCATCGCCATGCGCGCGTGGTGCGCGGGTCGTACTCCGGCTCGTACCAGCCTTCATCCACTGCGATCATCGGCATGCCTGGGCTCTGGACGTCGAACTGCTCGAGGCCGACCGGGATCGTCGACTTCGCCCCGTTTGCCGAGTGCGACGATACGTCCAGCGACAGGTAGCCTGTGCCGGTCAGCAAACCCGGCCGCAGAAGAATTCGCCGGCAAAAGAACCCCGGCTTGACCTCGAACGTTTCGAGCGGCTGCCCTCGCAAAGACACGTCAATCTGAACCGGCGGATCGTTGGCGGCACCGAGATGTCGCCCGCCAATCAGCAGTGTGGCCTCTTCGGACCGCGCTCGGATCCACGCCACGCTGGGTTTGCGATGAGGACCGAAGCCATCGCGCGCGGTGACACCGGCAACCTCCGCCGTCAACGCCCAACCGCGATCGAGCATCCATCCAGGCGGTTGCAGCGAGTAGAGATCCGAATCTCCTGGTCGGGTACCGCCGACAAATGGCGGCTCCAGGAACCCCCACCGGAACTCGAGTGGACGGCGTCTCGAGACCGGATCGATAAGTGCCAGATCCGTGCGGCGCGGATCGGCGACGAACATAATCTGGCTCGCCGGGTCCGCACGCCACTGCTCGACGAGCGTGAGCCACTCCTGCCCGTGCGCCGCCCTCAGGACGCGCTGTGGCGAGAATTCCACACCACTCCCCGCACCGCTCACCTGCAGCCAGTCGACGGCGCGCCGCGCGACCGCGTGCAGGCCGATAATCCGCGGTTGGGTCGCCGGACCACCGCCTGCACGCGCCGCTTCGATCAGCGCGCGAAAGGCCGGACTGCTCCGCGTTCCGTACACGTAGGTCGCGGGAAACGCCAGGGCCACCGACCAGGCCACGAAGGCTGTCGTGCCGAGGACTGTCAAGGTTCCGCGCCCCCAGTCGACCGCGCAGACGGCAAGAAACGCGACCGGTACGACGAGCGGCAGGGCGTAGCGGACGGTGACTGTTTCCTGAAACAGGAGATGGAACACGGCGTACGGTGCATAGCCGACGATCAACAACCCGAGCGCGCGCGGCATCACGCCAAGCGTCCGCAGGATGCCGGCAAAACCCAGGACGATCACGATCGCTCCGGCCACTGGATGTCCCCACGGCCACAGGAACGAATACATCGCCGCGTCGAGCGCTGCCGCCTTCGTTCTCGTCGTCCACAGCATGACGACGCCCGAGAAATCTTCACCGGCTTGCGAGCCGAGCGCTCGCGCATATTCGGAGAGACCTCCGCTCGCGACGACGAGCGGTAGCGCCCAGACGAGAACACCAAGTGCCGCGGCACCGACAGCAGCGAGTCGATTGTGCGACCGCAGCCCACTTCGCGGCAGCAGAAGCGCGAGTCCCAAAAGCGGCAGCGTCAGGAGCCCGGTCTGGGATCGAACGCCGATGCCCACACCCGACAAGAAGGCTCCGCCAAGGAGCGCCGAAGGGCCGCTCGATCCGGTGAGCACAGACACGATCAGCGACTGCGCCGCGATTGCCGCCGCCAGCCCGGTCGTGTCGCTGAGCGGGCGAAGCGCGGTGAACCAGTAGAGTGGAGACATCACCACGACAAGCGTGGCGCAGAAAGGCATCCATCGACTCGACAGCCCCGGCGTGACGCTGGCAAGGGCGCGGAACAAGTCAAAAAGGAAGAATGCGAGCGCGGCGCCGCAAATCGCACTCCAGATGGCGAGCCCCTGTATCTCCGGATGCGGGACATGCATCGACCGCAGCACCGACGTAGATGCCTTCGACAATCCGACGAATACCGGATACCCAGGGGGATGGGGTTGATGTTTCGCGACGTCGAAGTCGGCGACGCCTAAAGCGAAATTGATCGAATCGATGTCTTCGAGCGATGGCGGCAGAACGACGATGTGAGCCGCCAGGAAGACCACCGCGAGCGCCGCAATGGCTTTTCGCAAGAGCGTGAAATCAGACCTGCCGAAGACGAAGCGCCTCGTTGAGGCTTCCCAGGCGGTAACCGCGCAGATCGACCGTCACATGCGCGTAGCCGAGAGCGCGGAGTTGCGTGTCGATCGCCTCTGCCATGTCGGGCTCCAGCGCGCGCGCGATTTCGTCGCGCCCAAGCTCGAGGCGCGCGATGGTGTCGTGATGACGGACGCGGCAGATGCGGAATCCGAGATCGTGCAACACTGCCTCGGCGCGTTCGATCATGCGAAGCTTCTCGTCCGTGACTTCGCTGAAGTACGGAATGCGCGACGACAAGCACGCAGACGCCGGCTCGTCCCAGGTTGGAAGATCCGCCCGACGCGACAGCTCGCGGATGTCGTCTTTCGTCAGGCCCGCCTCTTCGAGCGGGCTGCGAACGCCGAACTCCCGCGCCGCCTGACGGCCGGGACGATAGTCGCCGTGATCGTCGGCGTTACTGCCATCGGCAATGACCGGGATTCCGCGCTCGCGGGCGATTGACGAGAGATGCGTGTAGAGCTCGTGCTTACAGAAATAGCACCTGTTCGCGGGATTGGCACGGTACTCCGGACGCGCCATCTCCTCGGTCTGAATGACGAGGTGATGGAATCCAAACTGCTCGGCGACACGGCGCGCGATCTGGCGATGACGTTCCGGGTAACTGGGACTATCAGCAGTCACGCACAGCACGCTCGAGCCGAGGGCCCGGTGAGCGGCGTAGGCGAGATAGGCACTGTCGACGCCGCCGCTGTAGGCGACGACGAGCGATGGCAGCTCACGCAGGACCAGATCGAGCGCCGCCTCTTTCCGTTCGAGCGAGGCGGCAAGACGAGGCATCGATGTCGCTTCCCTCACGATACCGTTAGTCGAAGTCCTCCCGCTCCGTGTCATCCTCGTCGTCGAGATCGTCGCCATCCTCATCGAAGTCGTCGTCGTCACCGTTGGTGTCGTCTTCCTCCTCGTCGTCGTCGTCATCTTCCTCGACCGATTCGAGCTCCACGGGGGAGGTACTGGTTACTTCGAGGTTAGATCCGCAGTCGGGGCAGCTGATTAGATCGCCCTTGTCGACATCAAACTCGTCGACTTCGATTTCGGCATCACATTCCGGACAGGTGGCCATACATGCTCCTGGCGGCGGTCGCTTCCTCCGCGCGGCTGGCGATCGCATCGACGCACGGCGCGCCCATGGCGAATCGCGATAACCTTCGGATTATAGCGAGAACCTGATAAATTCTGCAACGAAGCCCTAACGCAGCACACGCACACGTCCGATACGATTTCACGTGACTGCGGCCACCGTGACCACCACGAAAACCGTCATTGTCGCCGACGACACCGCGTTCGTGCGGGATCGATTCGCCACCGCCCTGCTGGGCGCGGGGCACACGGCGTTAACCGTGAAGAGCGCGGCGGAGCTTCTCGTGCGAGTGCGCGCCGACCTCCCGCGCATCGATCTGATCGTCCTCGATCTTCGCTTGCCGCACGCCGGCGGCGTCGAGCTCGTCAGGGCGATTCGCAAACTCGATCAGGGCCGACTGCCGATCCTGGTGTTCAGCGGCACGATTGCGACCGCCGAAGAAGTTCGCGAACTCGCAGCGCTCGGCGTCTCGGGGTACGTCAACGAGTACAGTGCCGTCCAGCACATTCTGCCTTCGCTCGCGCCGCATCTGTTTCCGGACAATTTCAATCGTCGCGGCAGTGCGAGAGTGGTTCTCGGCATTCCGGTCGCCTATCGATTCGGCAACACAATCGCCGCCGCGTTGACCTTGAACTTGAGCAAAGGCGGCCTGGCGATCCGCACGATGAGCCCGTTGGCACAGTCATCAAAAGTGCGCGCGCGGTTCCGGCTGCCCGGATCCAAGCGCGACATCGAAGGGGAATCACGCGTGGCGTGGAGCGATCGCCGGGTAGGAATGGGGCTGCAGTTCGAAAAGGTCGAACCGGCCGATCAGGCGGCGATCGACGAGTTCGTCGATCAGCACTTCTTTACGAACAGGAAAGCCTGAGAAGAAATGCTGAATGCTGTATTCTGAATGCTGAATTTGTTTGGGCTTGCGTCATTCAGCATTCAGCAATCAGACTTCAGCATTTCACCTTCACTCGCGCAACAGCCTCAACGCGTTAGCGATCACCACCAGCGACGCTCCCATATCCGCTGCCACCGCCATCCACAGCGTCGCCGTACCGGTCACCGCAAGGATCAGGAACGCTCCCTTCAACACGATCGAGAACGCGATGTTCGCTCTGATGTTCCGCATCGTCGCGCGGCTGAGACGCAGGGCGTAGGGAATCTTCAGCAGTTCGTCGGCCATCAGAGCCACGTCGGCGGTTTCGAGCGCCGCATCGGTGCCGGCGGCGCCCATCGCGATGCCGACGTCGGCAGCGGCGAGTGCCGGAGCATCGTTAACGCCATCGCCGATCATCGCCAGTGCCCCGTACTTGTGACGGAGATCTTGTACTGCCGACACTTTATCTTCGGGCAGGAGAGCCGCGCGGTACCCGTCGAGATCGAGCGACTCGGCGAGCGTCTTTGCCGCGGATTCCTGATCGCCGGTCAGCAGAATCACATGCTGGATGCCCTGATGGCGCAGCAGATCAACGGCATCGTGAGCGGCTTCGCGCGGTTCGTCGGCAACGCCAATGACACCGATCGGCGTGCCGGCGCCAGCCACCATCACCGAACCGCAACCGCGCTCGGTGAATGCGTCGAGCGACTCCTCCATCTGCGGCGAGCACAGCCGACGCTCCTCGAATAGTCGATGGCTACCAACGACGATCGCGTGTCCGGCGACGCGCGCCTCGGCGCCACGACCGGGAAGCGCCTGAAAAGCGTCGACCGAGATCGGACGTATTCCTGAATCCGTCGCGTATTCGACGATCGCACGTCCGATTGGATGCTCGGATCGCATTTCCAGGGACGCAGCGAGTCTGACAACTTCGAGAGGATCGACGCCGACCATCGGCTGCACACCCACGACACGAAGGCGTCCGTGGGTCAAGGTGCCCGTTTTGTCGAAGGCGATACAGCGGATCGACGCCATCTTCTCGAGATGCGCACCACCTTTGATCAGGACGCCCTTGCGTGCGGCGGCGGCGAGCGCCGAGACAATGGACACAGGCGTCGAGATCACCAGTGCGCATGGACATGAGATCACCAGGAGCACAAGCGATCGGTAGAACCACGTCGACCAGCTGCCAGAGAGAAAGAGCGGCGGCGCAAGCGCCACGACGACGGCAAGCGTCAGCACGACCGGCGTGTAGACGCGGGCAAAGCGATCGACGAAGGCCTGACTCGGCGCGCGCTGCGCCTGAGCGCGCTCGACGAGATGAATGATGCGCGCGAGCGTCGAATCACGCCGCAACCGGGTGACGACGACGTCGAGCGCGCCGCGACCGTTGATCGTGCCGGCAAACACTTCGTCGCCGGCTGTCTTCTCAATCGGCAGCGATTCGCCGGTGACGGGCGCCTGGTTCACATAGCTGTCGCCGGCCAGTACGCGGCCATCGAGGGGCAGTTTTTCACCCGGGCCTACCAGGATCGTGTCGCCGACCCGCACATCGTCCACCGGAACACGTTGCTGATGGCCGTCGCGGCGGACGATCGCGTCGGCCGGCGCGAGATCCATCAGGGCGCGAATCGCGCCCCGTGCGCGATCCATGGCTCGGGCCTCGAGCAACTGCGCCAGCGCAAACAGGAACACCACCGACGCCGCTTCGGTCCATTCGCCGAGCACCATTGCGCCGGCAACTGCAATCACCATCAAGACATTGATGTCGAGATGGCCCGACCGGATTGAGGTGAGGGCCCGTCGCGCCGTGAAGATGCCTCCGAGCGCGATCGAGACCGTGAACGGTATCCAGAGCCACGACGCGGGGGCGTGGAAAAGAGACGCGATCAGGCCGAGCGCGAAGGCCACGCCGGACCACACCAGCAGCTGGAGACGACTTCCTGCTGAGGCAGCGACAGGCGCCGGCTCTTCGTGTTCCAACCACGCGCGCATACCTGTCTGAGCGACGGCTTCGGCGATTGAACCGGTGGACAGCTTCGCGGCGTCATACTTGATCCGAAGCCGCTGACCGATGACGTCCGCGTCCAGCGATTCGAGACCGGACAGCCGTTTCAGCCGCCGCTCGAGGATTGCCACCTCCTCGTGACAGTCCATGCCTTCGACTTTGAACGTGGACTCCGCGTGGAGTTCGCAGACCTGGCACGTGCTCATCGAGCCGTCCGCGATTCTTCGACGTGGGTCGACGCTTGTTTGAGCAGTTCGAGAATGTGCTGGTCGTCGACGGCGTAGTAGACCAGGCGTCCCGCCCGGCGCGGGCGCACGAGCCGCATGCCGCGAAGCAGCCGTAACTGATGCGACACGGCGGACTCACTGATGCCGACCAGCGATGCGATGTCACACACGCACAGCTCGCCCGTCGACAACGCATCGAGAATCCGGACCCGTGTGGGATCTCCCAGCACGCGAAAGGTATCGGCCAGCGCTTCCACGGTTCGCGACCCCATCAGCACAGATTTGCGCTTGTCGGCGAGATGAGGCGCGTCGCACTTCTCGGCAACGTCGATTCGTTCAGCAACTGACATCTGAATATATGAGCAAGTGCTCATACATAGAATAAGCCATTGAGCCGAGGGGATCAAGCGCTCACACGTCATGACGCCACAGCGAGGCGTCTTGACACATTTTTGCTGCTCTCGGTAGTATGCGGGATCGGACTGTAATCGGCCTTTTTTCTATACCTTACGCAGTCAGAACGGGAACGGCAAGGTTCGCGCTAGCAAGATCCGGGGAACCCCTAGCGGCCACCCTTACCCTGGCGCAAGCAAGACGGAGTACTTGTGTGATTGAGGTCCAACACATCACGAAACACTACGGGCGTGTGACTGCCGTCGACGACGTCAGTTTTCGCGTTGAACGCGGAGAGATTCTCGGCTTCCTGGGGCCGAACGGCGCCGGAAAAACCACGACGATGCGCATCCTGACCGGCTACATGCCGCCGACAGAGGGACGCGCCGTCGTCGCCGGGTACGACGTCTTTACTCACCCCATCGAGGCGAAACAACGCACGGGGTATCTGCCAGAGACGCCGCCGCTCTATCCCGACATGACGGCGCGCGAGTATCTGGATTTCGTCGCAAAAATCAAAGGCGTCCCGGCCAGCGAACGTAAGCAGCGCGTCGAAACAGTGATGGAGCGCACGCGGATCACCGACATGGCCAACCGGCACTGCGCGAAGCTGTCGAAGGGCTATCGGCAGCGAGTCGGTCTCGCCCAGGCGCTGATTCACAACCCGGAAGTGCTCATACTCGACGAACCGACCGCGGGTCTGGACCCAAAACAGATCATCGAGACGAGAGATCTGATTCGAAGTCTGGCGGGCGATCACACGATCGTTCTGAGCACGCACATCCTCCCCGAGGTCGCGCAAACCTGTCAGCGTGTCGTGATCATCAACAAGGGACGGGTGGTCGCAGTCGACACTCCGGATAACCTGACGGCTCGATTGAAGGGGGCAGCGACGTTGTATGTCCAGGTCGACGCGCCGGGTGCGGACGCAGGTGCCGCCCTGGCCGCCGTGCGAGGCGTGACGCGCGTGGCCAGCGCCGATCAGCCACGCACGCCGACCGGCCCCGATGCGATGCCTCCGGTCTCGTCAGGACCACTGGCGTTCGAGGTCGAGAGCGAACCAGATGTCGACGTGCGCCGCGATCTGGCGCGCGTGGTTGTCACTCGTGGATGGGGACTGCTGGAGCTTCGTCCGGTTCGAATGAGCCTGGAGGATGTGTTCCTTCAGGTCACGACTGAGGAAGGTCCGGAGGAGGCGCCGCATGCGTAACATCCTGGCAATCGCGGAAAAAGAGCTGCGCTCGTATTTTGCCTCTCCAATCGCGTACATCCTGATCGGCCTCTTTTCGCTGCTGTTCGGGTGGTTCTTCTACGTCTACCTGATGGCCTTCGTGCAGCAAAGCGAACAGATGATGCAATTTGGCGGCGGCGCCGGCACGAACGTGAATCAAATGATGATTCGCGGGCTGTTCCAGAACACGGCGGTGATCATCTTGTTCGTCATGCCGATGATCACGATGCGGACCTACTCGGAAGAAAAACGATCGGGCACGGTGGAGCTCTTGCTGACCTCTCCGGTCACCGATTTGGAGATCATCATCGGCAAGTTCATTGGCGCGCTCGCGCTCTACGCCGCCATGCTCCTGGTGACGATGCTCTATATCCTCATCCTCTTCAAAATCGGCAACCCTGAATGGCGGCCGATCGTCGCCGGTTATCTCGGCCTGCTCCTGATGGGCGGCTGCTTCCTCTCGACGGGCCTCTTCATCTCGAGCTTGACGAAAAACCAGATCGTCGCCGGGTTCCTGACGTTTGCGACATTCCTGATGCTGTGGATCATCAACTGGCTCGGCGAGTCATCGAGCCAGACCACCCGCGACGTGTTGAACTACCTGTCCATCACGGAACACTTTGACGACTTCGCGCGCGGCATCATCGATACCAAGCACGTCGTCTATTACCTGAGCTTCATCACATTTGGATTGTTCCTGACGGCCAAATCGGTCGACAGCGAGCGTTGGCGTGGATAGCGGTCTATGTTGAAACGAGTTCTCGGTCTTCTCGGATGGCTCGGCGTGGCATTGGTCTTTGCCGCCGTCGCGATCCGCTTTACGCGTCCTGAATGGCAGCAGTGGTACAACGGCCTGGCGCTCGCCGGGCTCGCGTGCACGCTCCTCTACATCCTCAGCCAGTGGCGTGAAATCGCGCGGTCGTTTTCGGGCCGCCAGGCGCGGCTCGGGTCTCTCGCCGCCGGCAGCGTTGTGGTCGTCCTGGCAATTCTCTTCGCGATCAACTACCTGTCGTCGCGACACAACAAACGATGGGATCTGACCGCGTCCAAGCAGTTCTCTCTTTCAGATCAAACGAGGAAGGTGCTGCAGTCGCTGCAGAAACCCGTCCAGATTCGCGTGTTCGACCGCAGCGAGGGCTTCGCGCGCTTTCGTGAACGGCTCGACGAATACCAGTACACGTCGAAGCAGATCAGTGTCGAGTACGTCGACATGGAACGAAAACCGACGATGGCGAACGAGCTCAAGATTACCTCGCCCGGGACGGTGGTCATCCAGTACGAGGGCAGGACCGAGCGCGTCACGTCCGACGGCGAGCAGGAACTGACCAACGGGCTCATCAAAGTCATCCAGGGCAAAACGCACAAGGTCTACTTCGTCCAGGGGCATGGCGAACATGCGCCGGAGACCAGCGATCGGACGGGATACAGCACGATCGCGACGTCGTTGAAGAACGACAACTTCGAGACCGACACCACCGTCCTGGCGCAACAGAAAGCCGTTCCCGACGACGCGTCGGTGCTCGTCATCGCCGGGCCAAAGACAGATTTCTTCCCGGCTGAAATCGAGATGCTCAAGAAGTATCTCGCCAAGGGCGGCAAGGCCATGTTTCTCCTCGATCCCCCCGATCGAGCGGATTCGGCGCCGTTGACGAACCTCGTCGCATTGGCCAAAGACTGGGGCATCGACGTCGGCACCAACATCGTCGTCGACGTGAGTGGTATGGGGCAGTTGCTCGGCACCGACGTGTCGGTGCCGGTTGCCGCAAAGTACGAGACCCATCCGATCACGGATCGATTCAATCTCTTGACCGCCTACCCACTCGCCCGCTCGGTCAACTCCATTGAAGGCGGCGTCGGCGGTCACAGCGCCCAGAATCTTGTCGACACGAGCAAGAACAGCTGGGCAGAAACCGACATCAAACGGCTCGCGACGTCCGGTCAGGTCGAACGTGAACCCGATAAGGGAGACAAGCCGGGACCGGTCTCACTGGCGGCAGCGGTCTCGGCAGCCGCCACCGATGCTCCACCGCCGGCGCCCGCCCCTGGTGACTCGCCGAACAAGACAAACGATGCGCCCAAGCCGGAATCTCGGATTGTGGTCTTCGGCGATTCGGACTTCGTCACCAACGGCTATCTCGGAATTCCTGGAAACCGCGACTTGTTCCTCAACGCCGTGAACTGGCTTGCGCAGCAGGAGAACCTGATCTCTATTCGACCGAAGGATCCGGAAGACCGCCGTGTGTCGCTGACGTCGGATCAGGCGAAGCTCATTTTCTGGCTGTCGATCCTGATCATTCCGGGACTGATTCTCGCCGGCGGTGTCCAAACCTGGTGGCGGAGGCGATAGATGCGCGGCACGAGATTTCTCATCCTGCTGATCATTGCGATCCCGCTGGGATGGTACGCGTACTACGACTCGAAAAAAGGGCCGGTCGACGACACGCCGAAGAAGGACAAGGTCTTTACCGTCGAGACCGACAAGATCGACGAAATCGAAGTGAAGTCCGAGTCGGGCGATCGCACCACGCTGCGCAAGAAGGGCAGCGACTGGGAAATCGTGCAGCCGGTTGCCGCCGCCTCGGATCAATCCGCCGTCTCCGGCATCACCTCGAACCTGTCGTCAGCTGAAATTCAACGCGTCATCGACGAGAACGCGCCGGACCTGAAGGAGTATGGTCTCGACTCGCCGCGTGTCGAGGTGGCATTCAAAGCAAGCGGCCAGCAGCACCGAATCCAGCTCGGACAGAAGACGCCGGCCGGCTCGGACGTTTATGCGAAGCTCCCCGACAGCAAGCGCGTATTCCTCATCCCGTCGTTCCTCGATGCCACTTTCAATCGCAGCACGTTCGATCTCCGCGACAAATCGGTGCTGAAAGTCGATCGCGAGAAGGTCGACAGCATGGAGGTCACGACGAAAGATCGCACGGTGCGATTTGAAAAGAAGAACGGCGAATGGCAGATCGCTCAGCCTGCGGCCGGCCGCGCTGAGTTTGGCGCCGTCGATGGCCTGGTTTCGCGCGTCGGCTCGGTGCAGATGAAGTCGATCGTCGCTGATGCGACGGATCTCAAAAAGTACGGCCTCGAGAAGCCCGCTCTCACTGTTCGACTGGGTTCGGGATCGTCACAGGCTTCGCTGGCGATCGGCGGCGCCGCTGAATCGGGCAACGTTTACGCGAAGGATCTCTCGCGACCCGCCGTCTTTACCATCGAATCATCACTTGCCGACGAACTGAAGAAGGACGTGTCTGAGTACCGCCAGAAGGACTTGTTCGACGCGCGGTCGTTCAACACGACGCGGATTGAGATGGTTCACAACAACCAGACAACGGTCTTTGAAAAGGCCAAGGTCAAGGACAAAGCCGGCAAGGAAGAAGACAAGTGGAAGCAGACGGCGCCGGCGGCGAAGGACGTAGACGCCTCGAAAGTTGAGGCCCTCATTTCCGCGGCGACCGGCGCGCGCGCGACCGGGTTCGTCGATACGGCGGCAAAAACCGGGCTGGAGAAGCCGGAATTGACGGTCGTGTTCAAATACGACGAAGGCAAAGAAGAGCGCGTCACGTTCGCGCGAACCAAAGACGCGGCGTACGCGGGACGCGCCGGCTCGCCAGGCGCGGCGAAAGTTGACGCCTCTGTGATCGACTCGATCGTCAAGGCACTCGGGGACGTGAAATAGCCTCACGCCTGACTATCCTCCGTGCCGCGCTCGCCGCGAGTGTCGTCACCGCCGCGGCCTGCGCGTCGCACCACTCTGTTAAGACGGCGGCGGCCGAGCCGTCAGCCGCTCTGCGCGAACTTCGCGCGGATCTGAACACAATCTTCAGCTCTCCCATCAACGAACGCGGCGTCTGGGCAGTCGACATCCGCTCAGTCGATTCGGGCGAACGGCTGTTCGAACTCAACGGCGGCCGACTGATGATGCCCGCCTCGAACATGAAAATCCTGACGCTCGCGGTTGCCGCAGAGTCGCTCGGCTGGGATTACCGGTTCGCGACCACCCTTGAAGCTCGCGGCAACATCTCGGGCGGCGTGCTGCACGGAGATCTGATCGTCAAGAGCAACGGCGATCCGACGCTGAACACCCGCGAGGGACGCGGTGCCGCCGTGTTCGATCAATGGGCCCAGTCACTCCGCACCGCCGGCATCGAGTCAATCGATGGTCGGATCATCGGCGACGATCAAGCATTCGACGATGAAGGGATTGGCGCAGGCTGGGCGTGGGATTACCTGCAGTATGACTACGCCGCGCCGGTCGGCGCGCTGGAATACAATGAGGACTTTGCCACGCTGACGATTGCGCCGGCATCTGACGCCGGCGGGCAACCAATCGTCCAGTTGCAATCTGGTTCCGGCCTCGAGCTCATCAATCACGCGTCGACGGGGCCTGCCGGGTCGCCGAACACGATTGATTATCGCCGGCATCTGGATCGACCCGTGCTCGAGGTCACCGGATCGATCCCGCTTGGCGGCAACATCGAGACGCGGTCCGTTGCCGTTGTCAATCCGACGGTGTTCTACGCGCATTCGCTGAAGAGTGAACTATCGACGCGCGGCATCGCGACGAGCGGTCCGGCGGTTGATTTCGATGATGTCGCAGCGGAGTTCGTGTCGACCGCCGCGACGGATCACAACGCCCGTCCACTGACGTCGACGGTGATTGCGAAGACTGAGTCACCGCCGTTGCGAGACATTGCGACGGTGCTGATGAAGGTCAGTCAAAACCTTTACGCCGAAACGTTGCTCAAGGCGGTCGGCGCCATGCACGGCGGGTTGGGGACGACGGAGGGCGGCCGCGTGGCGGCGAGAAAGACGCTGTCAGAGTGGGGCATCAAAACGGATTCATTTGTCATGTACGACGGTTCGGGGCTGTCTCGATACAACTACCTTACCGCCGGAACAGTCGTCGACGTGCTTCTGCACCTGTACAGAGACCCGCGGCATCGCGACCCGTTTCTGGCGACGCTGCCGATTGCCGGGAAGGATGGAACCATCGCGACGCGCATGCGCGGCACACGCGCCGATGGGAATGCCATCGCCAAGACCGGCTCAATCTCGAACGCTCGGTCCCTGTCGGGTTTCGTCAAGACGCGCGACGGCGAGGTGATCGTGTTTTCGATCCTGGCAAATGATTTCGTGATTCCGTCCTCGACAATTACGAGGATGGCGGATCTTGCGGTCGAGTCGCTGGCAAACTTCACGCGACACTGACGGGTACAATGACACAGTGTTGCGTGTTGCCGTCGTGGTCGTCCTCCTCGCCTGCGGAGCTGGACTCGTCTGGTACTACTACAAAGCCGGCTACGCGGCGCCGCCATCAACTGCCGTCGTCACACCAGCCGACGAAAACGCGTGGCTCGATCAGCTCTACACTGCGAATCCCGCTGGGGTGGAAGCGGCGACACGTCGGTTGCACGAACTCGGTCCGCGGGCCTTACCGCTGATCCATCAGACATTTCAGGATCCAGGTGCATCGACGCCGCGTATGAAGGCGGCATTGAAGGCGTGCGCGATCCTCGGTCCCATCGCCACGGCCGCGATTCCTGAGGTCGCCGAACAGCTGCCGGATCCCACACTGACCGCCGAAGCCGCCGTCGCGCTGAGCTTCATGGGCCGGGGGGCGTTTGCACCGCTGCGAGATGCGTTTGTCAGCGACGATCCAGTTGTCCGGCGAGAAGCGCTGCGATCGATTGGAAAGCTGAAGGACCGCGCGCCACTCGACGCGCGCGCCGTCGTGCCCTTACTCATCAAAGGCGTCAGCGATTCGGATCCCGGAGTGCGCACGGTCGCCGTCACCTATCTCGGCATCGTCCACGAAGGAGGCGCGGATGCCATCGACGCACTCGTGATCGCGTTGAAAGATCCGGAAGTCGACGTCCGGCGATCGGCTGCGACGGCGCTGGGATCGTTTGGCGAGGAGGCGGAGCCGGCGCTTCCGGCATTGAAGAAGGCAGCCGGCGATCCAGATCCCGAGGTGGCGCGCGAGGCCGGCGTGACGCTGGTCAAACTGCAGTCGAAATAATCTCGCGCGTCAATCGTAGGATCTCGTCGGGATCGCCCTGAAGTCCACCTCCTTGCGCGAGATCCGGCCGGCCGCCCCCTTTGCCGCCAAATCGCTCGATCAGCTTCTTCAGAATCAACGCACAATCGATTGTGACGTCTGGTGCGCGCGCGATCACTGCCGCGAAAGGCGATGCGGCGCTGACGAGCGCCGCCACATGCCCGGGACGAGCTGTGATTGCCGTGGTGAGTGACTTCAGTCCATTTTGATCCCAGCCCTCGACCGCTGTGATCACGGCGCGGACTGGTCCGACCGTCTCTGCACGATCGGCAAGAGCCAGACCTTCAAACGTGGCCAGGCGTGTTTGAAGGTTCTTTACGGTTCGCCTGGTCTCTTTCATCTCCGCGTGCAAGCGCTCGATCCCCGCAGGCAACTCGCCCGGAAGCACCGACACCAACCGAACACTCGCGGCGACGGCGTCGCGCAACAGCCGATACCCTCGCGCGGCGCGCACGCCACAGAGGAATTCCACGCGCGTTCCGCCACGGAAACGCTCCGATGATGCGACCACGGCCATGCCGATCGCGCCGGTCCTGGCGACATGTGTGCCGCCGCACGCCGACAGATCGAAGCCCGGCACTTCAATCAGCCGCAGCGTTCCGGTTCGCATGGACTCTTTGCGCAGCGGCAGCGCCGCAGCCTCCTCTGCGCTCGCGAATCGCACAGCGACCGGCAGGTTTTCCCAGATGATTCGGTTGGCTTCATCCTCGGCGCGTTCAATATCGGCCGGGGTAAGCGCTCGATTGAGATCGATCGTCGAAGACGACGATCCGAGATGGAAGCTCTCGGTCCGTGCGCCAGCCACCCGCTCGAATGCGGCGGAGAGCACATGCTGCCCAGTGTGTTGTTGCATGTGCTCGAAGCGTCGCGCCCAGTCGATGGTGCCTTTCACATCGCCGGGCGCGAGCTCGCCTTCAATGACGTGAAGGATGTCCCCGTCGTCGCTTTCGACAACATCGACAACGCGTGCATTGCCTAAACGCCCGATGTCGAATGGCTGGCCACCTGATGTCGGATAAAACGCCGTGCGATCGAGCACAACCGCCGGGCGCCCTTCGTGTTTGAGAACCCGTGTGACGGCGGCGTCGAACTCAGTGAGGTAGCAGTCGGCGTAGTAAAGGCGCTCGGTCACGATCGCTGTCCGACGTGGCGTAGGGCTGGATCGGCAACACCGGCCTGTTCGAAACCGCGCGCGCGTAAACGGCAGCTGTCGCAGCGCTGGCAGGGGGATCCGGACAGGTCAGGATCGTAACAGCTCTGCGTGAGACCGTAATCGAGGTCGAGCTTCAGGCCTTCTCGAATGATGTCTGCCT
>DASTVZ010000238.1:0-2765 GCA_035758845.1 Vicinamibacterales bacterium
ATCGGCTCGTGCGGATGAGCGCTCGGGCGTTCCTCAGGACGGTACAATGATTCGCAACATGAGATCGATCGCAATCGGTTTGATCATCACAGCATCGGTTTGCTCGCCCGCCCTCGCTCAGACTCCGCGACCGGAAAGCGACGCGCAGATACTCGGCCGCGGGTGGGCGGCGGTGGCGGCAGGACGATTCGACGAAGCGGCAAACCTGTCCGCCGGCATATTGAAGAGAAAGCCACGGTCGCACGCGGCAATCACGCTAAAGATCGAAGCCATCTCTGGGGGTGCACAACCGCTCGCGGCGCTGGACGAGTACGAAACGTGGATTACCAAGGCGGCGGGCGATGTCGACGACCGAGGTCTGCTCGAGCCGATCGCCTTCGGCCTGCTGCGTGGGCTGTCGGCGGACGCCGATCCCACGATCCGCGCTACCGCGCTCGAGGCCCTGGCCAGAGCGGGTGATGATGATGCTGTAGAGAAGCTTCGGAAGCGAAGCGCCGGAGGTGATCGACCGGCCATGCAGGCGCTGGTGAGAAGCGGAGACGCGAACTCGATCCGCGCGGTCCAAACACTCCTCGCCACGCCCACTGGCCGCGATATGAGCGCGGAGATCAAAGCGCTTGCGGAGCACGGCGGTCTGACCCCATCGCTCTTGCAGTCCCTGGCCGCAGATCGGGTGCCGATGAACAGAGCGGCCGTCGCGAGCGCGTTGGTAGCGAGCAAAGACGCTGCCGCCGCACAACTCCTGGACGCCCTGAATCAGGATCGGGATCCGCTCGTGCGCACGTCGATAGTGCTCGCCCGCGCCCAGGCCGGAGACGAACGCGGCCTGGCCGAGGCCAAGGCGATGCTGGCGAGTGAGGTTCCGGATATTCGGCTCACCGCTGCTGAATCGCTGGTTGCGACGATGCCGCGAGAGTCCGAGCAGGCCGTAAGGCCATTGCTGAGCGATCGTGATGGAATCAATCGCTTCAGGGCGGCAGCGATCGTCGGCCGGTTCGATCCTGTCGCCGCGCTGCCTGTGATCACCGAGGGCTTGACCGATCAGAATCGACTGATTCAGCAGCAGGCGGCGCGAACGCTCGCCCAGACGCTTCCCGCCGAAACCCGTCAACTTCGTCAATTGCTTCGCCATCCGGACCGATTGGTTGTCGCACACGCTGCCAGCGCCGTCGTCGCGAACTAGCCCGCGCTGTGGCCATTTTGTACGTCGGACGCAGTCGTTTTGTCTCGAAATGCGCCGCAAATCACGATATTGAGCGTTGACATGATAGGGGGTCGCTCCTACACTAATGTCGCCCGTCCGGTCTGCCGAAACACCAAAAAGTGGGCTTAGCTGCAAAGCCCTTTACCTGCGAAGCGGAGTTTGAGTTGATGCGCTCTTCCACTGGGATTGTTGCGGCTGCGCTCGCCGCCATCGTTGGAATAACACCTGCCGCGGCTCAGACTGCTTCCCGCATCGGGCCATCAATAACGGCCATCGCAACGGGGACCCGGGGGACGAATAGTGCGTACGACTTCAAGAACGGGCAATACCTGGTCGTTTCGGCATATGGAAATCTGAACGGCGTGTTCGTGACCGCCGACGGCGTTCCGGGCGCCCCGTTCCTGCTGCAGACGCCCGGACTGTATACGCACTTCCCCGCTGTCGCCTACAGTCCGGACCTCTTCGGTGGTGCCGGCGGCTTTCTCGTCACGTGGCATCAATCACTCGGAGAGGGCGCAGTTGTTCATGCGCGATTGGTAACCACGACCGGCGTCCTGGCTCCGGAGATACAGGTTTCGATCGCTGGATCCTGGTGGGAGGCGGCGGTCGACGTCGCCTACTCGACAGCAAGCAAAGAGTTCCTCGTCGTTTGGCAAGGAGCCGGAATTACGGGCCAGCGGATTGATCTCAACGGTCAACCGATCGGCGGCAATTTTCAACTCACGCCTGCGGGCGGCTATCGTCGCGATCCGGCAGTGGTTTATAACCCAACCACCAATCAGTTCATGGTCAGTTTCGGAGGTGAGGACAATGTCAGCCCCTTCGCCGGCTTCCAGCGGGTGGCGGCTGGCTCCGGAGCGCTCGTCGGCCCGGAAACGGTAGTGGGCAGGGCGCGAGTGGTTTACATCTCCGAGGTCGCGTATAACTCGACGACGAATCAGTATCTGGTTGCATGGAATCAGCTCGCAGCCTACGGCGTGCTTGTTGACGCGAATGGGAACGTTCTCACCAACGCCACATTGCTCTCGACGACGGTCAACGCCTACGACGCTCTCGGGATCGACTATAACGCCTCGAGCGGCACGTTCATGATGGTCTCGCACAGGCAAGATAGCCAACAGGATGGTGGCGTGGAGATCAGCGCGGGACTGGTCCCGGACGTTCCGATCGTCGCAACTGACGCTGCTCCCCCAACCGCTGGGAATTTCTATCCGAAAGTCAGTTCGCGAGTCGGTGCGCCTCAGTGGCTGCTGACAACCGCCACCGGTTTCGGGGCAACGACGGTGCAGCGCCTGGGCACTACGGCAACTGGCGGCGGAGTCGGCGGCCCGCCACCACCACCGCCACCAAATCCAGTCGGGGCCGCAACCGCGGCGAAGGACGATTTCTCCCTCGACGGCAGGGCCGACATTGTGTGGCAACGCAACGACGGGTATCTCTCCGTGTGGGCGATGAACGGGACGACCGCAGTGTCCAGTAAGTTCCTCAATCCCGTAATTGTTGAGCCCCGCTGGCGCATCGTGGCGACTGGAGATTTCAACGGCGATCGCATGCCTGATCT
>DASTVZ010000240.1:0-6470 GCA_035758845.1 Vicinamibacterales bacterium
GGGCCGCCCCGCGATGAATACTCCTCCTTCCGTCAACACAGAGGATCCCGCGCACGCAAGCGGCCTCCTGGCAACAATCCGGGAGGCACTTCGCGGCTCCAGACTCGACTACACCACGGCCCCAGTGGGGCGCGCTGTCATCATGCTCGCGGTCCCGATGGTGATGGAGATGGCGATGGAATCGATCTTCGCCGTCGCCGACGTGTTCTGGGTCGCACATCTCGGCGCCGATCCGGTGGCGACCGTTGGCCTCACCGAATCGATGCTGACGATTATCTACACCGCTGCGATGGGACTCTCGATCGGCGCGACGGCCCTGGTTGCCCGTCGAACCGGCGAACAGGATCCAGACGGCGCGTCGCGGGCCGCCGGGCAATCGGTGATCCTCGGGTTGTTCGTCGCGCTGGCGATCGCAGCCGTGGCGGCGCCAAATTCCGCGCGCCTGCTCGGCGTGATGGGCGCATCGGATCAGGTGATTGCATCGGGCGTCGGCTTCACTCGCGTAATGCTCGGAGGAAACGCAACCGTTCTACTTTTGTTCATGCTCAATGCGGTGTTTCGGGGATCCGGCGATGCCGCGATCGCGATGCGCGTCCTCTGGCTCGGCAACATTCTCAATATTATTCTGGGTCCCTGCTTCATCTTCGGACTCGGACCGTTCCCTGAGCTCGGCGTGATGGGCGCAGCGGTCGCCACCAATCTCGGACGGGGTACGGCAGTCGCGTGCCAGCTCGCGATCCTGTTTAGCGGCCGCAGTCGCGTTCGCCTGAACGCTCGCCATCTGCGGTTGGACTTCGCGTTGATGCGAAGCGTCATTCGCCTGTCTGGTTCGGGAACGATCCAGATCCTGATCGCGACCGCCAGCTACATCGGACTGGTGCGAATCCTGTCTGTCTTTGGCAGTGACGCGCTCGCCGGCTACACGATTGGCATTCGCGTCATCATGTTCGCGCTGCTTCCAGCCTTCGGCCTGAGCAACGCCGCCGCGACGATGGTCGGCCAGAATCTCGGCGCGCAACGGCCGGATCGAGCCGAGCAGGCAGTCTGGACGGCAGCGCTCTACAACATGATCTTTCTCGGCGCGGTTGGTGTGCTGTTTCTTGCCGCGGCGCCGTACATCGCATCCTTCTTTACTAGTGACCCGAACGTCCAGCCATTCGCCGTCGGTTGTCTCAGGACCGTCAGCCTCGGATTCGTGTTCTATGCATATGGCATGGTCCTTACGCAGGCCTTCAACGGCGCCGGCGACACCTGGACCCCGACCATCGTCAATCTCTTTGTCTTCTGGCTCTGGGAAATCCCGCTCGCGTGGTGGCTCTCATCAAACGCAGGCTTCGGCGCCCGCGGCGTGTTCATGGCCCTGACGATCGCGTACTCGACGCTCGCTGTCGTGACCGCGATCTTGTTCAGACGGGGTGGGTGGAAGCGGACCCTGGTTTGAAGCTTTCGATTGCGGATTGGCGACTGATGACTGCCGATTTGTACGATTGCTGATTGAGGATTGAGATTGCTGATTGAGGATTGAGATTGATGATTGAGGATTGAGATTGGTGATTGACCATTGAGCACCGGGTCTCAATCGGCAATCTCAATCAACATTCGACAATCGCACAAATCCGCAGTCTCCAAGCCACAATCTGCAGTCGCGTCCGATTTCACCGAAGATTTGGTTAGAATGCCCAGCCAGGGGGAGTAGATATGGATCGCACACAGCGTGTATTTCGAGCCGTGGTACTGGCGCTTGTCGCCGTATCAGGATTGGTGTTCGCGCAGCAGCCGGCGTCACCGCCGGCGGGTCAACCACCTGCGGGTCAACCACCTGCGGGTCAGCCGCCAGCAGGTCAGCAACCGGGCGGTCGCGCCGGAACGCCACCGCCGCCGATGTCGTTCTTCGTGACCAGCGTTGGCAAGGGTGATGGTGCGAATCTCGGCGGCTTGGCCGGCGCCGATGCGCATTGTCAGGCACTGGCAACGGCCGTCGGCGCGGGCAGCAAGACGTGGCACGCCTATCTCAGCGCCAGCGCCTCAGGCGGTCAGGCTGCGGTCAACGCCAGAGATCGGATTGGCAATGGACCTTGGCATAACGGTAGGGCGGCCGCGCCGATCGCGAAGGATGTGGCCGATCTGCACGGCGACACCATCGAGCAGGCGCGCATGGGCAACAACCTCTCTCGTACGACGGTGTTCAGTGAAAAGGGAGAACCGATCAACGGGGCGGGCTCGACGCCAAACGAACACGACATTCTGACCGGCTCTCAGCCCGACGGCCGTGCCTATACCGACGGACAGGATCACACGTGTTCGAACTGGACGAGCAACGCGTCGGGTGGCGGCAGGGCTCAGGTTGGACACTTCGATCGGACCGGTGGGGGCAACACGTCGTGGAACTCGGCGCATCCATCACGCGGCTGCAGTCAGCCGGATCTTGTTGCGACGGGTGGGGCGGGGAAACTGTACTGCTTCGCTATTAACTGACCGACGCTCGCACTTCGTCCGTTTTAGGTTTTGGGTTTTACGTTCTTGGCTTTTAGTTCGCAGTTGTGGTTTTCGGTTCTTGGTTTTTGGTTCTTCGTGAACTGAGAACTGAGAACCGAAACCGCAAAACCAAAAACTCAAAACTAAAAACACAAAACACAAATCGGACGGTTTTCGGGCGTTTAAGGAAACACCTTATCCATAATGTCCACCACAAGCCGTCCATGCTGATCGAGCAGGATCAGCCGGTCGCCGACAAACCGATAGGCCAGTGCATCGGGCAGCTTCGGTAAGCCCTCGAGAATCGCGAGCGGCACAGTCGAGAAGGGCATGCCGTCGGGATAGGGCTGATTGACCCGCAGCGCGAAGTTCCCCGTGTACTCATCGAGGATCGAATGTTTGATCTCCCGGCCGTTCGGTCCCCGGAACACACCAGCGAGCAACCGGCGGACGACGTTGCGCATTGGCTTGGTCATGATGTCGCCGGCCTGCGCGTTGGGACGCTCTTGCTGCATCAACCTCGCAAACGCCCGCTGATGCTCCACCACCGCTTCGGGCCGGCCATCCGCTGACGGCTCCGGCAACGTCGCGTCCACCTTGTCGTGAAGCGCGGAGTAAGCTTCGACACGCTTGTTGAAGTCGGCGATGGTGGCCGCATCGGGATTCACGTGCTGCGGCTGAACGTCACGTGTCGTTGCCATTGTCGTGGCGGCGCAGAGGGCCGCAACGAACAGCGTGGTTGCAACACGTGTGGACATCCACCGTATGCGTTGTTCGAGAGTCTTCATAGTCAAGTCCTTGTAAGCCTACCGCACCCAGGACGGCTGGACGAATGCGCCATTCCCTGCTGAATCCCACACGGCGAACCGCACCCACGCCTTTCCTTTCGCGTCGAAGGGAATCGTAAAGCGCTTTGTTCCAAACGCTTGTAAGTCTGTCGCCGAAATGATTTGCCGATCGATGGTCTTGCCGTCCCCCCAGACGGCCTCCACGAACGACAGCGGGAACGTCCATTCGACGTCGGCGATGACCGTGCGCCGGTCTCCAGTACCTTCGACGTTGTACGAACGGATCAGGATCTCACCCGTCGTGACGAAAAACTGGCCGTCGCGAAGCGCCTTCAGAACCGGACTCCAGTCTTCGTCCGGCCCCGGCACCCGATCGAGCTTCAGATAATTCACCGGGAAATTCGGATACAAGTCGTCCTCGGGACCTTTCTGATACGTGTCGATGTCGGCAATGATGTATTTTGGACGAACACCGGAACCGGCGTAGAGATTGTTCATCGTGTCGGTGGAATCGAAACAGCGCCATTCACACATTCGCGTTTCGGACAAATCCATTCCCATCCCTGGTTTGAACGCGCCACCGAGATAGCGGTCGTTCTTCGTCCATGATTTATCGAAGATCAGATCGGGATATCCGGTCGTCCCTTTCGTACGCGGGTGCGCGTGATACCAGTAGGCGCCTTCAGCATCCAGCATTTGCTGCACATCTTCCGCGCTGCCCGTGTGATAGACCTTGCCAAACACGGGATCGGTTTCCGTGAACGGTTGTCCCGGTTGCCTCACCTTCGACCAGTACACCTGTCGTGGAAACATGATGTTGTAGTGGCCGCCGAAAAAGACGCTCGGCTCTTCCCACGGCGTCACCAGGAAATCCGCATCGGAGGCACGGCGCGTCGCCTCGCGATAGTCCTTCTGATCTTTGAATCGGACGGGCCCTGGATCGTTGGCGTGCAGGTCGCCATGGAAGTCGCTCAGGCCGATGATGTTGAGCCCGAGTGATTTCATGGCGGCGAGATCCTGAATCGGCGTGTCGAAGGATCCGGAGGCACGCACTCGCTCGGTAAACCGCAGATGAAAATGGTTCACCATCGTCTTGTAGCCGGGAACCGGCTTGAACGCATCGTTGTGCGTGAACGCGAGCACTCCCTGGCGAGTGGCTTCGTTCGAATCAGGGCTCACGTAGAAGTACATGCCCATGCGCTGCTTCGTGCCTGGCGGCGCATTGAAGAGCGCAAAGTTCTCGACGTACTGCGCGACCTCTTCGCGATCTGCCTGACGCACCCCCAGCGCGAATCGCTTTCCCTCATCGAGGCGATACCAGACATATCCGAGATTCGTGTCCACTTCGCGCGTGAAAAAGAAGGTATGCGGCATCGGGAAGGTCGCGATCGATCCGCCCTTGCCTTCCGCGACGAGCACACGATTGGCCGCCTTGAGCGGGACGATCGTCTCCCCGGGAACACCGCCGAACGCGTACTGCTGGTCGTGACCGCCGGTGTCGCGCCATCGAACTCGCGGCGTGATCGCCGTCGAAAACCCTCGAAGCCCTCCGTCGTACTTGTAGGCAACCCATTCGTCGTTTGTGCTCGCCACCGCATCCATCCGGATCAGGTTCGTGCCGCGATACACCGTAAAGCGCAGATCACCCGCGAATCTCCCCATCGTCAGACCCGGAAATGTGGTTTCCAGACTATTGCCGTCGGTCTTCACAGCGCATGCGTCGCTCTTGAACGTCGCGCTGGCCCGATGGATTTCTGCTTCGGTGCGAGGTGGACCAAGCGTGCGCGCCGATTGGCTCCGTCCGGGTGCAGGCGGTGGCGGAATAAAGAGCGGCGCGTCCCAGAACGCATACCAGCGATTCTTTGCGATGACCTCTGGCGTCAGCTCGATCCCGGCCGCACGCAAGGGATCCGCCTGCTGTGTCGACATCCGCCTCACGCCAGTGACGACGCGATATTCGGGCGTGAGGTTCTCGCCGAGCGTCACCCACGCCGCATTGGACTTGCGGATCGAGAGATCGCGGACGACCGGTTGCCCCGCATCGATCGCATAGCGCGCGCGGATCTCAGCATCGCGCTCGCCTTTCCAGGTCACCACGAGCATGTTCTCCGCCATCGTGGCGGTCAAACCCTGTTGAGACTTGTACTCGCGCAAGTCGCAGGTGAGCGGCGTTGGTGATGTCGGGACCGCGCGCACCGACAGAAGTAATACGACGAGAAGGGAAAGCGTGGTTCTCATAGGGCACCCGAATCGCGTCCTGGCGAGGTTAACACTGAAAATGCTAATACCGCCGCTTCTGCTGCCGCACGATATCGAACTTGGCCGTGTCCGCAACGGCCATGACCGCCATGACACCGGCCTGCACGGGATCGCTGACGACCAGGTCGGCTGCGTCGGGAACGCTTCCGGCCATGTTGAGAGAGATCACATAGGTGCCCTTCTGACGCACGTCCTCGACGGCGCGCGTGATTTCTCCGCCCATCAGCGATCCGGCGAGGACGAGCAGGCGCACGCGCGGCAGCCGCACCACCGCGCGAACCGCGGCGGCCAATTCCGCTTCGCCGACGAGTGGAATCGTGTCCACCGAGATGCGCTCTCCGCGGATATTGTGGCGATCGGCCTCAGTAATCGCTCCGAGTGCCACCTGACCGACCTGTGCCCCGCCTCCCATCACGATGATGCGCTTGCCATAGATCTTGATCAGAGACGGCGTTTCTTCGACCTGAACGACTCCGTCCACCGCTTTCAGCTCGCGGAGTACACTCTCGAACGCGGTACCGTCAGGAAGTGTGAATTCGAAGTATGTGTCTGACAGCGCTCCCCCGCCGCCGTGCATATCGACGTAGGTGATGTTTGCCTGATGATTCGCGAGGACGCCGGTCATGCCGAACAGCATGCCCGGACGATCGGAGACGGTGACCAGTACGGCGTGAGCGGACATGCAGAGAGAATACTGAAATTGCTGATTTCTGATTGCTGATTTCTGATTGAGGGCCCAATCGACCACCAGAATCCGCCAATTTCAGATTCACTCGCTTTGTGTTACAAGACTCCTGCACCCATTCTATCCGAAGGACGGAGGTACTCATGCCTCGCGTACGCTTGCTTGTCGTTGGCGTCAGTGTCGCGACCATCACCCACACGGCGGCAGCATTCTCGGCTCAGACGTCAACATCGAACGTCGAGACCATCGCCATCAACGACAAC
>DASTVZ010000071.1:0-3556 GCA_035758845.1 Vicinamibacterales bacterium
GTACTGGTTTTGATGTCCATCAGATCCTGCCTGGCGGCGCTGGTGGCTGGACTGATGTCAGCGGCGACGGTGCACGTCGGTTCGGACGCGCCGCCGACCACGGCGCCGGCGAACGGCATCATCCGCGGACGCGTCGAACTCCGGCAGACTCCGAGCGACAGTGCGCCGCGGGTGAGCGTCGCCGATCTCGGGATGGGCAAGACGCACGAGGCGCCGGATCGCCGCAGCGTCGTCTACCTGGATCCCGCACCGCGGGCTGCGTTCGATACTCGTGAGGAAACGCGCCCGCGTATGGACCAGCGCGATGAAACGTTCGTGCCGCACGTGCTGCCGATTGTTGCCGGGACCATAGTCGACTTTCCCAACAACGATCACACGTATCACAACGTTTTTTCGCTCTCGAAGACAAAGTCCTTCGATCTTGGACGCTACGCCGCCGGCCGTTCGAAGTCGGTTCGGTTCGACCGTCCCGGTATCGTGCGCGTGTTCTGCGATATCCATTCGCACATGAGCGCGTTCATACTGGTATTCGCGCATCGATATTTTTCTCTCTCCGATAGCAACGGCGTCTATCGCCTCGAAAACGTACCGCCCGGGACGTATACGGTGGTTGCCTGGAATGAATCCGCGCCGCTCGAATCCCGGCGCGTCGTCGTGCCCGACGCAGGGGGCGAAGTGGAAGTGAATTTCGCGCTCGGCCGTCGATGAACCTTTTTTCCTCGCTCACCAACCGCATTTTCTTCGCCAGTGCGATCCTGACGGTGGTCGCGATCGCGGTCGCGGTGTACCGCGTCAACGTCGCGGTCACGGCACAGTCGGAAAACGAATTGCGGCGCGGTATCAACGAAGCGGGAACGCTCCTCGAGGAATTTCGGACGCGCATGTTCGAACACTTTGCGCGCGAAGGGCGCCTGGTCGCGGATCTGTCGAACATGAAGGCGGCCATGACGACGGATCCCCTGACCGTCAAACCGATCGCGGACCGTTACCAGGGACAGATTGGATGCGATCTCTTACTGGTCACCGATCCCGCGGGCGCCGTGCTCGCATCGAGCGGCCGGTTGAAGCCTGACGACGCCGCGACCCGGTTGCGCGAAGCGGTGGCCGATGCAAAACGCGGCAAAGAGACGGTGTCCCTCTGGCCGTACACGGGCGGTGTGATTCAGGTCGTCACCGTCCCCAGTTTTGTCGTGTCGCGCGGCTCGGATCCTGAGTTTGTCGGCACTGTCACGGTCGGTTTCAGTCTCGACGCGGAGACGGCGCAACAGTTCAAACGGCTCACAAACAGCGAGATCGCCTTCGCCGTGGACGGCCGCGTCGAGGCGTCAACGCTTCCGGAGCAATATGGTTCGCAGCTCGAAACCCTCGTCGGCACCGAGGATGTTCATGTCATCCAGCTCGGCGACGGCGAGTACGTCGCGGTCAGTCGCGTCCTGCCGCTGCAAGCGAGCGTCAACCACGCGTCGTCTGCGAAAGGACCGGTCGCGACGGCGCTGATCTTGCGATCCCGTACTGAACGTCTTCGCTTTCTGAATGCCGTGCATCGGGAGCTGGCAGTCACGGCGTTTCTCGCGGTCATGGCGGCTACCCTCGTCAGCTACGCGGTGGCACGCACGGTGACACGTCCGCTCGACACGATCACGGCGACCATGCGCGAGATGGCGACGACCGGAGACCTGACGCGAAAAATCGCACTCTCACCCAATGCCCGCTGGGAAGATGAAGACGCCAGGCTCCTCGCCAACACGTTCAACACGATGACCGACTCGATCGCGCGGTTTCAGCGGGAGGCGGCTCAGCGTGAACGGTTGTCCTCCCTGGGCCGGCTCTCGACCGTCGTCGCGCACGAGATCCGGAACCCTCTGATGATCATCCGCACCGCGCTTCGCACGCTGAAACAAGGAACAGGCCATTCACCCGAGGTCGACGGCGCGATCGCGGATATTGACGACGAGGTCACGCGGCTCAATCGCATTGTCACCGAGGTGCTCGACTTTGCGCGGCCGATCAAGTTCGACCTGGCCGCGGTGAACGTCAACGCGCTTTGCGAGGATGCGGCCCGCGCGGTGGGCAGTGAGGAGCCGGGCGTCGCCGCGCATCTCGATCTCGATCGTCATATTGGAGAGATCGTGACCGACGGAGAGCGGGTTCGACTCGCGCTGGTCAACCTACTGACGAATGCGCGGCACGCGGTACTGGCGCGCACCGACCGGCCTGCGGCGCCAGCACGCGCCATCGAACTGGTCACGCGCAACGCCACACCCGGGCGCGTTTCGATCGAGGTTCGCGATCGCGGCGTGGGGATCGCGCCCGATGATCTCTCCCGCGTGTTCGATCCATTCTTCACGACCCGCCGAACGGGCACCGGCCTGGGGCTCGCGATCACCCGCCGCATCATCGAGGGACTTGGAGGTACCATTACAGTGACGAGCCGTCCAGGACAAGGCACCGATGTCCGGATCGAATTGCCGGTGACTTCTTAGAAGGGAAAGCGCCTGCGGCCCGAGCGAGGCGCGAAGCCGCCCAGCGAGAGCGAGCGGGGGTGGGGCCCCGCGAGCAGTGAGAAAACGGACAAGGGAAAGGAAAAGGGAAAGGAAAAGGGAAAAGACACCTGATTAGACATGAGTGGGTCCATTCTCCTTGTAGACGACGAAACAAAGATCCTCAACGCGCTTGCGTCGGCGCTCCGCAAAGAGGGGCACGAAGTCGTGGCGACCGGCAGTGCCCGCGAAGCGCAACGGTTGTTAGGTCAGCGCTTTTTCGACGTCCTCGTCGTCGACAACCTGATGCCTGAACTGACGGGCACGGATTTGATCCGTGAACTGGTGTCGACGACGGCCGAGGGCGACCGGCCGCAGATTCTGATGATGACCGCGCACGCTACCGTCGAAAGCGCGATCGAAGCCATGAAGCTCGGGGCGCTCGACTACCTGCAAAAGCCTTTTGAAGTCGATGAACTACTTGTTGTCGTCAACCGCGCGCTTGAACATCAACGGCTCAGCACGGAGCATCGCTACCTCATTAGCGAGCGCGACGCCGAGTTCAATCACTACGGCATCGTCGGCCGCAGCCGCCGCATGCAAGACGTCATCAACACGGCGCAGCTCGTCGCGAAGTCGAAGAGCACGATTCTCATCACCGGAGAGACCGGCACTGGCAAGGAGATGGTCGCCCGCGCGATTCACTTTCACAGCGCGCAGCGCGAAATGCCGCTGATCAAAGTGAACTGCGCCGCCATCCCGGAGACGCTCCTCGAATCGGAACTTTTTGGCCACGTCCGGGGGGCGTTCACCGGCGCGACCGCGAACAAGAAAGGCAAGTTTGCGTTGGCCGACGGCGGGACGATCTTTCTGGATGAGATCGGCACGATGAGTCCGGCGCTGCAGGCCAAGCTGCTCCGCGTCCTGCAGGAACGCGAGTTCGAGGCGTTGGGCTCGGAACGCACCCAGCGCGTCGACGTACGGGTGATTGCGGCAACGAACCGTGACCTTCGTCAAATGGTTGCCGACGGCCGGTTCCAGGAAGATCTGTACTACCGCCTCAACGTCATTCCGAT
>DASTVZ010000088.1:0-78086 GCA_035758845.1 Vicinamibacterales bacterium
GTCCATCGGCGCGCCTGGCGTAGCTGGCTCGCACATCCCCCACACACTGTCGCTGAAACCGGTTCTCGAACCGCGCGATCTCGAACCATTCGCCCGCATATCGATCCAGATCGACGAACGGAACCGTCCGAACCGCCAACATCTGGGCGCGCGCGCTCGCCGGCTGCAGCGTCGCCGCCGCGGCAACGGCGATTATCGCAGCCCATCGACGCGCGATCTTCGGATGCGCAGAGGAGACGGCCGCGCGCACGGTTCGATGACGGTTCGCGAACGCAAGCGTGAGCACGGGCCGAAGTACGGCGGCCGCGAGACGGTTCAGCGGCCCGTTGCGCGCGACGGCGAACTCGATCCGGTCCTGGTAAAGCGTTTGCGAAGAGCCGATCGGCTCGAACAGATGCGTGTGCCGCCACGCAGCGAAGGGACCGCGTACCTGCTCGTCGCAGAATCGCCGGCCGGTGACGTAGCCGTAGTGCCGAAGCACCCAACGCACGCGCAGGGAACCGACGCCAATCGACACGGTGACGCGTCCGCCGTCGCGGATGCCGCCCGCTTGCTGTTCGATCCGCACGAGGGGCGCGGGGGTCAGCGCCGCAAGCGCTCCGGGCTGCTCGTGCCAGCGGAACACCTCGGCTGTCGGCGCGCCGATGATCGATCCATATGTGAATGTCGATGCGTGCGCGGGCGCCAAGCGCGGCCCGGCATGCTCCGCGATCCGCCGCAGCAGGCCGCGAAAGACGAGCGCATGAAGCGGCAGCACGCCGTACCAATACAGGCGTCCCGCCACGCCCCGCGGATCGAAAATCGCCGTCTGGCGGATCAGCGAGCGCGCGCCGGCGTCGAGCGGCTCGACGCGGAACTCGAGCCATCCGCGTCCCGGCAGCTTCAGCCCGGCCGAGAGGCGCAGGAGGCGGTCAGGCTCGTACGCCTCGACGCGCCACCCGTCGATGAGGTCTCCGACCACCGAGTCGTCGGGATCGCGCCGGAGTCGTCGCATGCCGGCACCGCCCATACATCGGTCGAGCCAGCCCCGCAGCCGCCACAACCCGTCGGCAAAATACCACCCGGTGGCGCCGCCAATCCGTCGGATGGGCGCAAATGCTTCCGCAGGCGGCGCATCGACCGTCACCACCCGGGTGTCGACCTTGTATTGCGAGCCCGTGTTCTCGTCGATCGCGCGTCTGAACGCCTCGCGTAGCGGCATCGGCTGGATTTCGAACGTCTCGCGCGCGGCCGGCGAACGCACCACAGTGGGATTGCGCAGCCCTTCGACGAGCGCGCGTCCGACTCGCGCATGGGCCGGCGTGACGAGCCCGAGCCACAGACCGGACAGCCGAGGTGTGAGCACCGGCACTGATAGGAAGAAACGCTGCAGCCGGCGCAGCCACGCGTACTCACGCATCATGTCGCGATACGAAACGACCTCGGAACCTCCGATCTCGAAGACTCCGCCGCACTCGTCGGCCAGGTCGAGCGCCGCGCTCAAATATGCCAGCACATCGTCGATGGCGATCGGTTGCGTACGCGTGTCGACCCATCGCGGACAGATCATGACGGGCAGGCGCTCGACCAGCGCGCGAATCATCTCGAACGACAAGCGTCCCGCTCCGACGATGATCGAGGCGCGAAACTCGACGACGGGCACGCCCGCTTCGCGGAGCGCCTCTCCCGTGTCCATGCGGCTCTTCAGATGCGTCGAGAGCGATTCCGGCGCATCGCCGAGTCCGCCAAGATAGATGATGCGGCGTACGCCGGCGCGGGCGGCCGCGCGGCCGAAGTTCGATGCGGCACGGTGATCGAGCACGGCGAAGCCCGGGCCGCTCGCCATCGAGTGCACCAGGTAATACGCCTGATCGACTCCGTCCATTGCCGCGACCAGCGACGCTTCGTCGAGGCAGTCTCCTGCGACGACGGCGGTGGACGCACGGCTCGGCGTGACGCGCCTGGGCTCACGCGCGAGGCACCGTACCGGGCAGCCACCTTCCTCGAGCACTCGAAGAAGGCGGCTGCCGACGTACCCGCTGGCGCCGGTAAGGAGGATTGTTCCGGCCATGACCGTTCAGTTATTCGCCCGGCGGAAGCAGGACCTGGTCGATCACGTGAATGACGCCGTTGCTCGCGGCGATGTCGGTCTTCACGACTCGCGCCTTGCCGACCATCACGTCGCCGCCGGCGACCTTGATGTTGAGCGCGTCACCGCTGACGGCTTTCGCGGATCTGATCTTGACGACATCCGCCGCCATCACCTTGCCCGGCACGACGTGATACGTGAGCACGCGGACGAGCATCGCCTTGTTCTCCGGCTTGAGCAGGTTGTCCAGCACGCCGGCGGGCAGTTTCGCGAACGCCTCGTCGGTCGGGGCAAAGACCGTGAACGGGCCAGGTCCTTTGAGCGTCCCGACAAGGTCGGCCGCCGCCAGCGCCTTGGCGAGCGTCTTGAACGATCCGGCCGCGACCGCAGTGTCGACGATGTCCTTGGTCTGCTGCGCGCGTGCCGGTGAAACCGCCGCGAGGCACGCGACGAGCGCGAGCGAGGTGAATGTCAGCATCTTCTTCTTCATGTGCACTCCTTGAACGGTGAACCGAGTTATGTCCGGATTACGCCTGGTGGGTCGCCGGCTGGATCCACCGGCCCTGCCCATAGCTTTCATGTGTGACCTCCTGTCTTTGAATATAATGAAATTAAATTGTCATGCAATGACAATGCGCGCCGCTCGTAAAGTCGTGTGAACCCCGCGACAAAGCGCCGCGGATTTTTGAACCTCGGTCAAAAACGAGGGAGCCGATGCTGTCGAAGACGCTGCAGGACGGACTGAACGACTACGGGATTGGCGCGAAGATTCGGGCGCTCCGTTTGAAGAAGAAGATCGGCCTGGTCGACATGGGCAAGCACACCGGGCTGTCGCCAGCGCTGCTCTCGAAGATCGAACGCGGCCGTCTCTTCCCCACGCTGCCAACCCTGCTGCGGATTGCGCTCGTCTTCGGCGTCGGCCTGGAGTTCTTCTTCGCGGGGGCGCGTGACCAACCGCTCGTCGCGGTGACGAGGAAGAACGCGCGAGTGGAACTCCCCGAGCGCCCCGGCGGGCGCGAGGCCGCCTATCGGTTCGCGTCGCTCGACTACCCGGCAACCGAGCGCCGGTTCAACTGCTATTACGCCGAATTTCTGCCGGTCGCACCCGAGAAGCTACGGCCGCACGACCACGCCGGGGTCGAGTTCATTTACGTGATCGACGGCGTCCTCACCGTCCACATGAACGGGGAGGAGCATGCGCTCGAGCCGGGTGACGCGATCTACTTTGATTCGACCATTCCGCACGCGTATCGACGCAGCGGCGGCAGGAAGTGCCGCGCCGTCGTCGTTACCGCTGCGTAGGTTCGACTGTGTTGTGCTGGCTCCGTCGTCACCTCGCCGGCGAACATCGCGAGCGCAAGCCGGATGCAAGCGCACATCGGCCTAAGCGAGAACAGCGACTGTGTCAGAACTGTGTCACATGCTCCCTGAAACCCAGGGCAAACACTGCGACTTACGGTGACGTGCCGACGAACATCAGTGTTGCAGGAAGTCGTTGATCGGACGTGCGTTGGTGAGTTTCGGTATGCGTCAGCACGCGCGGAGGAAATCAATTTCCAAGCGTGCTCCTTAAACCACTTCGGACATCTCTCAGTGTCTTTGGAAATCAATTGCGCTTGATCCGGTTTGGTGGACATCTTCCGAAAGGCGGATACGATGTCCAGACTGATGGCAGATACCCCCAAACGCCGGCCGCGCCGGCGATTCGATGATGACTTCAAAGCCCAAGCCGTTCGCCTGGTCCTCGATGAAGGCAAGACCGTCAGTGGGACGGCTCGGGACCTCGATTTGAGTGCGACGGCGCTGCGCAACTGGGTCGAACAAGCTCGCGCCGATCGCACCGGCGGCCAAACCGGCCTGACCTCGAGTGAGCGCGAGGAGCTCGCTCGCCTGCGGAAAGAGAATCGGATTCTGCGGGAAGAGCGGGAGATACTAAAAAAGGCGGCAGCCTTCTTCGCGAACGAGCGGCGGTGAAGTTTCGCTTCATCGCGACGGAGAAGGCGCACCACCCGCTCGGCCTGTTGTGTCGCTGTCTGCGGGTCACGCGCAGCGGCTTCTATGCGTGGCAGCAGCGGCCCGACTCGGCGCGGACCACCCACGACCACAAATTGAAAGTGCTGATCCGCGCGTCGTTCACGGCGAGCAGAGGTCGGTATGGCAGCCCGCGCATTCACCGCGATCTACGCGACGACCATCAGGAGCACGTGAGCCGGAAGCGGGTCATTCGGTTAATGCAGGCAGAAGGACTCCGAGCACGGATGCGGAAACGCTTCACATGCACGACGATGAGCGATCACGACCAACCGGTCGCCGCGAATCTGCTCGATCGGCAGTTTACGGCGGATCGACCGAATCGGCGCTGGGTCGGCGACACGACCGAGTTCGTGATTGGCGAGAGCAGCAAGCTGTATCTCGCGGCGATCCTTGATCTGTTCTCTCGGTTCGTCGTGGGCTGGGCAGTGAGCGCGAGCAACGATCGCCACCTGACCCTGAAGGCCCTGCAGATGGGATTGAAGCGGCGGTCTCTCGACACCGGCCTCCTCCATCATTCCGACCAGGGGTCCACCTATGCCAGCGAGGACTATCAACGCGCGCTGGACGCGCACGGCATCACGTGCTCGATGAGCCGCCGCGGCAATTGCCACGACAATGCCGTGATGGAAGCGTTCTTCTCCTCGGTGAAGAGCGAGACGGCCGATCGCTTCGGCAGCTTCAGCGAAGCCAAGATGGCGTTATTCGACTACATCGAGGTGTTTTATAACCAGCGGCGCCGGCATTCCACGCTGGACTACATTAGTCCGGCCGAATTTGAACGGCGCGCGGCCATGGACGCTGACGTCGCTGCGGCCGCACAGAACGCGCCCACAGCGACTTGGAAAACCGCACAGAACGCGGTTTCCCACAGATAGGATGAACCGGCTGATCTCCTCAGTGACGTGGTAGCTTGCGCTCCACATAACGACACGCGCTTTTGAGGCGCAGAGAAGGAGACCAGCCGTGGAGTATGGTGCCATCGATCTGCACAAGAAAGAAAGTCAGATTCGGATCGTGACAGACACGGGCGAAGTCATTGACCGTCGCATTGCGACGACCCGAGACCGATTCACCGCCACGTTCTGGGGTCGCCCCCGGATGCGCATTCTCCTCGAAGCGTCGACGGAAAGTGAGTGGGTCGCACAGCACCTCGAGACGCTTGGTCATGAGGTCATCGTCGCGGATCCCAATTACGCCCCGATGTATGGTCAACGAAGCCGCCGAGTGAAGACCGACCAACGGGATGTCGCCGCCCTCACCGAAGCCTGTCAGCGTGGGATTTATCGTCCGGCGCATCGACGATCCGCGCGGCAACAGGCGGTACAGTCGCAACTCAATGTCCGCCAGGAATTGGTGCAGGCCCGAACGCGAGCCATCTCGCTGGCCCGCGCGATCACGCGAGCCGCCGGATTCCGCCTTCGCAGCGGTCGAACCGAAACCTTCCTGACGCGGCTCGATGCACTGGATTTGCCGGAATCGATAAAAGTCACACTTTTGCCATTGCGCAGCGTCATCGAAGTGCTCGACGACGAGCTCGCGAGCGCCGACGATCAATTCGCCGCCATGGTGGCGAACGACAGCATGGTGAAACGGCTGACGACGGTGCCGAGCATCGGTCCGATCACCGCAGCCGCCTTTGTTGCGGCACTCGATGACGTCGGTCGCTTCACTGGCGCTGGCCAAGTGACCAGTTACCTTGGGCTGGTGCCACGGGAGTACAGCTCGGGTGAGCGGCAGTACCGTGGTCGCATTCTGCGGAGCGCCCATCCGCATGTGCAGTCGCTGTTGGTTCAGGCCGCGTGGCGCCTGTCGCGGTCGTCCTCTCCCCACACCGCCGATCTTCGGAAGTGGGCGCTGGCCATTACTCGGCGACGCGGCAAGAAGGTCGCGATGGTGGCCCTGGCGCGACGCCTGGCCCGCATTCTCTTTGCGATGTGGCGGGACGAATCCGAATATCGCGCGAATCGGATTCGCTCCGCGCAGTTCGATCCGGAAGCGAGGCAGGGTCGCGAGGCCGGGGCGGCCATGTAGGGGCTCAGAGAGGGTCATCAAGCTGGAGGAGCAAGCGCGCGTGTGGCGCTTGGCCGCAGTCGAGAGCCGTCCCACAGAGGGCGCTGCTCCTCCTCCTCGGATCCTTATCGTGCGCCGGCGCAAGACCGTGCCCAAGAGAGCGCGCATAAAAGGGTGAGCGACCTCGCTGACATTCTGCGAGGTGACGTGCTTGATGACGGTGACGCTTCGAACCCGTTCGCGCGCCCATCCCTCCTGCTGGTTGAGAGGGCTGCGCGCGCTCACTGGAGGTCTGGCCTGAGGATCGGACGCCGCTACGGCCAACCAGCTGACTTGACAAGCCGGTTCATAAAAGCGCCCACGGCCATCAATAGTTCTTAGAATGGAAAAAGAATCTGACCGGTTATCAACTTAGGCAACCCGTCCACCGAATCGGATCAGAGCCAAATAGCTGACAGGCTCGCTGGGCACTTTCATCGGGGAGGAGTGGTAGGCTGCACGGTCCCTGCTGCACTCGACCGTTATAATGGCGCCCCCAAACGGAGCCACTGAATGCGTCCTGGCGAGCCCCTCGGCGACTACCAGCTCCTCACCTTACTCGGTGCGGGAGGGATGGGAGAGGTTTGGGCGGCGCACCAGCAGACACTGGGCCGCCGCGTCGCCCTGAAGCTCTTGCCGGAAGAGGTCACGCGCGACCCGTCGCGGATCAGCCGATTTGAGCAAGAGGCCCGGGCGGCCTCGGCACTCAATCATCCAAACGTCGCACACATCTACGCGTTGGGCCAGACGGCGGACGGCCAGCGGTACATCGCGATGGAACTGGTCGAGGGCGAGACGCTCCGTGCGCGGTTCCGCAGCGGCCATCTTCCACTTCCGGAGGCGATCCGGTTCGCCGTGCAAGTTGCCGCCGCACTTACCGCCGCCCATGCCGTTGGCGTCATTCATCGCGACATCAAGCCCGAAAACGTGATGATCCGACCCGACGGCTTCATCAAAGTGTTGGACTTCGGGCTTGCGAAACTGGTGGCCTCCTCGCCGAGCGACGTGGCGGCCGCGACCCGCACGATGGTGCACACCGACGCGGCCACCGTGCTGGGAACGGCCGCCTACATGTCCCCCGAGCAGGTCCGTGGCCGCGAGGTGGACCAACGGACCGACATCTGGTCGCTGGGGGTGACGCTCTACGAGATGGTCGCAGGGCGATGCCCGTTCGCTGGCGAGAGCCGCAGCGACGTCATCGCGGCCATCCTCGATCGGGAGCCCGCGCCACTGGCGCGATTTGACCCGGATGTTCCCTCGGAGCTTCAGCGCATCGTGGGCAAAGCGCTGCGCAAGGATCGGGACGAGCGCTATCAGAGCATGAGAGACCTGCTGCTCGACCTGCAGGCGCTGCGCGAGGATCTGGCGGGAGAGGCAAGGAGCAGCCATGCGGAGGGTCGACCACCCGGCGCCACCGCGCCCCCGCCTCCTCTCATCTCGCCGACTGAGCG
Organism: Vicinamibacterales bacterium; assembly: GCA_035758845.1. Taxonomy (GTDB): domain Bacteria; phylum Acidobacteriota; class Vicinamibacteria; order Vicinamibacterales; family 2-12-FULL-66-21; genus JALZOC01. The sequence goes on from DASTVZ010000088.1 coordinate 7,603, forward strand.
GCTGCGGGCCTACTGCCAGCGCGTGCTGGACGACCCGCGCCTCCAGCGCTATCGCATCGACGAGCGGTTCGTGCGGATGCGGGTGTTGCTCGACCAAGGTCGCGACGCAGAGGCGGGCCGCTGGGCTGATGCAGGCATCGAGGCGCGCGACCTGCCGGATCTGCTGGCCCAGTTGGCGCACCGGGCGCCGGCGAACGCGGTGGTGGTGTTGGGGGCGCCGGGCGCCGGCAAGAGTGTGTTGCTGCGCCATCTGCAGACCGAAACCGCGCGGGCGTGTCTGGCCGATCCCTCGGCGCCCATCCCGTTCTTCGTCGCGCTGAATGCGTACACCGCTGACGATCCCGACCCGCTGACGTGGTTGCGCGGACGCTGGGCCGAGGCCGGGCACGGGCTGGAGCCGTTCGACACGCTGCGGCGGGAGGGTCGGCTGCTGCTGATGGCCGATGCGCTGAACGAGGTGGGCCACCACGGGGACCTCGGCGCCCGTATCGACCGGTGGCGCGACATGCTGCCCGCTTTCGTCAGGGACGGGAACCGGGCGGTTTTCACCTGCCGGACACTGGACATCGGCGCCGGTCTGAGCAGCCCGGAGGTGTTGGTGTCGCAGGCCGAGGTGCAGCCGCTTTCCGCTGATCAGATCCGAGAGTTCCTCAGGCACTACGCGTCCAAGCACGCGGAGGCCACCTATGCCAGGATCACCACCGATGAGCGTCAGCTCACGCTGTACAACACGCCGTTCTTCCTCGACCTGCTGGTGCGGCAGATTCGCCCGGACGGGACGCTGCCGGCGAGTCGGGCCGCGCTGTTTGCGGGGTTCATCCGCGCTGCCCTACAGCGCGAGATCACGGCGCGGTCGTCCCTGTTCGTCGAGGAGGGGCCGGACGCGCTGCTCCACGAGCGCGACCGGGCGTGGCTGCACCGCCCGCCACGCGGGACGGCGCCCCACGAACTGCCGGCGCGCGGGCCGCTCATCGGCCGGCTGAGCGCGCTGGCTTTCGCCATGCAGCGCAGCACCGCCCGACCGCACGAGGAATGGCGCGAGAGCGCTCGGCAAGTCCGGGCGCCGGAGGCAGAGGTCTTGGCTCGGCTCGATCACCGGCGCGCCCCGGACATCGTCCGGGCCGCGCAGCAGCTCAACTTGCTCGAGGCAATCCAGGGGGCCAGAGACACCGACGTGCAGTTCTCGCACCAGCTGTTTCAGGAGTTCTTCGCGGCCCGCGTGCTGGCGGAACGGCCGGAGCCGGAGCTGGTCCAAGTGGAGTGGCGGGCAGCGGCGATCGCGCCGGGCGTACACGAACTGCTCGCCACGCTGGGTCGGGGTGAGCGCCTGCCGGAGCTGCCGGCGACGGGCTGGGAGGAGACGACGCAGGTGGCGGCGGCGATGACGCCGGATGCGGACGGCTTCGTGCGCGATCTGATGGCGCCGAACCTGCCGCTGGCGGGCCGCTGCGCGGTGGCGCCGGGAGTCACGGTGGGCGACACTCTCAGGGCCGAGCTGCGCGCGGCGCTGGTGGCGCGGTCGCGGGACCGTGCGGCGGACCTTCGGGCGCGCATCGATGCGGCGCTGGCGCTGGGGCCGCTGGGCGACCCGCGATTCGAGCGACGCACTGGCCCATTCGGAGGCTACTTGCTGCCGCCGCTGGTCACGGTCGCGGGCGGGACGTATCGCATCGGCGCAGCCACATCGTCACAGGAGCCACACGAGGAGATCGAGGTGCAACTGCCGACCTTCGCGATCGGGCAGTTCGCGGTGACCAACGCCGAGTATCAGTGTTTCATGGACGCCGGCGGCTATGACGACGAACGCTGGTGGGAAGGGGACGCCGCGCGGGCCTGGCGCGAGGGCCATGGCACCACAGAAGGCCAGCGACGGGCATGGAGCGAGAGTCGCCTGATCATACGGTCGTGGCCGGATTCCAAGATCAAGGAGTGGCTTGAGCGCCAGTCGGATCATTTCTCACAAGACGATGAAGGTGACCCGTGGGCGATGATCCTCGAAATGGACGACGCGGCGTTTGAATCCTGGCTTGACTCCTGGATGTTGTCGCACGGTCAGCCGGGCGGGCGCTACACGCGCCCGCTTTTTTTTGACAACAGCGCACTCAACGCACCCCTGCAGCCGGTCGTGGGCGTGTGCTGGCACGAGGCGCGCGCCTACTGCGCGTGGCTCTCGGCGCAGACGGACCGGACCTACCGGCTGCCCACCGTTCACGAGTGGGAGGCGGCAGCGCGTGGTCAGGCTCGCCGCCCTTATGCGTACGACGGCCAGTTCGACCCTGCGAAGGGCAATACGGCCGAGACGCGGCTCAAGCGGACGACGCCTATCGGCGTCTTCCCGGAGGGTGACACGCCCGAGGGCATCAGTGACCTCACGGGCAATAACTGTGACTGGACTTTGATCCGGGACACCACTCATCTCGAGGTCCCGGAGGCGCCGGCGGGGACCGGAGACGACGCATCCGTGGTGCAGGGGGTTCGCGGCCAGCCCTGGTACGCGGATCGGGATCACCCGCAGGGCGCGGGTCGCTTCCCCTATCCCGACTTTCGCAACTTCGGCATCGGGTTTCGTGTGGTGTGTGTCGCCCCCATCCAGTGATCCGCCGATAGAGAAGCAGCAAAGGGCGTTTGGAGGTAGTAAATGCGTCGCGTGGGGATATCCGCTGCGCTGTTCTGTGGCGCAATGTCGCTCCATCATGTCTCTGCCGCGAACGCGGGACCATTGCGTGTCGGCGCCGCTCGCGTGGACATCACGCCGGCAGCCGATGCGGCGCTACCGATGGCAGGCTATGCGAGCCGCACCCAAGGCTTCAAAGGCATTCACGATCGCGTGTTCGTCCGAGCCATCGTGCTCGACGATGGGACATCGCAGGCGGCGTTGGTCGCCTGGGAATCGCTGTTCGTTCCGGAAGCGATTTGGGCGGAAACATCCCGACGGATCGCTGCCGAGACGGGGATTCCGCCAGAACGGCTCCTGCTGTCGGCGGTTCACGATCATGGAGCGCCGACTTTGCCCGCCGCCAACGCCACGTCGGCGCAGCTTGCTTACATCAACACGATCGAGAACAGCGCGGTGGAATCCGTGCGGAAGGCGAAATCGCAGCTGCAGCCGGCTCGCTTTGGCGTGGGCACGACAACGGCGTACGTCAACGTGAATCGGCGAGAATTCTCAGCGGGTCGCGGATGGTGGCTGGGTTTCAATGAAAGCGGACCATCAGACAAGACTGTGACCGTGGTCCGATTCGAGGACCTGACCGGGAAGCCGATCGCGTTCTGGATCAACTACGGCGTGCACGCCGTGGTGATGGGTCCCGAAAACTATCAGGTGACCGGTGATCTAGCGGGCGCAACTTCACGGTTCGTCGAGCAGCATTACCTCGGGAACGATCGTCCTCGCAGCGACGGCGGAATGCGCATCCGCCTCAAACCAGAAGAGAAAGCAACCGGAGAAGGCGTCGTCGCCCTGTGGACGAGTGGTGCCGCAGGCGACCAGAATCCAGTCTCCATGGCCAACGGCGAAGACTTTACGCTCGTCGATGGTCTCGGGAAGATACTGGGCGAAGCCGTGCTCCGCGCTGCGTCGGATGTGAAGACGACGACCGATGCATCCATTCGCGGCGGACAGAAAGTGGTCACTTGTCCTGGTCGTCGCGTCGAGCCCGGACCAACACCACGAGCGGAATACAAGTTCACCGACGCGGATCCGGTAGATATTCGATTGTCGCTGCTGGCCATCAATGACGTTGCGTTGGCTGGTGTCTCAGGCGAGGTGTTCACGCTGATCGCGCAACGGCTGTCGCGGGAATCGCGTCTGAAACCGACCGTCATGGTGACGCACACGAACGGATCGAGCGGATACATTCCTAATGACGACGCGTTCGAACCGGTCAGCTATGAAGTCACCGCTTCACGGCTGAAGCCGGGGTGCGGGGAGAACGCCATCGTCAACGGCTTTCTCGAGTTGATCGGTTCTCGATGATCTTGTCTTCTTGACCGAGACCGCGGTGATGCTGGAGGATCAGGCGCTATGGCTAATTCCAATCCCAACGTCGTAAGCGCCTCGACCACCGGGGCGAAGCTGCCTGATGGGGTGATCGGGCTGGATTCTCTCGAATCGTCGGCGCCCGTCGATGGCTGCCGCGTGTTCACGCACTACAACGGCCCGACCGATGAACTGAGCGGAATGGTTGCCGGAATGTGCGTCCTGGATCCGGGGTCGACACCACACCCGCCACATCAGCATCCAGAGGAGGAATTCATGATCGTCGCCTCTGGTACCGGCGAGATTTACTGCGCTGGCAAGACAACCCAGGTGGGCCCGGGCGCCATGATGTACTGCGCCGGCAACGTCATGCACGGCATCACCAACACCGGAAAAGTGCCGATGACGTTTTACTGGTCGAAGTGGTTAGGAAAGTGATGCGACAGGTGTAGGGCGGGGTTTACATACCCGCCTTACTCTTCTTCAGGCGCACCACCCGCGCGGACGATGTCCTCCTGCTTGATCTTCTCGACGTTGAACTTCGTCGCCGCCCGCTGCATGCGATCGAGCACATCGTCGACGTCGAATTCGGTGGAGGTTGAAAATCTGATTGGATTGATCCGTGCGATGACGAACGGGCGCAGATAAGGGCTGGTGAAGCCGCGCCCCTTCAGCTTCTGAACGATACGTCCCACCTCGTCGTCGATCGTCAGCAGCTTTGATGCCCGACGCTCACGTTCCGCGAGTGCCTTCGTGAGACGCTCATCCAGGAAATCTTCGATCCGCCGAAGCACTGATTGGTACGCGCCACCGCTCAGTCGCGGCCGCTTGTCGTAGGCCGCGCCGAGGGTGAGAAACGCCGGCTGATCGAACTCGAAGGCGAATTCGCGCTCGAGGCGATTCCCGGATTGCTCGGCAAGCGCGCGCTCCATACGGATTGTCTCGAGCGACTTCTCCTTGAGGTTGTGCGCCTTTTCCGTATTCAACGCCAGGATCTTGAATGCGACCTCCGGGTCGGGCAGGACCAGCGCAACCACAGTGCGCGCGCCGAGTTTTCGCAGGGCTTGAAGACGGTGATTGCCATTCGGAGTCCAATAGCTGTCGTGTTCCCTGATTGCGATGATCGGATCGAGAAAGCGGCCGAGCTTTTCAATGACGTCCATCAGGCGCTTGACGTGCGGCGGCGAGGGATCGCGCTGAAAGGGCGTGGGCTCGACGCGATCGATCGGAAGCGCCGCCAGTAGCACCGGGGTCCCGCCGATCGGGTCGCGGTAGGCAGCCAGTGCCATACCGCCATCGGAGCGAACCTGTTCGGTCAACTTCGAGAGTTCCGAGTCTGATACCGATCCAGTTTCTTGCGGCGAGAGCCCGAGCGATTTCGGTGTCGTCTTCTTGCGGCGCCGCACCACTTTCTTCTTTGCCATGCGGCGATTAGAACAAAGGCAAAAGGCAAAAGGCAAAAGGGAAAAGAGCCTTTTACCTTTGATAGGGGTAACGCAGTATCATTCGCGGCGTCAGGAAGGATCACCATGGGTCTTCAATTCGTTCGACGACTACCGGTGTCCGTCTGGGTGGTTTTGCTGGCTTCATGCCTCGCGCCGCTCGTGCTCGTTGCGCAGAACGCCCCGCGCGGAGCGATTCAAACACCCGGCGGCGGCCGCGGACCAGGCGCCGCGCCGGATGCGAACGATCCCGCGAACGCCAGTGCCGATCTTTCCGCCAAGCCGCCCGTCCTGGCGCTCACGCCTGAAGAACAGGTCAAGCGTTTCTGGCTTCCGGCAGGCTATCGCCTCACACCTCTTCTTTCCGAACCGCTCATCGAAGATCCTGCGCAAATCGCATTCGACGGAAACGGACGCATGTTCGTGGTTGAACTCCGCGGCTATTACCAGACGCCGGAAGGGATCGACCTCATTCCGCCCGTGGGCCGGATCTCGATGCACGAGGATCGAGACAACGACGGCACGTACGAGCGGCACTCGGTGTTCATCGACAAGCTCGTATTCCCGCGCTTCGTCCTGCCGTTTGGCGCCAACACCATCGTGACGATGGAGACAAACGCCGATGAGGTGTGGAAGTACACGGACACGGACAATGACGGTGTGGCGGACAAGAAAGAGTTGTTTGCCACGAACTTTGGCCGAGCGGGCAACATGGAGTCTCAGCAGTCCAGCCTGTTCTGGGCGATGGACAACTGGATGTACAGCACAGTCAACGCATTTCGTATTCGCTGGACACCGACCGGCCTGTTGCGAGAACCCACCGGGCCAAACAGTTCGCAATGGGGAGTGACGCAGGACAACGACGGCAAGGTCTGGTTCCAAGGCGGCGCGAGCGGTGTTCCCGGCTACTTCCAGTTTCCGATCCACTACGGCAACTTCGCGTCGCCCGATCAACTCGAGCCGGATCTCAACATTGTGTGGGGCGCGCCGATCCTGATCGGTGACATTCAGGCCGGCATTCCGGGCACGCGCTTGCCAGACGGATCGCTCATCTACGCCACGGCCGCCGCCGGCAACGAGGTGTATCGCGGAGATCGACTCCCGAAGGACCTGATCGGTGATTACCTTCACGGCGAAGTGGTCGCCCGCATCGTTCGCCGGCTCCGTCCGGTCAAGACCGACGGTCTCACCCAGCTTCAGAACGTCTACCCGCGATCGGAGTTCATCCGATCGCTCGATCCGCTGTTTCGGCCAGCAGATGTCACCACCGGCCCCGACGGCACGATCTACATTGCCGACTTGTACCGCGGAATGATCGAAGGTGCGGAGTGGGCGAAGGAAGGCACGTACCTTCGAGCCAAGATCAAACAGTATCAACTTGACAAGATCACCGGCCACGGCCGGATCTGGCGCCTCACCTACGACGGGATTGCGCGAGATCAAACGCGTCCGCGCATGTTGGAGGAAACGTCCGCTCAACTCGTCGCGCACTTGTCGCATCCGAATGGCTGGTGGCGCGACACGGCGCAACAGCTGCTCGTCTTGAAGCAGGATAAATCCGTCGTGCCAGCGCTGCAGACGATCGTGCGCGCCTCAAGGAACCAGCTGGCCAGATTTCACGCGCTGTGGACGCTGGAAGGACTGAACGCCCTCACCGCGCAACTCATACGAGAAGTGCTCGCCGATCCGGATCCGCGACTGCGCGTCCAGGCGCTTCGGGCAAGCGAGACGCTCTACAAGGCCGGTGATCGATCATTCGACGCGGATTATCGCCGTCTGTCGGCAGATCCTGACATCGATGTCGTGATCCAGTCGATGTTGACGATGAACCTGTTGAAAGTGACGGATGGTCAGACGGCCATCAAGGCCGCAATGGATAAGAACAACGGGCGAGGCGTTCGCTTCGTCGCCGACAGAATTCTCAACGCACCGGCAGGAGGCCGCGGGGGACGTGGAGGTCCATCCTTGACGCCGGAGCAACAGAACAGTCTCGAACGCGGCGGCGTGATCTACACCGAGGTGTGCTTTGCGTGTCACGGATCGGATGGACGCGGAACGCCCACGCCAGGAGGAGCGGCAGGCGCGACGCTCGCGCCATCGCTGGCAGGATCGGCGCGGGTGGTGGGGCATCGTGATTTCGCGATCAAAGCGGTGATGCATGGCCTCGCCGGCCCGATCGATGGCAAGACCTATCCACAGGTCATGGTCGCGATGGGGTCGAACAAAGATCAATGGATCGCCGACGTAGTCTCGTACGTGAGAAACAGTTTCGGAAACACGGCGGCGGTGGCGACGGCGGAAGAGGTCGCACGAGTCCGCAGCGCGACTGCGGATCGAAAAACGCCGTGGACGGTAACCGAACTGGATGCGTCGTTGCCGCAGCTGCTCGTGCCGGCGGCAACGTGGAAAGTGTCAGCAAGTCATGAAGGGCATCCCACTCCGCAGGCGAATGCTGAAGGGGGCTACAACTACACCGCGAGCGCCGGCGGCGCGCTGACCTTCCTGGGGTGGACGACGGGCGTGCCACAACAGCCGGGCATGTGGCTGCAAGTCGAACTGCCGTCGCCCGTCATGCTGACGGAGATGCAATTCAGTTCTTCCACTGTGGGCGGCGGCCGCGGCACGCCGGCGGTTGCGACGTTCCCGCGCGCGTATCAGGTACAGGTGTCGACAGACGGGAATACGTGGAGCCGGCCTGTCGCCGAGGGGCAGGGATCTCCCGGGACGACCACAATCTCCTTTGCGCCGGTCAGTGCGCGGTTCGTGCGAATCACTCAAACGGCGACCGTTACCGACGCACCACCCTGGGCGATCCGGTTGCTGCGCTTGTACGAAGCACCGCGTTAAAAGGTCGTTCGGACGCCGATTTGGAATCGCCGCGGGCTCCCGGCGGAAAGAATCTTCCCGAAGGTGGGTGAGCCAAAAAACGAGTCTGGTAGATCGTAGTTTGTGCGATTCATCACATTGAACAATTCGGCGCGCAGATCGAGCTGACCACGTGTGCCGTATCGGAAATGTTTGACGAGCGCGAGATTCACGTTGGCATACCCGGGCCCTCGCAAGGTGTTGCGACCGCTGTTGCCAAACGTGCCGAACGCCGGCATCGAGAACGCGCTCGTTTTAAACCAGGCATCCGGCGTCGGCGACGACAGCGACGGGTCGCCGCTGACATTCGGCCGATCGTTGTTGCCAAAACCAAGATTCGAGCGCCCGGTGTTGCTGTTGTCGATGTCTGGCAGCAGCATCACCGTGAAGGGCCGTCCGCTGTGAACCGCGGCGACGACTTCGCCATCCGTGTTGCGGAATATCTTGCTGAAGAACCCGAGGTCGCCGAGAAACTCACCCGGCTCGAATGGCAACGGACGGGTGAGTGCCGCGGTGAATCTGTGACGCACATCAAAAGACGACGGTCCCTTTTCGGCTTCAGGGTCGAGGCTGTTCTGCGGAAAGTTTGGATCACCCGTGCTGGTGAAGAAGCCCGACGCGTCATCCGTCGACTTGCCAAACGTGTAGGACAACAGCATCCACGTGCCCGTCGAGGGGCGCTGCTGATACCGCAGCTGCAGCGCGTTGTAGCGAGACGCCGCGCGTGATTCGATGAAGGTGATGTCGGCAAACGCGGGATTCGGCCGCAGGTTGGGAAGTCTCGGGCTGGCCGCCGGCTGGTTGAGGTCACGCGCCGAAATCAGATCGTGGCCGCGCGACCCAACGTAGGCCACCTCGACTGATCGCGATTGCCCGATCATGTGCTGCAGGTTCAGGTTCCATTGCTCCATCCACGGTGTTCGGAGATCGGCCTGGTACGCCGTCGCCGACTGTGGAATGAAAACCGGGAACGAGCTTGGAAACGGATTGGCGAGGGTGACGGGAACCCCCGTGCCGGGGAAGTAGACGTTGAGATTGAAGTAGGGCGGATTGAAATACAACCCTTCCGACGTCGCGAGCGCTCCCAGGTTGTAGTAGATGCCGTATCCGCCGCGGAGCACATTCATCGCTTCCTGACCGAGCGCCCACGAGAAGCCGCCACGCGGCGCGAAGTTATTGCGATCCGGTGAATACCCGCCGCGAGGAATGTTCCCGGTGCCGACCTGCACAAGCTGTCCGGTCGCCGGATCGTAAAGATTGGCGCGGTCATCGCTGTCGACCGGCGGCGCGATGTAGTCGTACCGCAGGCCAGCCGAGAGGGTGAGCGACGATGTCGGACGCCAGTCGTCCTGCGTGAACAGGCTCCAACTGTGCGCGCGCAGCTGTTGTGGGTTGTCGAGGTGTGCGCCGCCGGTGATTGCCGGCAGTCCGAGGACCAGATCGGCGAGCGCGTTGCCGGTGTAGGCCTGCGTGATGAAATTCAGAAAGCCGCGCGACTGCACATCGCGATACGCCGCCTGCTTGATCCCGTACCACTCAGCCCCGGCCTTCAGCAGGTGATGACCGCGCGAAAACGTCGCCGTGTCGGAGACTTGGAATGTATCCGACGTGCTCTCCTGCGGGGTTGTGTACTCGTGTCCGAGCGGCGAGTACCCGGCGATGGAGATCACGCTGAGCCCTTCGTCGCGCGGGTTTGTGCCGAACGGCTTCAACCCGACTGAAGGGTTGTCGATCTGAGTGTTTTCGGCGAACACGCCAATCGAGACGCGGTTGTAGCCGAACCGCACGTCGTTGACCAGGCGTGGTCCAGGCATATGGGTGAAGGTGGCGGCGAGGTTTTGTCCTCGTCTCGGCACGTTCGTGCCGAATCCCGGAATGAGAGGAAACCCCGGGCCGGCGAATGGTTCGAACAGACGGCGATCGCTCAGGCTGTAGCGCGCCGTCAGCCTCGAGCCGTCGGCGAGCGAGTGATCGACGCGCAGATCCGCCTGATCGATGTCGTCGCGCCCCGTCGGCGAGGACACGTAGTTGGCGAAGGCGACATTCCGATTCGGAAGCGGATATAGCGCGGCGATCGCGCGTCCTATCGGGCTCTGGAAGTTGGGGGGGATCACATTGCCCGGGAAGCCAGGCGGCTGGCCCGGGACAATCGCAAAAATGTTTGCCGGAGGATTGAAGAGCGTCTGTGAAAAGTCGCCGTTGCGTTCTGCAGCCGTCGGCACGTTGGTGATCTTAGTAATCCCCTCGCGACGATACAGGTGTTCGTAATCGGCGAAGAAGAACGTCCGATTGGCGGCAATCGGTCCGCCAACCGAGCCGCCGAACTGATGGCGGTTGTAGTCGGGTGCCTCCACGTCATCCGGCGCGAAGTGATTGCGCGCCGTGAATGCCTGATTGCGGAAGAATTCGTAGGCCGATCCTGAAAATTGGTTGGCCCCGGACTTCGTGATCACGTTGATCTGTCCCCCGCCATTCCTCCCGAACGACGCATCGTAGGTCGAGGTCAACACCTGGAATTGGCCGATGCCGTCAACCGGCGGACGCACGCCCGGCGTGCTCAACTTCGGGTCGATGTTGTAGACGCCGTCGAGGAGAAAGCCGTTGAAGTCTTCGCGCGCACCATTGATCGACAGTGCAAAGTCACCGCGCGCCGAACTTGCCGACCCTTGTGGCGGCGGCACGGTGCCAGGCGCCAGAAGCGCGAGCTCGAGGAAGTTGCGGCCGTCGAGTGGAAGCTCGGTCGTCGCGCGTTCGTCGATCAGCGTGTGCAGGGCCGGCGTATCGCGATCCACCGGGACGAAGGGTGCATTCACGTCCACCGCCTGAAGAACGCTGCCAAGCTGCAGCGGCACGCGCAGCCAGACTTCCTGGTTCATGGCGAGCTCGTTCCGCGCCACGAAAGGACCGTATCCGGTGTGTTGGACGTTCACCCGGTACACACCCGCCGGTAACTCGGCCACGGTGAATCGCCCTTCGTCGTCGGTCCGGACCGATCGCGTCTCGCCAGTCTCTTCACGGGAGACGCGGACCTCGACGTTCGCCATCCCTTTCGAAGTGGGATCGACAACCACGCCGCGGATCGATGCCCGATGCTCCTGGGCGGAAAGGCCGCCGGCGATTGAGTGCACGACGAGAAGTGACAGTAGCAAACGACGAACTGAAACCATATTGGAATGCTACATCGAGCCACGCGCAGTCTAAAGATCAGTTGGCGCGGTCTCCAGACCGCGCCCTGCCCGTCGTCACACGACGGCGGAATCGGTCGCCGCACGAGAAGAAATGTAAAGAACCGGGAGAGCCAGTGCCAGAAACGCAAGAAGGATTCGAAACGCGCGGTCTAACTTCGATGGTGACAGTGCAGAATCAAACACCCGCTTACAGTTTTCGCGAGACCGCGACAGGCCTGTAAACGGTCCCACCCGCACCACGCCGCTCGAAGTGGTCGGGAGTGTCTGGCCCTCAAGGACTTGCGGCCTTTTTTCAAAATTGGCGGGTTGGTCTTGTCGTTGCACTGCGTCCCGTTGCCATGTCCAGTCTTGCGACGAACGATCGACCGGAAGCGCCGCTCTTTTCCGACGGTCTCGGTGCTCGGGTCGTCGCGGCTGACGGCGCCACTGGCGAGCTGCTGCAGATCCTGCGGCTGCGGCCGGCGTTGACCGCCGTCCCCTCTTTTGAGTTCGCGCTCCGTGAGCGAACCGCCCGTCTCGCGAACTTCCGGCACGCGTACTACGCTCGTGTCCGCCGCGTCGATCGCGCGATGGCGCCGACCTCCGCGCTCGCGATCGTCTCGGACCACGTCGAGGGCACTCGGCTATCGGACCTTCTTCGCGTCGCGAACGAGAAACAGCTGCAACTCGATATCAATGCCGCGCTGTGCCTCATTCGACAACTGGTCCCGGCTGTGGCGGTCCTGCACGAGAACGCGCGCGATGTGGCCCACGGGCTGATCGCTCCTGAACGTCTGATCGTGACGCCGAACGCGCGTCTGGTCATCGTCGAACACGTGCTGGGGGCCGCGATTGAGCAGCTGCAGTTCGGGCGCGATCGACTGTGGCAGGAGTTCCGCGTGGCGATGCCGCCGAGCGCCGGTCTGCCACGATTCGATCATCGCGCCGACGTGACCGGGATGGGACTCGTCTCACTCGCGCTGATCCTCGGACGGCCGCTCGCCGCCGACGAGTACCCGCATCGCGTTCCCGATCTTTTGAACCAGGCACGCGAGCGTTCCGCGCTCGGCGAGGAGCAGCCGCTCTCGCCGCCGCTGCGCACGTGGCTCGAGCGATCGCTGCAACTCGACGTCCGCCGCTCGTTCGCGTCAGCACCCGAGGCGATGGCCGCGCTCGAAGACGTCGTGTCCGACGAAGGGATGTATGTCGCCGCGCCGGTTGCGCTCGAGACGTTCCTGTCGCGGTACATCGCGTCGCTGCTCGAGCCAACTCCGGAGCTGGTCATCCACGCCGATCCGGTGGCGGCGTCGGCCTCGAAGCCCGTCGATCCGCCGGCCGCGAAGCCTGCGCATGCAGAGCCGTCAAAACGGATCGAGAAAGAAATCGAGTCGAGATTCGACGCGGTCACTTCGCAACAAGCTCACGGCGCGCCCGTCACTGAGCCGGTTGCTGCCAGAAGAGATGCTTCACTCGCAGGCACGCGCGAACTGACCGATCTCCTTGGACCGGATCCGCTTGCGATCCCCGAGTCGACTACCCCGGCGGCGCAGTCCAAGCCGTTGTTCAATCCCGACGCCCTTTTCACTGCAACGCCTATGGCCCCTCCAACGCCTGCACCGCGTTCGTACGGCCGCATTGCCGCCCTCGTCGCAATCGTAGTCCTTCTCGGTGGCGGTGGTGTCCTCGGCTACAAGTTGTTTGGCAGTTCCGCAGCAGCACCCCAGATGGGTTCACTGAACGTGCAGTCGAATCCGTCGGGTATCGATATTTTTGTCGATGGTGTTGCGAAGGGACGCACGCCGGCACGCGTGGCTGTGGCCCCCGGATCGCACATTCTCGAACTGCGTGGCAAGGGCGTGCCGCGTGTGATTCCTCTGAATGTGACCGCAGGCGCTGAGGTGTCGCAGTATCTCGAATTCACAGAGGCGCCGAGCACCGGACATCTCGTCGTCCAATCGGAGCCGGCGGGAGCGAAGGTTTTCGTTGATGGTACAGAACGCGGCGTCGCACCGCTGACGATTTCCGATCTGACGCCTGGCGACCACCGCGTCGAGCTGCAAAACGACGGCGCTTCGGCGAAACACACGGTGACGGTTCAGGCTGGCGGCACCGCGTCTCTGGTCGTTCCAATCGGCACCGCCGCCGCGGCCGGCCCGGTGTCGGGCTGGGTGACCGTCAAGGCTCCATTCACGATGGAGATCCGCGAAGGAGGACGGCTGCTGGGTACCACGGACGCCGAACGGTTGATGCTTGCCGCCGGCCGGCACGAACTCGATTTCGTCAACGATACGCTCGGCTATCGCGCCTCGCGCGTCGTGGTGGTTGCGCCAGGCAAAGTCGCGCCGGTCTCGCTCGAGCTGCCGATGGGCGTGGTGAATCTGAACGCCGCGCCGTGGGCGGAAGTGTGGATCGACGGACGTCGGGTAGGCGAGACCCCGATCGGAAATCTGAGCGTCTCGATTGGACCGCATGAGGTGGTGTTCAAGCACCCGCAATTCGGCGAAAAGCATCATGCGATTTCGGTGACGCTCGGGGCGCCCGTGCGGCTCAGCGTGGACATGAAGTGAGCGTTCGGATCAGGCAATGCAGTTAAGAGCAAGGTGCGTCATGAAAACCCGCATACTCGTCATCGCATCGATGATCGTCGCGTTTGCGGCCCCGGCACATGCGCAACTCCGAGATGGCCGCGAGAATCCGTTGACAGCCGCGCGAGATCTCTACGCGTCGGCGCGGTATGACGAGGCGCTCGCCGTTCTCAACGGCCTGCCCTCAGATGCTGTTGCGTCGGACCGCAAGTCGATCGAACAGTACCGGTCGCTCTGTCTCCTGGCACTCGGCCGCGGAAGCGAGGCCGAGAGCGCTATCGCCGCAGTGGTGACCGCCGACCCGATGTTCATGCCCGGGGAGGCCGATGCGTCACCTCGTGTACGGCTGGCATTCAGCGAGGTGCGACAGCGTTTGCTTCCGCAAATCGCGACAACTCGATACGCCGCCGCAAAGGCCGCTTACGATCGCAAGGAGTACTCATCGGCAGAGACTCAGTTCAGGAATCTGCTGATGATTCTCGAAGATCCGCAGATGGGTGGCAGGCTCCCCGATCTGCGGACATTGGCCAGTGGGTTTGTCGATCTGGCGTCGGCCGCGGCGGCGCCTCCCCCCGAGCCGAAGAAGACCGAGGCAGTACCCGTGGTCCCGCCGGCACCAACCGCTCCTGTGTTGCCTCGCGAGCCAAAAATCTGGACGGCTGACGAGGCCGGCATCGTGCCGCCTGTCGTGCTCCGCCAGGACGTTCCGCGAGTGCCGTCTACGATTTCGTCCCAGGCCCGCGACCGAGGTTTGCTCGACGTCGTGATCGACGAGCAGGGACGGGTCGTAAACCTCGTGCTTCGTCTCCCCATCCATCCAATGTATGACCCGCAGTTGCTGGCCGCTGCCAAGGAGTGGCGTTACAAGCCGGCGACGGTGGATGGCACGCCGGTCAAGTTCCGAAAGATGATTCAGGTAACCGTCGACAAGCGCTAAGCGACAAGAGAATGCCGCCAGGGTCCCTTCTGGCGGCATTCTCTTTTCTCGAGTGTGTAATTTCGTGAATACTCGTACGTGCCGATGCTCTCCCCGTGTACATCGACCGCTGACCTGCCAGCTCGCATCCTCTTGAATTTATTCGTCTAATCCGCATCGACTCTCGTGGCTCCTGGCGTGGCCCGGATGTCGCAAGCAGTTTTCGTTGCGATGAACTACGAGAGCGCAACCATATCGCTCGCGGAACTCGCGGCAGCTGAGCCGTTGCGACCTGTTCAGGCTGTGACGATCGTGCACGAAATCATCGTGCGGATCGGTGCGGGCACGATCGCGGGAGTTCCGTCACCACAGATCATTCGGCTATCGGAAACAGGTCGGATGTCGGTTGAGGGTCCGATCGCCGCCGATGCGCATACGGTTGGGCATGCGGCACACCTGCTTTCAACGTTGCTCCCGAGCTTTGATAAGCGAAGCCACGAGCGCGTGCCCGGAGCCTTACGATTGGTGATCGCGCGTGGGACCCGGTCACTGGACGTCCCGCCGTACCCGTCGATAGAGGCATTTGGCGCGGATCTCGTGCGATTCGCGTCGCATGATCCCGAGGCTTGTATTCGTGAGATCGTCGCCACACGTCAGAAGCGACGGAATGTCGACGCGATCGACAGCAATCAACTCGGCGCGGGCATAGCCGCCGCCGAATCGCTGACGATTTCGGACATCAGGCGCGCGCGTCGGGCAACGGGGTTGACGCTCGCGGATCTTTCCTCGCGAACGGGGATCCCGGCGTCTCTGCTGTGCGAGCTCGAGTGGGGTTATCTCGACCACTGGCCGGCTCCGCCCGTCGCCCGGCGGATGATGGCTCGGTATGCCCAGTCCGCTGGCCTGGATGAGCAGCTCGTGCTCGACGTGGTATGGCCGCTCCTCGAACAGCGAATACATGAGCGTCACGAGCAACCGCAGGATCTCGCGGTCATCGAAGCTGAAGTGCTCGCGGACAACGAAGCCACAGCCGTGGTGCCCGCTGCTGACGTCGTCAGTATGGTGGTGCGCACGCAGGCTGGAAACAACCGTCGTTCGCGAGTGCGAAGCCTTGTGGTCGCGGCGCTCGCGATTCCGGCCCTACTCGTGATCGGCGTTTTACCGGCGGTGCGCGATGGTGCGATCTGGCGTTACCGCATTCCGTCCGCTCCCGTCACCACTACGACGGACGCGCAGCCTGCCGCGCCGGAGGTGCCGGCGACAAGCATTGCGGCGCCCCCGTCACGTCGATCGGACCGCACCCGAACCACGGTCGAGACGCCTCCGCCAGCCGTCAATTACGGACACGTCGAGCCGGTCACCATTTCCGAGGCCGCCACGTATTCACCGACCTTCGCGAGTGTCGGGAGCGCGATCTTCTATCACGAGGAGTCGGGCGATCGCAGCGCTCTGATGCGCGCCGATACCGAGCCGCAAGGATCGATTCTTCGCATCACGAGTATCGTCGACGATCGCTCGCATAACTTTCACGCGCGTCCATCCCCCGACGGCCAGAAGGTGGCGTTCGACTCGGATCGCGATGGTGAGCGCGGCGTCTATATCGCAGATGCGGATGGGCGCAATGTCCGTCGCATGACAGGCGAGGGATTTGCGGCCATCCCCAGCTGGTCTCCCGACGGCGGCACACTGGCGTACGTTCGAGCTGAGCGTGAGCACCCCAAGGTCTGGAATCTGTGGGTGATGAATCTGACGACGGGAGAAGAGCGGCGGCTCACGTCGTACCAGTACGGGCAGCCGTGGGGCGGATCCTGGTTCCCTGACGGCAAGCGGATCGCCTACAGTCACGAGGATCGACTCGTCGTGTTGAATCTGATCACGAACACATCCCGCATTTATCCATCGCCGCGTAAAGGCGCGCTTGTTCGGACGCCCGCCGTGTCTCCGGACGGCACGCGCGCCGTGTTCCAGGTCTTACGTGCAGGAACATGGCTGCTCGACTTCCGATCGGGTGCGATGAAGAGAGTGTTGTCCGATCCATCTGCCGAGGAGTACGCCTGGGCACCCGACGGCCGCCGCGTCGCTTACCACAGCCGCGCCGAAGGCAAGTGGGGCGTGTGGATTATGAACGAGAGTAATCCTTAGCGAAGTAAGTACGCTACACTGCCCCGGCAGCCATGGGGCGACGTGTCGTCTTTCTCCTCGCCGGCGAGCTCCTTGTGGCCGCGTGCCGCCAGGACACCGCTGCACCTCCTCCCCGGGTCCCGCACCTGACTGACATCTATCTCAAACCAGAAACCGTCATCGTCGAGGCAAAGGTGCCGCGAAACGCGACGCTCGGTGGCCTTTTGCGGGAGCAGATGCTCGGAGAGCCGTTCGTCGTCGCGGCAATCGAAGCGGCGCGGGCGGTGTTCAATCCTCGCCAATTGCATTCGGATCGACCTTACCGGTTGGTTCGCTCGATAGACGGAATGCTGCGCGAGTTCGAGTACCAGATCGACACTGATCGGTTTCTTCGCATTATCGCGCGCGATCGATCGCGCCCGACTGAGCTCGCTGCCGAAGTCGTTCCCTACGAGAAGCAGGTGGACGTCGTTGCCGTTCGCGGGCGAATAGACAGCGATCATCCCTCCGTCATTGCCGCCATCGAAGAAACGGGCGAGACGATTCAGTTGGCCTTGGCGGTCGCCGAAATCTTCAGCGGTGAAATCGACTTCGACAGCGATCTGCAATCCGGCGACAGCTTCGACATTCTGGTTGAGAAAAAGAGTCACGACGGTCAGTTTTCCGATTACGGCGCCGTGCTCGGCGCGCGCTTCATCACGGACGGGCGCGACCTGCGCGCGATCCGATGGGTGGATCCGGCAACAGGCAAGGCTGCCTTCTATGACGATGCGGGGCGATCACTGAAGCGATTCTTCCTTCGCTCGCCGCTGAGATTCGAGCCCCGCGTCACATCGGGGTTTTCGCGACGCCGGCTGCATCCGGTGTTCCGAACATATCGAGCACACCTGGGAATTGATTACGGCGCACCAACAGGCGCTCCCGTTGTCGCGGTCTCGCCAGGCACCGTCGTGTCAGCCGGGTGGAGCGGAGGCGGCGGCAACATGGTGCGGCTGCGTCACGCCAGCGGGTACGAGAGCTACTACCTGCATCTCTCGTCGTTCGCGAAGGGAGTTCGCGCCGGCGTCCACGTCGATCAGGGCCAACTCATTGGTCGCGTCGGCGCGACCGGAACCGCGACCGGCCCACACCTGGATTACCGTTTGCGCAAGAACGGCGTGTTCCTCAACCCCTTGACCGAGCATCGAAAGCTGCCGCCCGGAGAACCCATCCCCGCCACGCAGCTTGCGGCTTTTCGATCCACGGCCGATGCGACACTTCAAAAACTTTCCGCAGCGCTCTCTGCTGAAGCTCCGCCGCAGAAGCCCGACGCGATCACCGCGCACGGCCGCTAACCACGGATCAACACCGACGGCTTGGCCACGGAAGAACACGGATAAGCACGGATCCTTAGCCGCGCAAGAAACACCGATGAACAGGACAAAGATCCGTGTTCATCCGTGGCTTTTCAGTCCGTGTTCTTCCGTGTTCATCCGTGGCTTTCAGTCCGTATTCATCCGTGGCTTACAATGGTCGGATGGCTTTGATCCATCCGTTCCGCGCGTTGCGTCCAGCGCCGGACAGGGCAGCAGCGGTCTCTTCCGTTCCCTACGACGTCGTCAGCACCAACGAGGCGCGAGAGCTCGCGTCCGGCAATTCTCTTAGCTTTCTGCACGTGACGCGTGCCGAGATCGATCTGCCGCCGGGGACGGACCCGTATTCCCCACAGGTTTACGAAAGAGCCAAAGTCAACTTCGCGACGTTGCGGGAGCGCGCGCCGCTTCTCCTCGATGAGACGCCGTCGCTCTACTTCTACCGGCTGCGGATGGGCGCGCACGAACAGACGGGAATCGCCGGCTGTTTTTCCATCGACGAATACGAAGCGGACGTCATCAAAAAACACGAGCGCACACGGCGCGATAAGGAAGACGATCGTACTCGGCACATGATCGAGCTGCGCGCCCAGACCGGCGTCGTATTTCTGACCTACCGCGCCGATCGTACGATCGACCTGCTGGCGCGACAGGTCACGGCCGGGGAACCGTTGTACGATTTCGCGGCGGCCGACGGCGTCACGCATACGGTCTGGCGGGCAGGTCTCGACCAAACGAGAAACCTGGTCAGCGCGTTTGAAGCGATTCAATCACTCTATATTGCCGACGGGCACCATCGTGCGGCGAGCGCGGCGCGGGCCCGGGAAGAACTGGCGAATCGCGCGGGTTCGACCGCCGACGATGCCGAAGCCGCGACGTTCATTGCCGTCGCATTTCCCGACGAGCAAGTCCAGATCCTCCCCTACAATCGCGTCATTAAAGATCTGGGCGGACGAACGGCCCGTCAGTTCCTCGGCGCCTTGCGCGCGCAGTTCAGAGTGACCGACGGCGCTCCAACACCCGAACGTAAGGGAGAAGTATCGATGTACCTCGACGGACGGTGGTACGCGATCGATCTCACCAGTGTCGCCCCGGAAGACAGTTCGCGCGGCAGCAGTTTGGACGTTTCCCGGTTGCAGCAGGGTGTGCTCGAGGCCCTTCTTAATATCGGCGACGTGCGGACCGACAAGCGGATTGACTTCGTCGGCGGCGCACGCGGTTCCGATGCGCTGATGCGAGCCGTCGATACCGGTGACGCTGCCGTCGCCTTCTCGATGTACCCGGTAACCGTCGACGATCTGATGGCAATTGCCGACGATGGCGGCATCATGCCGCCGAAGTCCACGTGGTTCGAGCCGAAGCTGCGCGACGGGCTGCTCATTCATTTGATCTGAGATGAACCAGTTTTTGGTTTTGGGTTTTTGGTTCTAAGTTTTTGGTTCTAGGTTTTTGGTTGTGGTTTTAGTTTCTAGGTTTTGGTTATTGGTTTTTGGTTTTTGGTGTGTGCAGCCTGATCAACGCAAAACTGCAAACCAATAACCAAACGACAAACCCAAGACCACAAACCAAAACGACGAACGAAAAACCAAAAACGAAAAACAAAAAACGGACGCTTCTAACTAACGAGTGATCGCGTTGAAAGTAGTAATCGCCGATAAGTTCGAACAGAGCGGGATTGACGGCTTGCGCGAGGCCGGCTGCGAAGTTCTGTACGAGCCAGACTTGAAAGATGCGGCACTCGTCGACACGATTCGGAAGACCGGCGCCGAAGTCCTCGTCGTCCGCGGTACGAAAGTCGGCAGCGATGTGCTCGACGCCGGCCACCTCTCCCTGATTGTCCGCGCCGGTGCCGGTTACAACACGATCGACGTGGCCGGTGCGTCCGCGCGCGGCATCTACGTATCGAACTGCCCTGGAAAGAATGCCATCGCGGTAGCGGAGCTTGCCTTCGCGTTGATTCTGGCGCTCGATCGACGTGTGCCCGACAACGTCGCTGAGCTTCGCGCGGGCCGATGGAACAAGAAGGAGTTCTCCAACGCGAAGGGCCTGTACGGCCGGACGCTCGCTCTACTCGGTATTGGCAGCATCGGACAGGAAATGATTCGGCGTGCGGCCGGTTTCGGCATGAATATCGTGGTCTGGAGTCGTCGATGCGATGGCGACGATCGACCGATGACCGAGCGGGAAGCTCGGGACATGGGCATCGAGCCGGCTTTGCGCACGGTGCGAATCGACGTGGCTCCAACACCCGGCGACGCAGCGGCGCGCGCCGATGTGCTCAGCGTGCACGTGGCACTTGCGCCGGAGACAAAGGGCCTCCTGAACGCGGCGGTGCTGAACAGGCTGAAACCCGGGACCATTGTCGTCAATACCGCGCGCGGCGAAGTCGTCGATTCCCATGCGCTCGCCGCGGCGATCCGGCAAAAGCAACTCCGCGTCGGGCTCGACGTGTTTGCCAACGAACCTGCGTCAGCGGTCGGCGAGATCCATGACGATCTAGTCGCGTTGCCTGAGGTCTACGGCACGCATCACATCGGCGCCTCAACCGAGCAGGCGCAGGAAGCCATTGCGGCCGAGACCGTTCGGATCATTCGCCGTTTCAAGGAGACCGGCAGGGTTCCCAACGTCGTCAATCTCGCCACGCGCACGCCGGCGACGCACATGCTCGTCGTGCGACACCGGGACCGACCTGGTGTGCTTGCGCATGTGTTCAACAACCTGCGGCAGGACAACCTCAACGTCCAGGAAACCGAAAACATCGTCTTTGCAGGCGCGCAAGCGGCCGTGGCCCGTATCAATCTCGACGGGGCGCCGTCAGCCGCGCTGTGCGATCGAATCAAGGCGGCGAATGCGGATATCCTCGACTTGCAGGTGGTCTCGCTCTAAATCATCGTCAAAGGTTCGCTCATGACAACCACAACTCGAATTTTCAACTTCTCGGCCGGGCCCGCTGTGCTGCCGGTCGACGTGCTCGAACAGGCGCAGCGGGATTTGCTGTCGCTTCCCGGTGTCGGCATGTCGATTCTCGAGATCAGCCATCGCTCGAAACCATTTGAGGACATCCTCGCCGGTTGCGAGGCTGATCTCCGTACGCTCGCCGGCATTCCTGCGGGATATCGCGTGCTGTTCCTGCAGGGAGGCGCGAGTCTGCAGTTCTCGATGGTGCCAATGAATCTCCTGCCGTCGGGAGGATCGGCTGATTACATCGTGACTGGCGCGTGGTCACAGAAAGCGGTGAAGGAAGCGAAGCGAGTGGGCGCCGTGAAGATTGCCGCATCAACCGAGAGGGAGAATTTCGCTCGCGTCCCGCGGCAGGAGGAGCTGACGCTCGACGCCAACGCCGCGTATGTTCACTACACGACGAACAACACCATCTTCGGAACGGAATTCCACTACGTGCCGAATAGCGGAGGCGTCCCACTCGTCGCCGATGCGTCCTCGGACATCTTCAGCGGTCCGATTGATGTTTCGAAGTACGCGCTGATCTACGCGGGAGCACAGAAGAACCTCGCGCCTGCGGGCGTAACGCTCGTGATCGTCCGCGACGACATGCTCACGCGCACCCCGTCGTCGCTGCCGACGATGCTGCAGTACAGCGTGCACGCGGAAAATGGCTCGATGTACAACACGCCGCCGGTGTTTGCGATTTACGTCATGCGGCTCGTGCTCGCGTGGCTGCTGAAGCAGGGAGGACTCGCCGCGGTCGGCGGCCGTAATGCGCGCAAAGCTGACAAGCTGTACGCGGCAATCGATCGGACGGGCTTCTACCGTGGACACGCAAAGCCGGACAGCCGATCGCGGATGAACGTCACGTTTCGGTTGCCGAGCGAAGAGCTCGAGAAAAAGTTCATCAAGGATGCCACGGCTGCCGATCTCGACGGCTTGAAGGGGCATCGATCGGTCGGCGGACTTCGCGCGTCGATCTATAACGCGTTCCCGGAAGAGGGGGTGGACGCGCTGGTGCAATTCATGGCCGAATTCGAGCGGAGAAACGGCTGATAACGTTCGTCGATTCAGCTGGTTAGCCAGGTACAGAAGTCTTACAAACGACTCCTCGCGAACCTGCTACCGTTAGCAGGTTCGTTCAGTCAGCGAGGAGTCAGCGTGAGCACAGAGACGATATCGGTTCGAACCGAGTATTCACATTCGACATTGAACTGGATCACCGCCGTGGTGATGGTGATCTTTCATATTCTGGCGGTTGCCGCCTTCTTCTTTTTCAGTTGGACCAATCTTGCGGTCGCCATTGTGCTTCATTGGCTGGCGGTCGGGTTCGGGATCAGCCTCGGGTATCACCGCCTGCATACGCATCGCGGCTACAAGACATCGAAGGCGTTCGAATATTTTCTCGCCGTCTGCGGCGCGCTGTCGCTCGAAGGCGGGCCGATCTTCTGGGTTGCGACGCATCGCGTCCATCATCAGCATTCCGATCACGACGGCGATCCGCATACACCGCGTGACGGCGGCTTCTGGGCGCACATGGGCTGGATCCTGTTTGGCGACACGCACCATAACAACACCGCGCTCATGGCGAAATATGCGCCAGACCTTGGTGCCGTTCCGTTCTATCGCTGGCTGAACACCTACCATTACGTTCCGCTCGTGACTCTCGGCCTCGTGCTGCTCGCGATCGGCGGCTGGCCGATGGTCCTGTGGGGCATTTTCCTGCGCACCATCGTTGGCCTTCACGGCACCTGGCTGGTGAACTCGGCGACGCACATGTGGGGCACCCGCCGGTTCACGACTCGCGACGACTCCCGCAACAGCTGGTGGGTGGCGCTGCTCACGTTCGGCGAAGGCTGGCACAACAACCATCACGCCCATCCCGTGTCCGCCCGTCACGGTCTGGCGTGGTACGAGTTCGACATCAGCTGGATCACGCTGAAGTTCTTCAACGCGATCGGGGTCGTGCGCGATCTGAAAGTCGCCAAGGTTGCGCGGCACGCACACCAGGAAGCTGCGTGACGATTGGTGATTGCGGATTGATGACGGCCGATTTGCACGGTTGTCGATTGTGGATTGAGACTGTTGACTGGTGATTTGTCGGGGCAGCTCCGCAGTTCGCACTCTCAATCCCCACTCCGCAATCCAATAAATCCGCAGTCTTCAATCCGCAATCCGCATTCCTGTATTCTTTCCCCATGATCTCCGGGCGCCGGCGATCGGTGATCTTTTTCACCGTTTTCGGTATCTGCCTCGTTGCCATCGCTGTCGCACTCAACGTCAGCTGGATTGTTCTGAACTGGCGCATGGGAGTGCTGGCAATCCTGGGGGCCATCCTCTTCTGCCTGATCATCGCGGGCATGGTGCTGAACACCATTTTTCTCGTCCGCGAAATCCGCCGCAACGAGCAGAAGGATTCGTTTCTCAATGCCGTGACCCACGAGTTGAAGACTCCGGTCGCGTCGATCCGCCTGTATCTGCAGACGCTGCAGGCGCGGGAACTCGATGCCGAGAAACGCAAGGAGTTCTATCGCATCATGCTCGAGGACAGCGATCGATTGCTCCATACCATCGAGCAGGTCCTGCGCGCGGGCAGCACCCGTTCGCGATTCCGGCGCGAGGCGCGCAACCGAGTCGATCTCGGCGAGATCGCGCGTGAATGCGTCGACCTCGCGCGCACCCGCTTTCACCTCGATGAACATTCCCTGGCATTCGAGAATCGAGCCGGTGCGGCCGCTGTCGTGCTTGGCAACATCGAGGAACTCAAGGCCGCGGTGTGGAACTTGATCGACAACGCGGTGAAGTACTCGAGCCCTGAAATCCGCGTCCGCGTCGAACTCGAGGAGCTCGCACCAGATCGCGTCGCAGTACGGGTGGTCGATCGCGGAATTGGAATCGCGTCGACGGAGCTGAAACGCATCTTCCGCCGGTTCTATCGCACGCCGGCGCTCGGAGCGGTTCGCGCCAAGGGGAGCGGCCTCGGTCTCTTCATCGTCCGCTCGGTTGCGCGCAACCATGGCGGTCGTGCCTACGCCGAGAGCGCCGGTGCCGGGCAAGGCAGCCGCCTCACCATCCTGCTGCCCAAAGCGCCAGGAATCTGACGTGCAACGCGTCCTCATCGTCGAAGACGAGCTTCACCTGGCCGATGGCCTGCGATTCAATCTCGAGGCCGAAGGCTACGCAGCTGAAGTCGTCGAGACCGGTGAAGGCGCACTCCAGTTGCTGCGCGCAAGCGACCGGCGCTTCGATCTCGTCGTGCTCGACGTGATGTTGCCGGGGAAGGATGGTTTTGAGGTGGTCGCGGAGCTGCGCGCGGAGCGCCAGTTCGTGCCCGTACTGATATTGACCGCGCGAGGCCGTCCCGAAGACGTGCTGAGGGGATTCGCTGCGGGTGCCGACGATTACCTGCCCAAACCGACCGAGCTCGCCATTCTGCTCGCCAGGATCGGCGGTTTGTTGCGCCGATCGGGTTGGCTGCGCCGCGCGCAGGACCAATACACGTTCGCCGGGAAGACGATCGATTTCGACTCGCTCGAACTGCGCGTCGGCGACCGCACGTTACCGCTGACGCTCATGGAAGCGAACCTGCTGCGGTATCTCATCGCACAGGAGGGAAAGGCGGTTTCGCGCAAGGCAATGCTCGAAGACGTCTGGGGCGTGCGCGAAGATACCGACACCCGGGCCATCGACAACTTCATCGTCCGTTTGCGGCGACATATCGAGACGGAGCCTGGCCGTCCGAAACATCTGCTCACGGTCAGGAGTGTCGGCTACAAGTTCGTCGCAGACCCCTAAGGGTTATTGGTGATCACGGCGCGTCCTGCGTCTTCCTCGCCGGCGGCGACGCCGACGCGCAACGGGAGTGAACGCGGGAGCGGATTCATCGCCGGAGACGTGAACGTGTTCGCGCGGTTCAGCCTGCAATGCGCGCCAGTGAGCGACGACATCAGGCCGGTCGCCGTGAATCTCGAGCCAGGTGAGGGCCTCGGTAAGCACTGCACGATGGAGCAGTCCTCGCTGGGCGCGCGCCGACGCCTGTGTGTCCAGGAGGCGCGACTGCAAAGCGAGGATCTGTTGCAGCCGCTCCACGTCGCGCCGGGCGATGGGAAGCAGACCCAGCTCGATTCGTCGTTCGAGTGCGTCGGCGGAGAACCGCCGTCGCGCCACGAGCCCGAGTGGCTGCAACAACGTCCCCGCGAGGATCGCGTTGGTGAGAGACTCTGGAGCGCCGTCAAAACGCGCGCGGTACGCATCGAGCGCGGCAATCGAATGCCACACTGCATCGGATGCTCCAGCGAGTTCTGGTGTAATCGCCTTCAACAAACCGGTCGTGCGGAGCTGCTTGAACGCTTCCTGCGCGTGTCCCGACCGCAGGATCTTGTAGTACTCCTCGAGCAGCCGGGCTGGCGCACTCCGCGCGATCTCGTGTCGATGCCCGGTAATCGCATCCAGAATTGGCTGGTCGATGGAGAACTGCAGCCGCGCTGCCAGGACGACGGCACGGAGCATGCGGACTGGATCCTCGAGGAACCGTACTTCGGGATCGCCGATGCATCGGATGATCCGCGAGTCGAGATCGTCGAGGCCGCCGACATAATCGATGATCGAGAACGTCCCGATGTCGTAGAAGAGCGCATTGACGGTGAAATCCCGGCGAAACGCGTCTTCCTCGGGAGTCCCGTATGTATTGTCGCGGTGAATGAAGTGGTCGTCGGCCCGCCGGCGTGGCGTGACGCTTTCAACGTCGCTATTGCCTCCACCTGCGGCATCGTCGGCCGCTTCCATCTCCGGAGTGACCGGAGTCGCCGGCATCTGCCGGCGGAACGTTGCCACCTCGATTGTTTTCGTTCCGAACTTGACGTGAGCCAAGCGGAAACGACGCCCGATGATCCAGCAATTGCGAAAGAGCTTTTTGACTTGATGCGGATGGGCCGAGGTCCCGATATCGAAGTCTTTCGGCCGCCGGTTGAGCAGCAGATCGCGAACACTTCCGCCCACGAGGTACGCTATGTAGTGGTGTTCGTGGAGCCGATACAGAACTTTGAGCGCGTCGGGATCGACAACGCTGCGCGAGATCGTGTGTTCCGCTCTGGGAACGATGGTCGGCTCCGCCATCGTCGCAAATTATAGCATCACCGTCCGAGTGGTCGCGAGTAACTGACTGATAGTCAGGTAGTTAGCGCGGCATTGCCAACGATGTTACGATGACCACAATGCGCGGGCTTTGCCATTCGATCGTTGTGCTGGTTCTTACCGCAGGGCCGCTATATGCCGCCGATCCCTTGTCGGACGCACGGCGTCTCTACAACCAGGGGCAATTCGATGCCGCCGAACAGGCGGCCCGGGAGGCGGCACGGTTCCCAGCGACAGCGGACGGGGCCCGCGTCGTGCTCGGAAGAATTCAGCTCGAGCGATATCGACGCACTCCCGCGGCGGCCGACCTGTCGGGTGCGATTGCGACATTGCGCGACGTCGATACGAAGCGGCTGGATGCACGCGAGCGCATCGAGCTCGCGATTGGTCTGGCCGAGGCACTGTATCTCGAGGATCGATTCGGCGCCGCGGCAACCTTCTTCGAGTCGCTGCTCGACGACTCTGATGCGCTGGGCGCGGGGGCGCACGAACGGGTGCTCGATTGGTGGGCGACCGCCACAGATCGCTACGCCCAGCTGCGGCCGGTGGGCGAGCGCGCGGAGATTTACCGTCACATCTCCACACGGATGGCGCATGAAATCTCCCGCGATCCGGGATCGCATCCGGCTGCGTACTGGCTGGCAGCGTCGGCGAGAGGCGCCGGCGAGCCCGAGCGGGCGTTAAACGAAGCAACCGCCGCGTGGGTTCGCGCACCGCTCGCACGCGACGGCGGAGTCGCGCTGCGTGCCGATCTCGACCGGCTTGTGGTGCAAGGCATTCTGCCGGATCGCGCAAACCGTCTTCAAATTCGCGATTCCACGCAGGCGCTGGCCGGGATGGTGGGTGAGTGGGAGGCCTTTAAATCTGCGTGGGCCAGGTGACGTGTCACTCAGCTCTTCGCCGCTTTCCAATTCTCTCCAATGCCAACATCGACGATGAGCGGAACGCGTAACGGAACAGCGTTCTGCATGATGTCGCGGAGGGCCGCGGCGGATTCTTCGGCGGTTTCCTGCGACGCTTCGAAGAGCAGTTCGTCGTGGACCGTGAGAATCATTCGAGTCTTGCCGTCGGTAATTGTTGGCAGCGCCGCGTGCACGTCGATCATGGCGCGCTTCAGAATATCGGCCGCACTGCCCTGGATCGGCATGTTGACCGCTTCGCGTTCCGCCTGGCCGCGAATCTGAGTGTTCCGGTTCGTCAACTCCGGCACAAGCCGTCGCCGCCCGAACATCGTCTTCACCACTCCAGTCCTGCGGGCGTTTTCGAGAAGATCGTCGATGAACTTGCGGACGGAGGGGAATCCGGCGAAGTAGGCGTTGATGAATTCCTGTGCCGCCTGCTGCGGGACGCCGATATCCTTTGCCAGGGTGAACGCCGTCTTTCCATAGAGCAGTGCGTAGTTGATGATCTTCGCCCGCCGCCGCAGCTCGTGTTCGCTGAGTCCGCTGTTGGTGCCGAAGACTTTCAGGGCAGTCCGATCGTGAATGTCTTCCCCCTTTCCGAAGGCGTCGACCAACGCCGCGTCACCCGAGAGATGCGCGAGCACTCGCAGCTCGATTTGAGAGTAGTCAGCCGAAATGAGAACGTGCCCGCGATCGGCGACGAATGCGCGCCGGATCTCTCGACCGAGTTCGGTCCGGATTGGGATGTTCTGGAGATTGGGATCGCTGCTGCTCAGGCGCCCCGTTGCCGCCACCGCCTGGTTGAAGCAGGTGTGAACCCGACCGGTGTCCGGATTCACCAGCTGCGGCAGCGCGTCGATGTATGTGCCTTTGAGTTTCTGCAGCGCCCGCCACTCCAGGATGAGCCGCGGCAAATCGTGTCCGAGTGCGAGTTCTTCGAGCACCTCCACCGCAGTCGACGCCGTCTTCGTCTTGGCGTTGCGCTTCAGCGCGGGAAGCTGCAGCTTGTCGAACAGAATCTCGGACAGCTGTTTCGGTGAATTGATGTTGAACTCTTCGCCCGCGAGTTCGAAGATGCGAGCGCTGCGGGCCGCGAGTTCCTGTTCGACATGTGTCGCCTGTTTGGAAAGAGCTGGACCATCGATTCGGACGCCAGCCCGTTCAATCGCGACCAGCACGGGAATCAACGGGAGCTCCAGATCGAGATAGAGCGTCTCGAGATCCTCGCGGCGAAGGAGGTTTCTGAGCGTTCCCGATACTTGCAGCGCGAGGTCTGCGCGCTCCCCCGCGTAGTCGAGAGCGCTTTCCGGAGCGATCTGGGCGAATGGAATCGCCTTGGCTCCTCGGCCGCAGAGATCTTCCTCACGCAATGCCTTGTAGCCACTGTGCTCGAGTGCGAGATCCTCGAGCGGATGCGACGATCGCGTCGCATCGAGAAGATAACTCGCAAGCATCGTGTCGGTCTCGATGCCGTTCAGCCGGATGCCATGTCGCTCGAGGACGATGGCATCGAATTTCAGATCGTGACCGACCTTGGCGATTGCTGGATTCTCGAGGACGTCCTTGAGAGCCGCAAGTGCATCGGGCACATCGATACCTTCGCGCGGGTCGGATACAGGTGCGTCGAACAGGTCGCTCGCCGAGTTGCGGGCCGCGAGCGGCACGTATCGCGCCTGACGAGGCCCGGTCGAGAACGCCAGCCCGACAATGCCGGCGAGCATTGACGATGGGGCGTCCGGCAGCACGCGAACGGCGAATCGCTCGACGGCGCGGAGCATGGCCGCCAGCGCGCGAACTTCGTCGAGCGTTCTCGCCAGCGCGTACTCTTTGCCGACCGAGTGCGCATCTGGCGCGTAATCCATGACCAGCGTGCGGAACCCGAGGCGCGTAAACAGCTCGAAGCAACGCTCGCGCGATGCGCCGCGATACCGCAGCGTGTCCGGCTGAAACTCCACCGGCACGTCAGTCCGAATTCTGGCGAGCTCGCGGCTCTGTCGTGCGTCCGCAGCATGGCCGAGCAGGCCTTCGCGATACCGCTTGTTCGAGATCTCTGCTGCGTGCGACAGCAGCTGCTCCAGCGAACCGTACGCGGCGATGAGATCGCGAGCGCCCTTTTCGCCGATGCCTGGCACGCCTTTGATGTTGTCGATTGAATCACCCATCAGCGCCAGCACGTCGAGCACTTGCTCTGGTGCGACGCCGAACTTTTCCTTGACGCCTCCAGCGTCGTACCACGTTCCATCGTCGCGCGGGTTGTAGACCTTGATGCCATCGTGAACGAGCTGAAAGAAGTCCTTGTCGCCGGTGACAATCGCCACCTCAAATCCCTGTTCCGCGGCTCGCGTCGCCAGCGTCCCGATGACGTCATCGGCCTCGTAACGCTGGTAGGTGAGAATCGGGACGCCCATCGCCTCGCAGGCCTCGTGCACCCACGGAATCTGCTCGGCGAGATCCGGAGGCATCGGAGAGCGGTTCGCTTTGTAGTCGGTCGCCATGTCCGATCGAAACGTCGGACCGGCAAGATCGAACGACGCTGCAATGTACTGCGGATGATGATCCTGAATGAGCTTTCGCAACATCGTGACGAAGATGTAGACCGCGTGCGTCGATCGTCCTCCCGGCCCGGTCAGGCCGGATCCGCGCATGGCGTGATAGGCGCGGTACATCTGCGAGCTACCGTCGATCAAAAAAATTCGTTGGGACATCTCGGGAGCCGTGCACAGCACGCTGCCATGGTGCACGAGCGCACTGATCAGCGGCGGGATGGTGCGGACATTCCAGTATATCATTCGAGGAATGTCGCTCTTCGCGCGTGCGGTCCTGCTGGCCGCCCTCGGGTGTGCCGCTGCCGGCAGTGTCGCGTGCAGAGGAGGGATCCTCGGTAAACAATACGAATACGAAGAGGATCTGTACCTGGCGCTCGACGGGACCGCCACGCTCGTCGTCAACGCATCGCTTCCCGCGCTGGTCGCGCTTCGTGGACTCGATATCGACCCCGCCCCTGCGACGCGAGTGGACCTCGACAGAATCCGCGCCGCCTATTCGTCCCCGGTGGTGGAGGTGACGCGCGTCAGTCCGCCATGGCGACGAGCAGGCCGCAGGTTTGTGCAGGTGAGATTGAACGTCCCGGATGTGCGCAAACTCAATGAAGCCGCTCCTTTCGCATGGTCACGATATGCGCTCGCCGTCCAGAATGGTCATCATGTCTTCGAACAGAAGGTCGGGGCATCCGCGTTGAAACGCGGCACGCTGCAGAACGTTGGCTGGAATGGATCCGAAGTCGTAGCGTTTCGATTACATCTGCCCAGCCGAATTCTCTGGCACAATTCGCGCGATCTCGCCACCAACCAACCGCTCGACGTGCAGCGTGGCAACATCCTCGGCTGGGAGCAGCACCTTGCCGATCGACTCGATGGCGCTCCACTGGACATCAGAGTCGAAATCGAGAGTCAGTCGATCCTGCACCGAACGCTCTGGCTTTTTGCCGGCGCGTTCCTGGCGGCCGTTGCCGTACTCGCCTCGTTGATCTGGTTGACGATGAGAAAGGGTGCCGAAGAAGCGGCTACATCGACGCGACCTTGAGATCCTGCGTGCGCTGGTCGCCTTCCTCGATCCTGATCTTCGTCGCCCGGGTTCGGATTTGATCGAGGTAGAACGGATCGAACCATTCGCCTTGCTCGACATCCTCGACGGCGGCGATCAGATACTCGCCCGGTGGAACCGCTGACAGGTGGTAGCCGCCTGCGGCATCCGTTCGGGCGCTCACGATCTGACGCGATTGCGGAAGCCATAGACGTTCGTCCGACGGAAACACGATCACCGCCACATCGCCCGCGGGATTGCCGCGCGCGTCGCGAACCGTGCCTTTGACGCTGCTGACCTTGTCGGTGAAGATCACGTTCAGTCCGGTCACGTTCTCTGACTTCACTTCGATCGGCTGATCGGTAATCTCCTGCCCTTCGAGGTACACCGATTTCATCGTCCATCCCCGAGGCGCGGATCCGCGAATCATGTACACGCCGGGCATGACACTGTTGATCGTGAATTGACCCGCCTGTCCGACATCTCCCGGTCGGCCACCGCGCCCGCCCGGGCCGACGATCGCCGAGGCACCGAGTGCAACGGGCGTCACCCGGAATCCGCCGAACCCATCGACGGGTGGCGCGCCTGCCGCTTCGAGCGTGATCGTCCCGCCAACTTGAACACCGGGCATGGGCGCCAGAGCGACGCTCACTTCCTCTCCCGCGACGACGAGCGGCTGCACCGCCATCCGCGGCGATCCGTTCGGTCCACCGCCGGCGCGCGCGACAATCGTGTACTTGCCAGGTGTGACGTTGGGAATAGAGAAACTGCCGTCGTCGCGAGTGGTCGTCGTGCGGAGTCCACCGCCAAGCGCGTCCGGCCCGCCACGTCCGCCGCCACGGCCGGCGAGCGCCGCGAGCGCACCGCCGAATCCACCCATTCCACCGCCGTCATCAGAAATGAGGGTCACGCTTGCCGAGCCGCCGGCGACGACTCCTCTAACCGTCGCGAACGGCACGACCTGAATTTGAAAATCAACGCCGGTGATTTCCTGGGCGGCAGCCAGCTTCACTTTTCCTGCGTCGCTCGCGCTGGTGACCCCCGGGTAGTAGGTCGGAGCATAGCCGCTCGATTCTGTCGTTTGAGCGCCACCCGGATCGCCGAAAATCTGCCGCACTACCTGCTCGATACCGGCGGCCGTCGCACTGACGAAGTAGTCACCCGGCGGCAAACCGAAGACCCGGTACTGCCCGCGATCGTCTGATTGATCGGCTCCTGCCGGCGTGAGCTGCTTCTGTCCGCGCACATACTGTTGCCGCAGCACGCTGACCACAGCCCGGGCCAGCGGTTCGCCTTCCTCGTCGAGCACGCGGCCGGTGACGACACCGCCGCGCGCGAGCCTGATGTCGATGTTTACCGCTTGTTGTCCGTCTGTCAGTTCCAGCGGTGTGCCACTGCCCGACGCCCGTCGCTGACCGAAGGCGCCGTTGACGTAGCCAGATTTGGTCGCGGTAATCGTGTAGGTGCCGGCCGGAAGCGCGGACACGCGATAGCGTCCCTGTTCATCGGTGCTTGCCGCACGCGGACGCCCACTCCCGCCGATCACCAGACGAGCACGTCTGAGGGGACGGCCTGTATCCGCCGCGACGACTCGTCCGGTAATGGATGCGGTTCCCGCAGGCACGGTGACGTCCCGCTGGGGTGCCGCGCCGCGGCGTCCGCCCGCAGGACCGGCTGCGCGTCCCTGTCCACGCCCCTGCGCCGGCCGGCTCTGTTCCGGGGTCGCCTGCTGTTGCGCGGACAGTGATACGGCGTACAGCGCGAGCAGGAGCGCCGTGACGCGCCATTTCAACGAACCTGTTGCGCGTGCGAAAAATCGAACCATTGCTCTCGCAGATATTAGACCCGCGCAGGCAATCTTGCGTGAAATCTGGGTGCCACCCTGAGGTGAAATTTTTGTGGCCGGCTGCCATCCAGGTGTCTCAACTCTCGGAGCGCACAAAGGCCGGCCGGGGCCCACAGGAGCACACCGTGTCGATGCCCGCGCATGAAACTATTCATCGCAGCCAGTCGGGTGCTCAGGGCGACAGGACGACAGGTCCCAGCCCTAACCAGATGCTGATCGTGCTGAGCACCACGATCACGACGATGAAGACGAGGATGCCAGCGTGATTTTGTTTCGACCCGGCGCCTGATATCGTGTTCCATTCGAGCAGCGCGGGCAGCCAGAGTCGAGCCGATGGCGGCGCTCCGTGCCGAGTGAGGCGGGCGGGAATGTCTGAGGGAAATTCCGGATGCAGGTCGGTGTCAACTATCCATGGTGCGACTACGGCTGGGACTTCGGCCTCGGGCCGCATTCGTGGCGAGCCGGACGTCGGACGCCGCGGTGGTACGACGAGATTGATCAGGACCTGCGCCATCTGCAGGACATTGGCGTCACCGTGGTGCGCTGGTTCATTTTGGCCGACGGGCTGACGTACGGCGTCGACGACGACGCACCGAGAGTGCGCGGATGGGTTCGACCTCGATGGCACTTCGACCCGCCGCCGTTGGACGGAGCGATCCTCGCACACTTCAGTGAGTTGCTCGCGCGCTTCGCCGCTACAAATTCCGGTACGACACCCCCTATTCAGCTCCTGCCGGTGTTCATCGATTTTCTCTTCTGTCAGGCTGGAGTCCTGCCGGTGATGGCTCCTGAGACTCCTGGCTCATCGGACATGGTTCCAAATCGAGGATGGGTGAAACAGGGTCGGGCTGACGCGGTCGCCAACGACGCCAAGCGGGCGCGCTTCCTCGAGAACGCCCTCGGCCCGCTCCTGGAAGCGTCGCAGCAGTACCGCGAAGTGATCTATGCGTGGGAACTAATCAACGAACCAGACTGGGTCACGGAGGGGTGGAGTCCAAACCCGCAGCGTGAGCCCCGAGTTCCTGAGTCTTCGATGCAGGCATTTATCGAAGAAGGCAGTGAACGAATCCGCCGCGCAGGGTTCAGGCCCACCGTCGGATTCGGATCAGCGGCGACGCTTCGCCGTTGCCGCGTTGTCGCTGACGTCAGCCAGTTTCACCACTATCCCGCCGGCACGGCCACGCTGGACCGTCACGAGTTTGATCTCTGTATCGTCGGCGAGTTCGCAACCGCCGCGACCGACATTTGGCCCGACTTGATTGATACGGGTCAAACAGTGCTCAATCGTCTGCGACTGGCCGAGTCCTGTGGCTACTCGCTCGCTCTGCCGTGGGCCTTTCGCTCGCAAGATCGCCACACGAGGTGGTCCTCCGAGGTTGAAAGGGACGTGCGCGCCTTCGTGGAGCAGTGAATCACTGATCACTAATCACTGATCGCGAATCCCTGATCGTGAATCCCTGATCGTGAATCCCTGATCCGTGGATCGTCGAATCGTCGAATCTTTGAATCGGTCAACCGCGGCGTGATGCCACAGTGCTCCGATTCAACGATCCGGGATTCGCGATCAGTGATTCACGATCAGTGATTAGTGATGAGCGATTCATTATTCACTCTTGATCTCGGCATCCGTCTTCAACGCATTGGTGACCGACAGTTCGCCGAGCCCCGTCGCCAGCGATCGCGCGAGCATCCGCTCAACGTTGCTGTTGACGACGCCTGCAAGCGTCACGTGGCCGCCCTCGACGATGATGTGAATCGGCGGATTGGCCATCGCTGCGTAATTCCAGAACGATGGATTGCCGTAGATCGCGCGCGAGACGCGATAGCGAAGCTCGTCGTCGAATTGCGACACGGGCAGCACGCTGATCTCGCTGCGCACGCCGCGCACGCCGTCTATCTTTGCGATGCGTTTCTCGATGTCGTCTTTCTTGAATGGCATGGTGACTTTCCCCGTCAACACGACCATCCCGTTCTCCACGGTGGCGTTGATGTCGTCGAAAATAGTGAACCGTGCGTAGCTCGTAATCGATCGCCCGACGTCCTCCGCCACGCGGACGTCGCGCCGATCCTGGGCAACCGCGCTGGAGGCCAGCACGGCGAGCATCGCGACCGCGGCAACGAGTGAAACCCTGACTTTCATGATCCCCAAACCTCCGGCCAACACGCGAATCGTGCGACCTGCCGGCAGGCACGCCGGTGTGACATGGCACCTCAGGAAGGCGCAAAGGCAGTGCCAGCCGGACCTGCAAAAAATGTCGAGGAATTCTTGATGTTCGGTCGGTCGCGGTGTCCTTCAGCGAGGTCGGATCCCGGTACGATCCAGTTTAGAGCGCAACGATCGTAAGGATTCCAGCGCCGATGAGCAGGAGCTGCCGAAAAGGCCCGCCTTCGACGCCGCCGCGATGGAGATCGGGGATGAGGTCCGACATCGCGACATAGAGGAAGTTACCGGCGGCAAATGCGAGCACGTAGGGAAGGACATTCGGGAGCGACTGCGACGCCAACAACATGCCGGCGGCGCCGAGAATTCCGCCGATGCCAGAGAGAAGATTCAGAATGAACGCACGCCCGCGCGTGAAGCCTGCGCGCAACAGAATTGCGACGTCGCCGACCTCCTGCGGAATCTCGTGCGTGGCGACAGCCAGCGCCGTCGTCACGCCAAGGGGAATCGATGTCACGACAGCGGCGGCGATCACGGCGCCGTCGACGAACGTGTGAAACGCGTCCCCAACAATGACGAGCGACGCGGCGCTGCTGGTATGGACTTCACATTCGTTCGCGTCGTGGCAGTGACGCCAGATGACGAGCTTCTCGAGAAGAAAAAATGCCAGGACGCCAACGAGCAGCGTGCCAAGCGCATGCGCAGGCGGCAGCCGCTCGAGGGCCTGTGGCAACAGCGCGAGTACCGCAACGCCGAGCAGCGTCCCCACCGCGTAGCTGATTGCCCACGGCAGCACCTTAATCCTGATCGAGTCACCGAGCAGCAGGAAACTAGAGGCCGCGATGAGGCCGCCGAAGCTCCCGAGGACACTCAGTCCAATGGCGACTGCATAGAGACTCACGCACGGATTCTATCGGACGCGCGCTGTAATTGCTGGTTTTTGATTGCTGATTGCTGATTGAAAAACGGGCCAGCTGACGACAGCGCGACCAATCGAAAATAAGCAATGAGGAATCTCAGCTACGGCGTAGCGACGAATCCTTTGCGCGCGCGTACGTGGTAGTTACCGTTCTTCACCTCGACGCGGATCGCGTGCCACTTGCCGTCCTTCTGTCCGGAGGCGGCATAGCCAAGATAATACTGGCGGCTCAGTTCATCGGCGATCCCACTCGTCGCCGGATTCAAATCGCGCGTGCTCCGGATGATCTCGGTGCGTCCGCCACTGTCGTCGGTAATCTCGCGCAACGCAAACGCGTTCACGCGATCGTCCATCCGTCCTCCGCCGCTCCGCGGGTTGGGGGAAGGATAGTTGGGCGGCGGCGAGGGTGGTGGATTACGGCCGCCGCCACCAGGAATCGGGAACGGAAACGGGACCGGAAATCGCGGCGTGCGAGGCCGCTGGAAGCGTCCAAAGCCACCAGGCAGCCACCCGCCGAACTCGCTCTGGCTGTCGATCCCAATCGCGTAGACCAGCACTTCTGCTTCGCGGATCAAACGCTTCAACGACTGCACGTCGGTGCGGCTGCTCGTGTCGTTACCGTCAGAAATGATCACGATCGCTTTCTTGCGATTGTGACCTGACTGCGCGAGCGGAACCGCGTCAGCGACCGCGTCGTACAGCGCCGTTCCACCCCGCGGCACCATTCTGGAGAGCGCGTAGCTCAAACGACGCTTGTCGCGCGTCCAACCTTCCACGAGCGTCGGATGGTTGTCGAAGCGGTAGAGAAATACCTCGTCATCCGGATCGTTCAGCTGGTTGAGAAAACTGTTGAGCGCCTCACGCGCGGCGTTCATTTTTTCCCCTTCCATGCTTCCGCTCGTGTCCAGGACGATTCCAAGGCTTACTGGCACGCGTTCATTGTTGAAATGCGTGACGTTCTGAAGCTCGTTGTCTTGATAGACACGAAAGTCTTCCTTGCGAAGCCCGGACACGAACCGGCCGTTTTCATCGGTGACGGTGGCCGTCACGTTGATGAGCTCGACGCCGGTCTTGAAGCGAAACGACTGTTGTTCGCCGTTCCCAGTCGGCTGCTGTTGTTGTTGATCCTGTTGTCCACCGCGCGCATTCGCGTGCGCGTTCATCAGCAGGACGGCAACAGCGGCCGTCGCAAGCGCGAGCGATCTGCTGCGTGTCATGAGGAGCCCCTATTTCTGTGCGAGCGCATCCGGCCCGCGCTTGTCGACATGCGGCAGTACCTGGCCGTTCTCAGTTCGGAATCCGACGCGATACCTTGACACCTGGCCAGTAACCGGCACCCTCACGACGAATTGCGACTCACCGCCCGGCGTGAGCGTGGTGTAGTCGAGCGGTGCCTGGTTGCTCGAGAGAAACGCACCATCCGGGCCGAAGACGAACACCGTCGCCGCCACATGATCGATCCGCGCCGCAGTTCGCGGATTCTGGACGAGGCCGGTGATCACGATCCGATCGGGCTCCTGCGTGTGCCGCAACGATAATAGTTCCAGCGGCACCACATTGGGTTTCGCCTTCGCCGCAGTCGCGGGCGCCGCCGTCTCCGAAGCCGGGGCAGTGCCACTCCCGAACGTCGTCCATCCGATCCCGATCGCGAGCACAATCGCCGCAAGACATCCAATGGCGACGAGCCGGTTTACCCAAGGCGACGGCTGCTCGGGTTCAGCAAACAGATCAGCTACGCCAGCGACAGCGGGACGGATCT
The DNA here is from genome assembly GCA_035758845.1 of Vicinamibacterales bacterium. Taxonomy (GTDB): domain Bacteria; phylum Acidobacteriota; class Vicinamibacteria; order Vicinamibacterales; family 2-12-FULL-66-21; genus JALZOC01. The sequence continues at coordinate 45,275 of DASTVZ010000088.1, forward strand.
CGAAATCGTCGGCGTCATCGCTCGCGGTCGAAGTGGTCTCGTGGATCACGATCGGTTCAGCGACAACGCGCGGCGCCGGACGAGCAGGTTCGAGAGACGGACTCGATTCGCGTGAGGGACGAACGGCTTCGCGCCATTGTGCGACCTGTTCGGCGGCGAAGTGGGTCGACGCATGCAGACGCTCCTCAGTTGTCGACCCAGTTTCGGCAGCGAGTGCGCTGAGCGCTTCAATGCGCGCGTCCGACCGCGCCCTCTCATGCCGGAGCATCGTCACCACGACAACCGCCATTCCTGCGGCTATTGCCAACGCGAGCGCCGTTACGACGATGAGGATGGTTTCCATATTCATCTAAGTTTGAATTCGACCCCGACTTCAACCAGCACGTCGACAGGCGTGCCAAAACGCTTTGCCGGCGAGAATCTCCACTGCCGAACTGCCTCGACGGCGCGTTGATCGAGGCCACTGCCCAGGCCGCGGACTACCTTCACGTTGCCGACGGTGCCATCGGCACGCACGACAATCTCGAGTTCGACATCTCCCTGAACGCCGCGCCTGCGCGCTTCCTCTGTGTAATCGGGTTGGACCTCTCGCAAAATGCTTGGCGGTGTAATGCCCGAACCAGGGCGGTATGGCCCACCACCCGTCCCGCCACCGCTGCCCGGTCCGATCCCTGAACCGGTACCTTCACCGATCCCGGTTCCCTGACCGGTCCCAGCTCCGGCGCCCGCGCCAGGCCCGTGGCTGTCGGAGTCCTTTGCGTCAGCGAGTACCCCCGCCTTGTCCGTCGCATCTGCCGGCGCCTGCGCAACCGGAGCCACCACTTCGGGTAGCGGCTTCGGCGGTGCCGGAGGGGGAGGTTCAACCGGCTTGGCGACGGGCTCTGGCGCAGGCGGCGGAGTTTTCTTCGGCTCCGGCTCCGGCGGGCGAGTCGTCTTCGGGCGCGGAGGCGGCACGGGACTCTTCACTGCCGATGCGCCCTTCATTTTAGCGGCAGGCGGGGGAGCCGGCTGCTTGAGGCCGCCACCACCTCCGCCTCCTCCGGGACCCGGCGTCGCGAGAAACACCAGTCGCATCTCTGTTGTCGGGAACGTGGTTGGAGCCACCACACCCATCGTCGCCAACAGGAGGAACGCCAGCAATCCGGCGCCGTGCAAGGCTCCCGATGCCACGAGGGCTCCTGGTGAGCGTTTCATGGAAGCCCGCGGACCAAAAAGAGGCCGTTCCGAAGGTGGGACCGCCAGTCCGCGCAGCTTCCGCACGGTTCGAACGGATTCCGAAGCGGTGACAAACCGGCCGCCGATTGTGAAAATCGAACCGTCCGCTATCAGCGCCCGGACGTCCCGCGTCGAAACTCCGGCGGCTGCCGCAATTTCCCGCGCGGTAAACACCTCGGGTACGGTGGTGCTGATGGAAGACATTTTGTCCTGTCGGATGCGGCAAAACGCTTGCCGTGCCCTGGATGATCTGAAAATCCGCTCCCTTCGTGTTTTCGGCCATTATTTGCATCTTCTGTTGTCGGGGCTGCCGCCGGGCTGTGCTCCGGCAGTGACAGGCCATCGTGGCAGGGGACAGTTCCCGATCGCGGAATGCCGACTGAAGATCGCGGATTTTTGGCATTGGCGACTGCCGGTTGACATTGGCGATCGCTGATTGTGCTAAAACCCCCTGATGCCAACAGTTCAACAGGTCATTGTTACGGGGGCGTCGAGCGGGATCGGCCGGGCGACGGCGATGCGGTTTGGCCGCGCCGGGGCGTCGGTTCTCGCGGTAGGACGCGACGCGACCGCGCTCGCTGAGGTCACGACGGCCGTCCAGCGGGAGGGGGGGCAGTGTTCCACCTTCACCGCGGACGTCACCCAGTCCGCGGCGCCGGCACAGATCGTTGAGACCGCGCTTCAACGCCTCGGAGGATTGACGACGCTTGTCAACGCAGCCGGGATCATTGGGAGCGGCACGGTCGAAACGACGACTGACGACCAATGGGACACGATGATGGATATCAACTCGCGTGCACCATTCCGGTTGATGCGCGCGGCGATGCCGGCGCTCATCCAGTCAAAGGGTTCGGTCGTGAACGTCTCGAGCGTGACCGGGCTGCGTTCCTTTCCGGGGGTCCTTGCTTACTGCGTCAGCAAGGCAGCGATCGATCAACTGACGCGGTGCGCTGCGCTTGAAGTGGCAACCAAAGGTGTCCGCATCAACGCGGTGAATCCTGGCGTGGTGATTTCGAATCTCCATCGCCGTGGCGGAATGGACGAGGAGAAGTACGCGGCCTTCCTCGAACACTCGAAGGCGACACATCCGGTCGGCCGTCCGGGTGAGCCGCACGAAATTGCGGATCTGATTTTCTTTCTCGCATCACCGAACGCCGCGTGGATCACCGGCGAGACGATATCGATTGATGGCGGACGTCATCTCACCTGTGCGAGGTGAATTGTTGACCCGTCTATGCGGGTTTTACCGCCTCCGCAAACACGAGTCCGTCGCGTTCAGCGAGAATGCGTGCCGCCTTGAATCCTTGTGACGTGAGGACCTGCACCGGCCCCCCCTGTTGGCCGTAGTCATCAAGACTCGATCCGCCACGCACGAGCACGGACAACCGCTTTCGAACCGTTCCATCGATCACCAGGCATCGACCGCCAGGTCGCAGTGCGCGTGCGACCTCCGCGGCGCACGCGGCCCGACGATGGTCAGGAAGGTGCGGGAGAACATCGCGCACGACCGCGACATCAAACGAATCGTTCTCGACCGGCAGCGACGTCCACGGTGCGGTTGCGGTCTCAACCAGCGCGCCTTCGCGACCCGCGATCTCTCCGGCTGCCCTGACGATCGCCTCGCGCTCGTCAACGGCGAACGCGCGTCCGGTGAGCCCTGTCTTTACGGCAAGCTGCGCGAGAAGGATCGCGTCAGTGCACCCAACCACGAGCAGACGATCGCCGAGCTTGATGCCAGCCATCGAGACCTGAAGCGATTCACCCGATGATTTGCGCAGGGGCCACAGTGCCATCGAGTTTCAAATGATATAGTTTCCGGTTGTGAAAAATCCGCCGAAGATTGATGTAGCACGTGGGAAGCTGGGCATTCTACTCGTTGGACTGGGAGCTGTCAGCACGACAACGATCGCCGGCGTCATTGCCGTCCGCCGCGGGCTTGCGCCCCCGATTGGATCGCTGACGCAGATGGGCACAGTTCGTCTCGGAAAGCGAACCGAAGGACGTTCACCCCTGATCAAGGATTTCGTTCCACTGTCGTCTCTGGACGACGTGATGTTTGGCGCGTGGGACATTTTCGAGGAGAACTCGTACGAAGCGGCTAAAACCGCGGGCGTGCTCGAGGAAGACCTGCTCGAGAAAATTCGCCCCGAGCTGGAAGCCATCACGCCGATGCCCGCGGTGTTCGATCGCCGATACGTGAAGCGGCTCGATGGACCAAACGTCAAGAAAGGGACGACAAAGAAGGACCTCGCAGACCAGCTGCGCGAGGACATGCGCCGATTCAAGCAGGAGAACAAGTGCGATCGGCTGGTGATGGTCTGGTGCGGCAGCACGGAAGTGTTCCTCACCGAATCACCGGCGCACGCAAGCGTCGCGGCGCTCGAGCAGGCGCTCGAGGCAAACGACGACAGCATCCCTTCGAGCATGGTCTACGCGTATGCCGCGATCAAAGAGGGAATTCCCTACGCCAACGCCGCACCTAATCTGAGCGCGGACATTCCGGCTTTGATCGAGCTTGCCGACTCGACTGGCTCGCCCCTTGCCGGTAAGGATCTCAAGACCGGACAGACTCTGATCAAAACGATCATCGCGCCGGGTCTCAAGGCGCGGCTGCTCGGTGTCGAAGGGTGGTACTCGACAAACATTCTGGGCAACCGGGACGGTGAAGTGCTCGACGATCCGGAGTCGTTCAAGACAAAGGAAGAAAGCAAGAAATCAGTTCTCGATTACATCCTTCAGCCGAATCTCTACCCCGAGCTCTACAAAGATCTTTGTCACGTCGTCCGCATCAATTACTATCCGCCCCGTGGAGACAACAAGGAAGGTTGGGACAACATCGACATTTTCGGCTGGCTGAATTACAAGATGCAGCTGAAAGTGAACTTCCTGTGCCGCGACAGTATTCTCGCCGCACCCATCGTGCTCGACGTCGCCTTGTTTCTGGACCTCGCGAAGCGCGCCGGCATGGAGGGTATTCAGGAGTGGTTGTCCTTCTACTTCAAAAGTCCCATGCACGCGGCCGGCCTGTATCCCGAGCATGATCTCTTCATCCAGATGATGAAATTGAAGAACACGCTGCGTTACCTGCGCGGCGAAGATCTCATCACCCACCTCGGACGGGAGTACTACGACTGATGGACTCAGGCAGGCTGCAGCCAGCGTTTTATGGCGGCCTTCTGATTGGCGTACTGTCGGCGCTGCCCATCGTCAGCGCCGGAAACTGCTGCTGCTGCCTGTGGGTGGTTGCTGGCGGAATGCTGGCTGTTTATCTCCGCCAGCAGAATTCGCCGTATGCGGTGACCTCGGCGGAGGGGGCCCTCGTTGGACTGCTCGCGGGCGTGATTGGGGCAGTAGTCGGTGTTTTCATTTCGATTCCGCTCGACGCGATGATGGGACCATTCCAGCGTCAACTGTTCGAGCGTTTGCTCAACGCCCAGCCCGATCTTCCACCCGAGATGCGCGACACCATCGAACGCGCAAGCGCCGGCGGCCGCGGCGTGGCCGGCCTCGTGTTCAGGTTCCTGTTCATGCTGATCACCGGAACGATCTTCGGGATGCTCGGCGGCTTGCTCGGCGTCGCCGTGTTCAAAAAAGACGCCCCTCCGCCACCTCCTCCGGGAACGATCGAAGTGCTGCCGCCCGAATAGCTTTGCGGCGGCCGGCCCACCCTACAGTCCAGTCCGTTCCGCTCCGAAACTTCCAGCAGAAGTGTGCAGCTGCGCGCGATTGTGCGCGATTCTGCATCTACTTTGTAGTAAACTCTTGCGCAATAAAGACTTCCGATTTGTCAGAGGTGCATGCCTTTGGGGCTGCGTGACGGTGGCGCTGGCAGCCACGGCTGGCTCGGCGGGGCAGCAAACGGGGGGGCGCCCGCCTGAACTCGCGGTGACGCAGCTGCAGGGAACGAAGCCCACAGGGACGGCGCCTGCGCCCGGCGCAACGAGGTCCCCGATTGCGGGGGTGTCGCCGCTGCCTGTCACCCGGCTCGACGATCGCCAGCTGAACGCGAATCTGGACGGCCCGCGACGTATCACGCTCAGCGTTTCGCGGCCGATGCCGATCGGTGACCTTTTGCTGCTCCTCGTGAATGGCACGCCGTTTAGTCTCGTGAGCGCCGACGACGTCACAGGTACGTTCACCGGCGATCTCAAGGAACTCACGATGCGGCAGGCGCTCGAAGCCGTGCTCTTTCCTCGTGGATTCGATTACGACGTGCAGGGAACACTCCTTCGCGCGTTCCCGCGACGAACCTCAACGCGCCTCTTCACGATCAATTACCTCAACGTGCGTCGCACGCTCGAGCGCAGCGTCACCAATCCTGCCGCGGTCGGCTCGTCAAATGCTCCGGCGACGCAGTTGACGACAGTGTCGTCGAGCGACTTCTACGACGACGTCCAACACGGCGTGCAGTCATTGCTCTCCGCGTCGGGCCGCGTGCACATCGATCGAATCGCCGGCCTCGTCCACGTCACCGATTTCCCGGAGCGTCTCGATCAAGTCGGTGTTTACCTCGAGACGATGCAGTTGCGCGCGACCCGGCAGGTACGGCTAGACGCACAGCTCCTTTCCGTCGCTCTCTGGCCAGGGGGAGCCGTATCCATTGATTGGGCAACGCCGGCGCTCAAGAATGCGGCGGTCGTTCGTACAACGTCGGGAAACGGACCCGTCGGATTGTCGGTGACCAACCTCGACGCCTTGACGAAAGCGCTCGCGGAACAGGGAACTGTCACGAAGATCGCCTCGCCGCACATCGTCGCCATGAACAACGAGCCCGCGGTTGTACGAGTCGGGAAGGAGTTGGTGTACTTCGACTCGCGCGAGACGTCCACCGAACATGGGGAGAAAGGCGCGGTGAGTGCTGCAACCGTGCTGGATGGGTTGACCCTTACTCTCGTCGCCCAGGTGTCGGCCGACGACTTCGTGCAGTTGCATGTGTCGCCTGCGTACGCGGCTCAAAGCGGTGAATCGCGAGCGCGGGACGGAACTACCGTACCCGTCCTGGCGGTGAATCAGGCTGACACGGTGATGCGTGTGCGCGATGGCGAAACCATCGTGTTCGCTGGATTCCTGAGCGCGGCCGAAAAGGCGACACCTCGCAGCGGTTTTGCCCGGCTCTTCGGCGCAGGGTCACGGACAACTGTCAGATCGGAACTGGTCATCCTGTTGACGCCGCGAATTGTGAAAGCCGCGACCCTATCATCCAACTGAGAGAGAGGTTGTCCATGCACGAAGAGTATTTCGGATTCAGCGAAAAGCCTTTCAGCCTCACGCCCGATCCGAAATACCTCTACAAGAGCGAGACCCACGCGAACGCATTCGACCTCCTTCAGTACGCGATCCGGCGGCGGGAAGGATTTGTCGTCGTCACCGGCGACATCGGCACAGGCAAGACGACGCTTTGTCGAGCGCTTCTCGACGAGCTCGATCGCAAGACGTTCACGGCGCTGGTGCTGAATCCATTCCTTTCTGAAGAGGACTTGCTGCGCCTCGTCCTCCAGGACTTCGGCGTTGTCTCGCGTGAGGAAATCAAACGCGGACGGCTGGCCGGTGTCAGCAAGCAGGAACTCATCGACACGTTGAACGAGTTCCTGCTGTCGCTGCTGCCGCTCGGTGCGGGAGCGCTGCTCATCATCGACGAAGCCCAGAACCTTCCACGGCCCGTGCTCGAGCAGATCCGCGTCCTGTCGAATCTTGAAACGAACAAGGAGAAGCTGCTGCAGATCGTGCTGGTCGGCCAGCTCAATCTGAAGGACTTGTTGCGGTCGTCAGATCTACGCCAGCTCGATCAGCGCGTCTCCATCCGCTATGAATTGAGGCCGCTTACGCCCGAGGAAACCTCGGCATATATCGCGCATCGTCTGACCATTGCCGGCGGCGGCGTCGCGGTCAGTTTTGCGCCGAAGGCTATCGATCTCGTTCACAAGTTCACGGGTGGCATCCCGCGGTTGATCAACCTGATCTGCGATCGCGCGCTCCTTGGCGGGTATTCGGCGCGGACCAACCGCATCACGCCGGAGATGGTGAAGACCGCTGCCGCCGGACTCGATCTGAAGACACGCCGCATTGCCGCACTCGAGTGGGTTCACCAGCGCGTCGCCGGGTTCGCCGCTGGTGTTGCGGTCACCGGGATGGTGGCGGTTGGAATGGCATATGCCATGAACGCTGGCCAGGCGGCAAATGCTTCGCCGAAGTCCGCCGCCGCAGTTCCGGCCACTTCTGTTGCTCCGTCAAATCAACAGCCACAACGCGACCGCGCGGTGTCGGTACCGGGCGTGAAAGGGACTACGGGTCCAGCGACACCGGCCGCTGTCGATTCTCAACCCATCGTGTCGCATGACCCGGTTGCTCCCCAACGCAGCTACTCAATTCTCGTTGGCTCGTTTCGTTACGAACCGGAAGCCGCGATATTGACCGATCAGTTGAGCGGTCTTGGCTACCGGACGAGAACGGCGCGCGTGACCTCGAGCACACGCGGAACGTGGCATCAGGTGTTTGTCGGTCCGTACGGCGATCTCGAGCGGGCACGCGTGGATGAGACACGTGTTCGGCAGCTGCCCGGTTACGCAGATGCGCACGTCATCACCCAGTGAGTCAAATTCTCGATTCGCTTCGGCGGAGTCGGAGGTCTGACACACAGTCCGCCTCGTCGCGGACGGCCCGCGGCGATGCGGTACTCGCAACCCTGGGATATGCGCCGCCGCTGCGCGGGAGACGCCATCTCCGTATCATCCTGAGCGTCATGTTTATCGTCGCAGTCGCGGCGATTGGATGGATGGCGTGGCGCGTGTACTTTGGCGCCGATCCGGGTCCGATGCCGTCGCAACGTGTCATTTCGCCTGGTATGCCGCGACCACCGGCGCCGCTTCCGAGGCCCGCTCCAGCGGTTCTACAGCCCGCGGCGGATGTGTCGGCGGAGATTCCGGATGCTTCGACCGGTAGGCGCGAGGCGTCAAACGGCAGACTCCGTCCGTCTCGCGCGGAATCGAGGAATTCCAATCCGCGCACGCCGGATCCCGGAACGACGGCGCCCAACGCGATCACGTCGGCGCCGTCTCCAGAAAACGATCTTGAACTCGCCCTCTATTACCACCGCGCCGGCGACTTCGCGAACGCGCTGCAGCACTATCGGGCGTTGCTCGCACGGAACGAGCTGAATGCGCAGGCTCATAACAATCTGGGCCTGCTCTACCAGGAAAGAAATCTGCTCCAGGAATCTGCGCGCGAACTGCAACGTGCGATGGTGATCGAACCGCGCAACGCCGGCACCCGGAATAACTACGGCGTCACATTGCTCATGCTTGGACAGGTTGACCAGGCGGCGGCTGAGTTCCAGACGGCAGTCTGGCTGGAGCCGAGAAATGTCGATGCGCTCGTGAATCTCAGCCTGGTGCAGCGGAAAGTAGGGCAGCTCGACACTGCGAAAGAAACTTTGCTTCGTGTGCTGAACATAGCCCCACGGAATGCGGCCGCGCATTACAATCTTGCGCAGTTGTACGACGACACGAATGAACGGGCGCGAGCCGCGGAGCATTACCGCCTATTTCTCGACAACGCCGGCGCTGAGCACGCGGATCGCGCGGCGGCGGTTCGAGCCCGAATCGCCGCGCTGAATACAATGTCCAAGTGACCATGACAGAGATAGACAATCTTCTTCAGGAAGACCGCAGCTTTCCACCGTCGCCGGCACTTCAGAAATCCGCCAACATTGCGGATCCGGGGATTTACGAGCGGGCGGCGCGCGATCCAGAAAAGTTCTGGTCGGAATTCGCACGCGAGCTCGAATGGATTCAGCCCTGGAAAACGGTTCTGCAATGGAAGCCGCCGGACGCCCGATGGTTTGACGGCGGAAAAATCAACGCCAGCGCGAACTGCCTCGATCGCCACGTCCGCACGGCGCGCCGCAACAAAGCGGCGATCATCTGGGAAGGAGAACCGGGGGATCGGCGCACGCTGACGTACTGGGATCTGTATCGACAAGTCGGTGCCTTCGCCAACGTGCTCAAGTCCCTGGGTGTGAAGCGTGGCGATCGGGTCGCGTTGTATTTACCGCTCATTCCCGAACTGGCGATCGCCATGCTCGCGTGCGCACGCATCGGCGCGATTCACAGCGTCGTGTTCGGCGGCTTCAGCGCCGAGTCGCTGAGCGATCGCATCAACGATTCGCAGTGCGTCCTGCTGGTGACTGCCGATGGGGGTTACCGCCGCGGCAACGTGGTCCCCTTGAAGCGCACCGCCGATGAAGCGCTTCGAGAGACCCCCTCAATCAAGAACGTGATCGTGGTTCAGCGTCAGGCTGGCTCTTCCGACGCGTCGCAAATGGTCGCGGGCCGCGACCGCTGGTATCACGAACTGATGCAGAAGGCGGACCCGCGTTGCGAGCCCGAGGCGATGGATGCCGAGGACCTGCTCTATATCCTCTACACCTCCGGCACGACAGGGAAGCCGAAGGGCATCGTCCATACGACCGCCGGCTATCTGGTCGGGACGTACGCGACGACAAAGTGGGTCTTCGACTTGAAGGAAGAGGACGTCTACTGGTGCACGGCCGACATCGGCTGGGTCACGGGACACAGCTACGTCGTCTACGGGCCGCTCGCGAATGGCGCAACGGTGGTCATGTATGAAGGCGCGCCCGATTGGCCTCAGAAGGATCGCTTCTGGGAAATCATCGAGCGATACGGCGTCACGATCTTCTACACCGCACCGACGGCGATACGGGCGTTCATGCGCTGGGGAACCGAGTGGCCCACTCGCCGCGACCTGAGCTCGCTTCGTCTCCTCGGTACGGTAGGCGAGCCAATCAACCCTGAAGCGTGGATGTGGTATCACAACACGATCGGACGAGAGCGGTGTCCGATCGTCGATACGTGGTGGCAGACCGAAACGGGAATGATCATGATCACTCCCCTGCCGGGCATGACGGCCACGAAACCCGGTTCAGCGACGCTGCCGTTTCCGGGCATCTCGGCCGAGATTCGCGACGGCCAGGGACGCCGCGTCGACAAGGGTGGCGGCTTATTGACGCTGACCAAGCCGTGGCCCTCCATGCTGCGCGGCATTTACGGCGATCCCGATCGCTTCCTGCAGCAGTACTGGAGCCGGTGGACTGACGGCGCGTATTTCACCGGCGATGGCGCGCGCCTGGACGAGGATGGCTTCTACTGGCTGCTCGGCCGCGTCGACGATGTGTTGAACGTGGCCGGACACCGGCTGGGAACGATGGAAGTGGAGAGCGCGCTGGTCGATCATCCGCTGGTCGCCGAAGCCGCGGTCGTCGGTAAGCCGCACGAGATTAAAGGCCAGGCGGTTGCCGCGTTCGTCACGATCAAGGAAGGTGTGCAGGCGACCCCCGCTCTGGCGGATCAACTGAAAGAACACGTCGTCCACAAGATCGGAGCGATCGCTCGTCCCGATCAGATTCTCTTTGCCGCGGATCTTCCCAAGACTCGATCCGGAAAAATCATGCGTCGTCTTCTTCGCGACATTGCCGAGGGCAAAGCGCTCGGCGATACGACGACGCTGGCCGATCCCGCTGTCGTCGCCAGGCTGAAGACCGAATACGAGGAGAAAGAGTAGGTATCCCAGCCATATTCCCCCTTTGCGCCACAGCTTGCCGAATTCCCCGCGTCGCGAGTCTAATAACGGGTCACGACTGGAAGTGACAGTGGCTCGAACGGACGTAAGACGGGAATGCACGCATGGCCAGGACTACCGGCATCGAGATTAGTCCCGATTCATACTTATTCGCAGGTGTTCGCCGGATCCGCCCTGACGGCGCGGACATCTTTTCTGTCCGCCGTTTCGACGCGTCCGACTGGTCAGCGGATCCGAGTCTATTTGCTGACGCGCTGCGAGCGATCCGCCGCAATCATCGACTCTCACGCCGTGCCGCGGTCGTTGTCTGGCATACGCCAGATGGAGTCGACAGCGTTCCTCAACGCGATCCACTCGAGAGCCTGACCAGCGCGGGCTTTCAGATCGTCTCGGTGATGTCGCCGCCGCAGGCGCTCGCCGCGGTCGCGACGACTGTCCGACGCGGAGCCGGATCAGATGCCATTGCCTGGCTGGCCTTGAATACGTCCGGCGCATCAATCGCGATTGTCCGCGACGGTGAGCTGCTTTTCTCGCGCACGTTTCCGTGGACCTACAAGACCGATCTCGCGACGAGCAAAGCGCAACTTCTCCAGCGGTATCTCCTCGTTGCCCATCTGGCACCGGAACTGGCACACGGTTTCAAAACCGTCCGCGAGACGCATGGTGCAACGGTGGACCTGATCGTCACGTGTGGGAACCTGCCGGAACTTCGCTCGATGACATTGCCGCTCATCGAGGAGCTGGATGTCGAAGTCGAAACGCTCGATTCGACTGATGGTCTGCTGATTGCGCGTCGCATCGGGGCCGGAGATTTCACGGAGCTGGCTCCGGCGCTTCGTCTCGCGACCGCCGCGGCCCGTGCCGCCGGCGTCGCGACACCCCGGGATTCACTGTTGATCGAGGGGTCGCGATTTGCCGCGGCCGCGGCAGTGGTCGCGGCTATCGCCTGGGTCGGATATTCCTACTGGCACGGATCGCAGGCACCTGTCGTGCGGCAGGAATCCGCTCCGCACAGACCGCCGGCGGGTCCCGTCGCCGATGCAACACGTTCAACACCGGCTCTTTCACCCGCCGCACCTGTCCCGCCACAACTCAATCCGACTCCTCAGCCCGTGGCAACCCGGGGAAGCGACGAGCCAAATCGTGCAACATCGCGCGCGCAAGACACCGTTCGCTCCACCTTGCCTGCACAGTCGCGATCGGTTCCGTCCGATACAAGAAAAGCTGCCCCACCGGACACGTCAGCGCCGGCTCCGCTCGACGAGCCGCTGCCGCGAATCGACACCGTACTCATCGATCAGGATCGCCGGTTGGCCATTCTCGATGGTGCGGTTGTGGGCGTCGGCGATCCGATAGGGTCGCGGGTGGTTGTCGCGATCGCCCGGGAGGCAATTCTCCTGCGCGAGCCGTCGGGCCGTATCGTTCGCGTCCGTGCGCGAGTTGGAATGTAATCGCTGCTCGATCTGGCCGGGATCCGTTGTCCGGGATCCGTAATCCGGCGATGCAACGATTCGAGAATTGGCAGATTCACGATCAGTGATTAGTGATGAAGAAGCTTGGCGAGTCGCTGATTCAGGCGGGTCTCATTACGCAGGAGGATCTGCAGACGGCGCTGACTGAGCAACGACGTACGGGCGAGCGCATTGGTGCGGTGCTCGTACGTCTAAACCTCGCCACAGAAAAACAGGTCACCAAGGCGCTCGCACATCAGATGGGGCTCCCTTACGTCAGTCTGACGGAAGACCCCCCGGAACGCTCCGCCCTCGTTCTGATTCCGAGAGATATCGCGCAGCAACGCGTGTGCGTCGCGGTGAAACAGGAAAAGAACCTTCTCACCATCGCGACGGCCGATCCGTTGTCAATCAATCTGGCTCGCGATCTTGAAGTGCTCACCGGGCACACGATCAGGCAAGTGGTCGCCACCTCGTCGGACATTCTCGACACCATCGCGAGCGGATATGTGGCTCCGGCCGCAGGGATATCTGGCGCGGCCGAACGCGTGCTCACAGTTCCCGCAATGACGGCGGATGGAGGGCGGCCCACTTCAATCGAGGCGCCGCCTGGCGAGTCGAGGTCAACAGAAGCGCAGACACCCCTCGAACCGATCGGTTCGATAGGCCGACGGCCGGACGGTGATTCGTTAATCGCTGTCGATGATCTTCTCGGACTCATCGTCAATAGAGCGATGGCAAGCGGTGCAACGGATCTGCATATCGATCCCCGAGAACACGGCGTCGTCGTTCGACATCGGATCGACGGAGTGCTTACCGAGCCGCTCGATCTGCCGCAATGGGCTCACGAGGTGCTTGTCGCGCACATCAAGCAGCTTGCCGGGCTTGGTCTCGACGACAGCCGGCCACAGGAGGGGCGCGCTCGTGTGAATACGGGCGGCACCGATATCGAGTTTCGCACGTTCACGCTTCCGACGGTATTTGGCGAGAAGGTCGTCCTTCGTTTCCTCGGATTACGTAAGGCACCGGTACCACTCGAGGAGCTTGGTCTGCCGGCGCGGGCGATCGAAGTCGTGCGCGATTTGCTGCGCCACTCACACGGCTTGATCGTCGTCGCTGGTCCTTCACTCAGCGGCAAGACGACAACGCTCGCCTCTGCGGTCAGCTCGATCGACGCTGAGTCGAGAAACATCGTTACGATCGAAGGCGCCATCGAATATCTCATCCCGGGCGCGAATCAGACACAGCTGAACGACACGGCAACGTCGAACATCGCCGCCAGTCTCGATGCGATTCTGCAGCAGGATCCCGACGTTCTGTTGATTGGCGAACTCGCCGGCGGAGACACGGTCAGAGTCGCCATGCAGGCGGCCGAGAAGCGCCAGCTTGTCCTCGCTGGTCTTCATGCCGACAGCGCACCGTCAGCGTTGACGCGGTTCGCGGAGGTGGCGGTCGAACCATCGCTCGCAGGGTCCGCCCTGATCGGCGTGATCGCGCAGCGCCTGGTTCGACGATTATGCGTGGCCTGTCGACGGCAGTACACACCAGATGCGGAAACGCTGCGAGCGCTGTCGATCCCGGAGGCGAGTGCCGCGGAACTGGTTTTCTATCACGCGGTCGGTTGCGAGGAGTGCCACCACACGGGTTACAAGGGTCGCATCGCGGTGTTTGAGGTGATGAGAGTCACCGACAGGCTGCGGCGGCTGATCGCGCAGGCGCCCGGAGAGGATCTCGTTCGCGAGGCTGCCATCGACGCCGGCATGGTGCCTCTTGGTGAAGACGGTCTGGCCAAGGTCAAGGCGGGAATTACGACGGCCGACGAGTTACAGCGAGTTCTGACAAGGGTCCGCGACGTGCGCGTACCTTGCCCGGCGTGCGGCGGGGCCGTGGCGATTGATTTCAACGTCTGCCCCAAATGCGCCCATCGGTTGAGCGATGGATGCCACAAGTGCGGCAGGGGATTGCAGCCGGAGTGGGACTATTGCCCCTATTGCGCGGCCACCGCGCACAAGAAGAAGAAGAAATCCAAAGAGCACAAAACGGTGGATCTGCCAGCGTCCAACGTCGCGGAATTCAAGAACCAGAACAGATAACCCGGCCGCGGCGCTGACCACGAGTGTCATATGATAGAAAGCGGCAATAACAGGGAACAAACCCTGGGCTTCTCCCGTCACTGACACTCTATGCCTTTGATTGAAACGCGTGATCTCTGGAAAACCTATGTGATGGGCGAGGAGGAGATCCACGCGCTGCGAGGCGTCTCGATCGCCATCGAACGCGGCGAGTACGTCGCCATCATGGGGCCGTCGGGGTCGGGCAAGTCGACGTTGATGAATCTCATCGGCTGTCTCGATACGCCGACGAAGGGAAGCTATCTCCTGAACGAGAAGGAGGTGGCTTCGATGAACGACGACGAGCTGGCGCGGATCCGAAACCAGGAGATCGGCTTCGTCTTCCAGACGTTCAATCTGCTTCCGCGCGCGACTGCGCTTCACAACGTCGAGCTGCCGCTCGTCTATGCCGGTGTGCCGTCGAAGGCGCGACAGGAGCAGGCCAAGGCTGCGCTCGAGAAGGTCGAGTTGACGCAGCGGGCATCGCACAGGCCAAACGAATTGTCAGGTGGACAGCGTCAACGCGTCGCCATCGCCCGCGCGCTGGTGAACAATCCCTCGATCCTGCTCGCCGACGAGCCGACAGGAAATCTCGATTCAAAAACCGGCAACGAGATCATGGGCGTGTTCGCTCGGCTCCATCAGGCCGGCAACACGATCGTGCTCGTGACCCACGAAGCGGATATTGCCGGCTACGCGCACCGTGTGATCTCGATTCGGGACGGGCAAGTGGAAAAGGACGTCCCCCAAACGCCAGTCATCCCGGTCCTTGCGGCGACAGCGAGCGCGACTGCTGACTAAACAGCGGCGACGTGACCCGTCCCGATCTGCCGTAGCGGCGCCTCGCGCTGAAATGATGAAGGGTCGAGCACGACCCGTTGTTTCGATGCGGCGGGATCGGGAACTGGAATAGCTGAAAGCAAGGCGCGCGTGTACGGATGCGCCGGCGCGGCAAAAATAGCTTCCGTCTCGCCCATCTCCACAATCTTTCCCAGGTACATCACCGCGACTCGGCGACAGATGTGGCGAACGAGCCTCAGGTCGTGCGCGATGAAGAGATACGTCAGTCGTAGCCGTGCCTGCAGATCCATCATCAGGTTTACGACCTGTGCCTGCACCGATACATCGAGCGCGGAAACCGGCTCGTCGGCGACGATGAAGGACGGGTTCAACGACAGCGCGCGCGCGAGCCCGATGCGCTGCCGCTGGCCGCCGCTGAATTGATGCGGATAGCGCTTCAGCTGCGTCGGATCGAGACCGACGAGTTCGAACAGTTCGGCGACGCGTGCCTTCCGCTCAGCTGTGTTGCCGGTGCGATGGATGATCAGCGGTTCTTCAACGATCGATCCGACTCGCATGCGCGGGTTCAGCGATGAAAACGGATCCTGAAACACAATCTGCATGTCGCGCCGTGCAAGGCGCAAGCGACTGCGCGAAAACGACAGAACGTCCTCGCCCTTGAACCGGATCTGGCCTGAGGTCGGCTCAATCAGGCGAAGAATGCACCGGCCGGTCGTCGTCTTGCCGCTTCCGGACTCGCCGACGAGTCCGAACATTTCCCCCTCGTCAACCGTGAAGCTCACGTCGTCGACGGCGCGAACCACGGAAGGAGGCGCAAGCAGGCCACGCCTGCGGCTAAAGTGTTTCACCAGGTTGGTGACTTCGAGAAGCGGCATCAGGAGGTTCTCGCGTCGCGAATGTCCGGGTCGACGGCGTCTGAGTAGAGATAGCACTTCACGGCATGGACACGGCCGGGATCCGGGATCCCGGGTCCGCCCCTCGACGGGCTCGGGCCGGCCTGAGCTTGTCGAACGCCGGGATCCGAAGTCGGAGTGCCGATCAACGTCGTGCCTGGGTGCGCTTTGGGACACGGCTCGAACCGCCGTGGACAGCGCGGCGTGAACGAGCAGCCCGGCGGAAGTTCCCCGAGCGGCGGCACAGTTCCCTGAATCGCCTGCAGTTTCGTTCCGGGGGCGCCGCCGGGAATCGACGCCAGCAAGCCCTGGGTATAAGGATGCGCGGGCGCGGAGAAGATCTCCGTTACCGGCGCTTCTTCGACGATTCGTCCGGCATACATGACGGCGACGCGGTCGGCCATCTCGGCGACGACACCGAGATCGTGTGTGATGAGCAGCAGCGCGAGACCCATCTTCTTTTGCAACGAGCGTAGAAGATCGAGGATCTCCGCTTGAATCGTGACGTCAAGGGCGGTCGTTGGTTCATCCGCGATGACGAGCGATGGATCGCATGCGAGCGACATCGCGATGAGTGCACGCTGTCGCAGCCCGCCCGACAGTTGATGCGGATAGTCGCGAACGCGCTGGTGCGGCTCCGGCACGCTCACCGCATCGAGCAGGTCGATCGCCTTCTGCCGCGCCGTGCGGCGGGTCGCGCGGCCGTGAACGAGCAGCGTCTCTTCGATCTGGCTTCCGATTGTGAAGACCGGATTCAAAGCGGTCATGGGTTCCTGGAAGATCAGCGAGATCTCTGCGCCGCGAATCTTCTGCATCTCCCGTTCAGGCAGTTCGCGCAGCTCGCGCCCCTTGAACACCACCCGCCCGCCTTCAATGCGCCCCGGTGGTTGAACGAGCCCCATGATCGACAGCGCCGTGAGCGATTTTCCGCTGCCCGATTCACCAACCAGGCATAACGTTTCGCCAGCGGCGACATGGAAACTGACATCGATGACCGCGGCTACGAATCGTCCCTTCAGGTCAAAGCCGGTGGTGAGGTGCTCGACTGAAAGCAGTCGGGATCCGGGATCCGGGATCCGGGATCCGAGGGAAACCGGTTCTGCGAGCCCCGATCCCAACGGATCCCGCACCCCGGACAACGGATCCCGGCTCGATCGCACCTCAGACATCAATCTCCTTATGCTCCCCGAACACCCCTCGCAGAGTGTCGGAGATCTCCCCCAACGTCGCCCGGGCTTCTACTGCGGCAATCACGAACGGGACGAGGTTCGATGTCCCTCGGGCGGCCGCGGCCAGACCGTCGAGTGAGGCTCGCCATTTGTACGCGTCGCGCGACTCTCGCATAGTGCGGACGCGCTCGATCTGGCGGCGCTCGATCTCCGGGTCGATCCGAAGCACTTCGATCGCGGTTGTCTGTTCCGACACGAAGCGATTGACTCCGACGACGACACGGTCGGCACTATCGATCTCCTGTTGAGCACGATAGGCGGATTCCTGGATTTCTCGCTGGATCATGCCCTGTTCGATTGCGGCCAGGGTTCCGCCGAGAGTATCGATGCGATCGACGAGCGCACGAGCTTCGTCCTCGATTCGCCGCGTCATCTCTTCGATTGCGTAGGCACCGCCACAGGGGTCGACGCTGTTGGCGATTCCGGTCTCTGCGGCGATGAGCTGTTGCGTACGCAAGGCCAGTTTTGCCGATTCCTCCGTCGGCAGCGCAAGCGCCTCGTCGCGGGCATTGCAGTGGAGCGACTGTGTGCCGCCGAGCACCGCCGCGAGCGCTTGAAGGGCAACCCGGACGAGATTGTTGTCGGGCTGCTGCGCTGTCAACGTGCTCCCGGCGGTTTGGGTGTGAAAACGCAGTTGTTGGGCGCGCGGATTAGTGGCGCCAAATCGTTCGCGCATCAGTTTCGCCCACAGCCGCCGTGCCGCTCGGAACTTTCCCACTTCTTCAAGGAAATCGTTATGCGCATTGAAGAAAAACGACAGGCGCTGGCCGAACCGATTGACGTCGAGCCCGGCCTCGATGGCTGCCTCCACGTAAGCAATCGCATGCGCGAGCGTGAACGCCACTTCCTGAACAGCTGTCGAGCCGGCTTCGCGGATGTGATACCCGCTGATCGAAATCGTGTTCCAGTTGGGAAGCTCGCGATCGCAGAAGGCAAAAATGTCCGTGACGATCCGCAGCGACGCACGCGGTGGAAAGATGTAGGTGCCGCGGGCGACGTATTCCTTCAGGATGTCGTTCTGCACCGTGCCCGACAGCGACGCTTGTGGCACCCCCTGTCGCCTGGCGACCGCGATATACAGCGACAGGAGAATGATCGCGGTCGCATTGATCGTCATCGATGTCGACACCCGCTCGAGGGGAATTCCCTCGAACAGCTCCGCCATGTCGTCGATGGAATCGATGGCAACGCCGACACGGCCGACCTCCCCGGCGGCAAGGTTGTGGTCCGAGTCGTATCCGATTTGTGTCGGCAGGTCGAAGGCGACGCTGAGCCCGCTGACCCCGTGCGCCAGGAGATACCGGTATCTGCGGTTGGATTCTGCGGCCGATCCAAACCCCGCGTATTGGCGCATCGTCCACAGCCGGCCGCGATACATGGTCGGCTGGATGCCACGGGTAAAAGGGAAAACGCCCGGAAATCCGATCTCCTCAGTGGGATCGCCGACGAACGCGTCGGACGGGGTGGCGCAGGGGCGTCGATGGGTCAATCTTTTGTGTCGCGCGGCGCGTCCTAATAAACAGGCGGTGGACTGCGGCTCATTGTAACAACGGCCATGGTCCGTGTCGTCCGTGTGTGTCCTGTCGGTGCAAATCTGTGCGACTTCCGCGTCGGGACCATTGACACTCGATTCAGGCCGCGCTTACAATGGCGCTGCGTTCCCCGCGCTGCAAATCCTTCATATGAACAAATTTGGCGCTCGATCCCTGCCGCCCCGCCCAGGTTGCAGCTGTCCGTCCAGCCCAGGCCAGACCTGGGTGCGTCGGACCGACGGATCGGGAGACGCCCCGGGTGCCCAGTTCCGGCGGCGGTGAGGAGGTCTCGTATGGACGACGTCGTGAACCGGATGGCGCGAGAGCTGTCCGATGCCATTGCTGCCGCCGTAGCCGAAGATCCTCGGATCGAGGCCTGCCGCGAGCGAGCCCGGGCGGCGGGGTATGAGATGAAAGTGTCGCTGGAAGCGGTGATTGGTTTCATGAATCGCACGGCGCCGGGAGCGCTTGCGAAGATCAGCGCCCAGCCGCAGAAGGCCGCGCGGACGACCGATCGCCGGAACTTCGAGATCAGCGCGAACGACAAACGCTTCCTTCGCTCGCTGCGGATTGCGGCGGACGAAACACAGGAAAAAGAAGTCGAATAGATCCCAGACTTCGCGAATTCTCCGGGCCGCGTGGCATATGCCCCGCGGCCCTTTTTATTTGCCGCAGACGGAGCGTAGACTCGAACGATGGAGTCACATCATCTCGTTCGTCTCAGCCGCCGCCAGCTCGGCCGCGGCGGGCCTTCTGTTTCTGCAATCGGCCTCGGTTGTATGGGCATGTCGGATTTCTATGGCGGCGCCGATGAGGCGCGCTCGATCGCGACGATCCATCGCGCCCTCGAACTCGGGATCGATTTCCTCGACACCGCCGACATCTATGGGCCGTTTACGAATGAACGGCTCGTCGGCCGCGCGATTCGCGACCGCCGTTCGGAGGTCTTCCTGGCAACGAAATTTGGCAACGTTCGCTCGGAGGATGGAAAGTTTCTCGGCGTCAACGGACGACCGGAGTACGTTCGCAGCGCCTGCGACGCGTCGTTGAAGCGCCTTGGTGTCGACGTGATCGATCTTTATTACCAGCACCGCGTCGATGCCGAAACGCCGATCGAAGACACCGTTGGTGCGATGGCCGAACTGGTCAGGGCGGGAAAGATTCGATATCTCGGCCTGTCCGAAGCGGCGCCAGCGACGATTCGCCGCGCGCACGCAGTGCATCCGATCACCGCGTTGCAGACTGAATACTCGTTGTGGACGCGCGATCCCGAAGACGGTCCGCTCCCGACATGTCGTGAGTTAGGAATCGGGTTTGTCGCCTATAGTCCTCTCGGTCGCGGTTTTCTGACCGGTCGATTTCGTTCGCCCGACGATCTCGCACCCAATGATTGGCGCCGGAACAATCCGCGTTTCCAGGGTGAAAACTTTCAGAGGAATCTGGACCTGGTTGCGCGCGTGGAGGCGATTGCGAGAAAGAAGAGCTGCACCCCCGCGCAGCTCGCGATTGCCTGGCTGCTCTCGCGCGGGCAGGACGTCGTCCCGATTCCTGGTTCGACACGCGCAGAGCGGGTGGAGGAAAACGCGGCCGGGGTTTCGATCACATTAGCGGCCGATGAGCTCGAAGCACTCGACACGGTCGGTGCTGCCGTTGCCGGCAATCGGTACCCTGAAGGGGGAATGCGGACGATCAATCGCTGATCACTAATCACTGATCGTGAATCGCTAATTGTTGAATCCACGAATCGTCGAATCCCTGAATCCCCGGCGGATTCACCCATTCCAGGATTCACCGCTTCCCGGATTCATCGATTCCCGGATTCGAGGATTAGTGATTCACGATTAGTGATTAGTGATGAGTGATTCAAAGGTCAGCGTCTCAATTGGACCGCAGGAAAGTATTCCGACACGAACGTTCGGTTCCACCATCGGCCCGATTGCACGTGTTCCTCGCGCGTCGTAAATGTGTATCGATACAGGCGCGCGCGGATCCAGCGGGGCGGCCGATCGGGAAACGGATCGGCCGCAAGCAGGCCGATTGTGGCCTTGTCCCCCTGAAGCAGCTTTGCGATCAGCGCGGAGAACCATTCCTGATCGGAAGCGGGCCCCATCGCTGCAAACCACATGAGCCAGTCGAGCCGTAAATGGTATGGCGCAATCTGGATTGGTTTCCGCGCCGCGTCGCCGGGCTTCCCTTTGAATTCGTACTCCCGCCATGTCGTTTTATCCGTCGGTGCATCTTCAGTCGTGCCCTCGATGACAATCTCGTAGCGCTCGCGCGTGATGCTGCCGAAGGCGCCGTACGTATTGACGATTTGCAACGGATTGAACGACGTATTCATCACCTGGTTGGGCGAGAGCATGTTCACCATTGGCGAGATGCTGAGGACCGCGACGAGCGCGGCGAGCGCGGCGATCGCCCAGCGCTGCACGACCGGCGTCGGGTGCAGCACCGGAACAGCGGGAAGCCACGCGAAAAAGCGATGATCGAGAGTGGTGAACGCGACAACGATGGTCAGCCAGTTCAACCACGACAGATTGCCGCTGACGATGAGTGTGAGTTGAAAGACGATCGTGATGAGGCCCGCGATCCCGGCAAACGGCTGCGGCAGGAAATAGCCGAACGGTACGATCAGCTCGGCGAAGTGATTGAAGGCGACGCCGCCGTGCAGAATCGGCCGCGGCAGCCAGTGGAAATACCAGCTGAGCGGATTCGGAATCGGTTGCGTTTCGAAGTAGTAATCCAGGCACGTCAGGTCGCGCCAGCACTGGTCGCCGCGAAGCTTGATTAGTCCGGCGCCAAACATCAACCGGAACAGCGTCCAGCGATAGATCCAGTTCAGGATGCGCGATGGTGGCGTCGTGCTGGCGCCGGCAAAGATCGTGAAAAATCCGAGTTCGAGAAGCAGCGATTCCCAGCCGAAGCCGTAAAACGTCTGGCCGACATTGACGAACGACAGATACAGGGCCCACAGAAGTGCCCACACGCCCGCGCCTGCCAGCCCGCTTCTATGCTGAACAATGCCGGTCAGGGCAACGATCGAGAGCAGAATGCCGAGCCACCCGGCGACGCGAAACGCGACATCGGTGGGGCGGAAGTAGAACAGGCTCGGTGAGACGCGGAAGGGCACGGCCTCGGTGAATCGTGGAACCGGAAGCAGGCCCCGTTCACCAAGCAGGGGAATGAACTGATTGACGACGGCGAGAAAGGCGATGAGATAGATGAGCGAGAGCCCCCGCTCGAAGACGAACCGCGAATACCAGTAGCGCGTCAGTCCGTCAGGCATTTTTGGTTTTGCGCTGGGGCCTCTTGGGTTGCGATGAGAATGTAACAAAGACGTGGCCAATATAGATGCGATTGTTGTCGGTGCCGGCCCGAATGGTCTTGCCGCCGCGATCGAACTCGCCCGCGCCGGGGTTCACGTCGTCGTCTACGAGGCGCAGGACACGATTGGCGGCGGGTGCAGCTCGGCGGAGCTGACATTGCCGGGCTTTGTGCACGATGTGTGCTCCACGGTCCATCCAATGGCGGCCGCGTCGCCGTTTTTTCGCAGCCTTCCGCTTCGCGATCATGGTCTGACCTGGATTGAACCGACGGCAATGATCGCGCACCCATTCGACGCCATGCCGGCCGCGTTAGTTATGCGATCGGTCGCCGACACGGCGCAGGCTCTTGGTGCCGACGCCGATAGGTATCGATATCTTTTCGGAGGGATCGCTGATCTCTGGCCGCGAATCGAGGAAGTTGTTCTCGGGCCGCCCGCGCTTCCGCATCATCCGTTCGCCCTCGCGCGATTCGGGCTCAGGGCGCTTCAGAGTGCCGACCGCCTGGCGCGCCGTCAGTTTTCCACCGCGCGGGCGCGCGGGCTCCTCGCCGGAATCGCGGCACATGGAATGGTGCCGCTCGACATGTTTCCGTCCGGCGGGATCGGCCTCGTGCTCGGTGCGCTCGCGCACGTTGTCGGATGGCCATTTCCACGCGGTGGCGCGCAGAAGCTTGCCGACGCCCTTGGGTCCTATCTGCGATCGCTTGGCGGTGAGGTCGTGACCGGCACGGCGGTGACGGCCATCGAGCAATTGCCGCCAGCGAAAGCGATCCTGTGCGACCTGTCGCCGCGTCCGTTCGCGCGCATCGCCGATCGACAACTTCCCGAATGGTACAGGCAGAAGCTTGCGGATTACCGCTACGGCATGGGGACGTTCAAAGTCGATTGGGCACTCGACGGTTCAATTCCGTGGACGGATGCGACGGTGGCTCGCGCGGCAACCGTGCATCTTGGCGGAACCTTCCAGGAGATCGAAGAGGCGGAGCGCGACGCATGGGGCGGTCGGGTGCCGACAGCGCCGTTCGTCCTATTGGTGCAGGCCACGCTGTTCGACGATACGCGGGCGCCGGCGGGCAAGCACACCGCATGGGCATACTGCCACGTGCCGAATGGATCGACGATTGACATGCTGCCGGCGATCGAGGGACAGATCGAGCGGTTTGCCCCGGGTTTCCGCGAACGCATTCTGGCGCGACACGTCTTGACACCGGCCGATCTCGAGACGCGCAATCCCAATCTGGTCGGTGGTGATATTGCGATGGGAGTGACCGATCTGTGGCAGATGGTTGCGCGCCCGACGTGGCGGTGGTATCGCACGCCTAAGCGAGGACTCTATTTGTGCTCGGCGTCGACGCCGCCTGGCGTCGCGGTGCATGGGATGTGCGGGTATTACGCCGCGCGCTGTGCGCTTCGCGATGTGTTTGGCGTGAATCGCTAATCACTGATCACTGATCCCGAATCACTCATCCGCGAATCACTCATCCCTGAATCCTCGAATCGCTGCATCGTCGAGCACCGATTCAGCGATTCTTCGATTCCGCGATTCGCGGATCAGTGATTCGATGATTCGCGGATCAGCGATTCGAGATGAGTGATCAGTGATTAGGGATTCCGCGCCGTCTGCGCGGCGACACTTGCCGCCGCGCGCGCTGCCGCTTCGGGATCTCCGAGATAGTAATGGCGAATTGGGCGAAGCGATTCGTCAAGTTCATAGACGAGCGGAATGCCGGTCGGGATGTTCAGCTCGACGATCTCGTCATCTGCAACGTTGTCGAGATATTTGACGAGCGCGCGAAGGCTGTTGCCGTGCGCGGCAATGATCACCCGCTGCCGTGACTTGACTGCTGGCGCAATCGTCTCGTGCCAGTAGGGCAGGAACCGGGCGACGGTGTCCTTCAAAGACTCCGTCAGGGGAACCTCCTCACGCCGCAGACTTGCGTATCGGGGATCGCGGCCGGAATGGCGTTCATCGTCTGGACTGAGCGGCGGAGGTGGAATGTCGTAGCTTCGCCGCCAGACCTTTACCTGCGCATCGCCGTGCTTGGCGGCGGTCTCCGCTTTGTTGAGTCCTTGCAGCGCTCCATAGTGGCGCTCGTTGAGACGCCAGTTCTTGGTCACGGGAATCCACATCAGATCGAGCGCGTCGAGCGTGATCCAGAGGGTGCGGATCGCGCGCTTCAACACCGAGGTGAACGCGACGTCGAAGACGTAGCCTCCTTCTCTGAGGAGACGTCCCGCGTCCGCAGCTTCCTGTCGGCCCTTCTCCGAAAGATCGACGTCGGTCCACCCGGTGAACCGGTTTTCCTTGTTCCAGGTGCTTTCGCCGTGGCGCAACAGTACGAGCTTGAACATCACCGGGCTCCGAGCTGTCGAATCGCCGATCTGCCTGCATAGCGACCGGCGGATCCAAGCTGCTCCTCGATTCGCAGCAACTGGTTGTACTTGGCGACACGATCGGTGCGGGAGGCTGAGCCGGTTTTGATCTGTCCGGCGTTGGTCGCTACGGCGAGATCAGCAATCGTCGTGTCTTCCGTCTCGCCGGAGCGATGAGAGATCACGCTGGCATATCCAGCGTCGCGTGCCATCGCCACCGCGTCGAGTGTTTCGCTGACGGTACCGATTTGATTCAGTTTGACGAGCAGCGCATTGCCGATCTTCTCGCTGATGCCGCGGCGGAGGATCTCTGGATTGGTGACGAACACGTCGTCGCCGACCAGCTGCACTCGCGCGCCGAGCGCGTTGGTGAGCGCTTTCCACCCCTCCCAGTCGCCTTCGGCAAGGCCGTCCTCGATTGAGATGATTGGATACTGCCGGACCCAATCCTGGTAGAGCGTCACCATTTCGTCGGCGCTGCGTGTTTTGTCTTTCGATTTCTTGAACTCGTAATTCTTCTGGTCCTCGTTCCACAGCTCGCTCGACGCAACGTCGAGCGCGAGATGGACCGTTTCGCCAGGCTTGTATCCCGCTTGGACCACGGCCTCGAGCACGACATCGAGCGCTTCTTGATTCGATGAAAGGCTCGGTGCAAATCCCCCTTCGTCGCCGACGCCGGTCGAATGTCCTTTCTTCTTGAGGATGCCGCGAAGCGTGTGGAAGATCTCGGCGCCGCAGCGCACGGCTTCGGCAAAGCTCGACGCGCCGACGGGCATCACCATGAATTCTTGGAAATCCACGCTGCTGTCGGCGTGAGCGCCGCCGTTCAAAATGTTCATCATCGGCACCGGCAGTACGGTACCGCCCTCGGACCCATAGAGACGGGCCGCGTGCTTGTACAGCGGCACGCCTGCAGCGGCCGCATTGGCTTTCGCGAGCGCCATCGAAACCCCGAGCAACGCATTTGCTCCGAGTCGTCCCTTGTTCGGCGTGCCGTCAAGTTCAATCATCAACTTGTCGATCGCGCGCTGATCGGCGTCGAGCCCGGCCAGCTTTGTCGCGAGTTCGCTGTTGACGTTCGCGACCGCTTTGGTCGCCCCCTTGCCGAGATAGCGTTTCTTGTCGCCATCGCGCAGCTCGAGTGCTTCACGCTGCCCGGTCGACGCTCCCGACGGAACCGCCGCACGTCCGAACGCTCCTCCGTCGAGCGTCACATCAACTTCAACCGTCGGATTCCCACGCGAATCGAGAATTTCGCGTCCGATTACTGTCTGTATCTTCACTATGCGCCCTTTAAGGTGTGTCTGCTTTTCTCACTGCGCGTGGACCCCACGCGCTCTCGCTTTTGCCTTTTGCCTTTTACCTTTCTACAGCCCGACATTTCCCCGCTTGTCAAACTCTTCCTCGATCCGGAGCGCCTCCGTTGAAATGTCGGCAATGAAAGGCTCGTCGTCGGTCGTCACCACCACGATCCCGTTGTCGCTGACGGTGTGGCGCCGTCGATCCTCTTGCTCGTGGAAGCCGATGAGCGCGCCGCGAGGGACGAAGACATCGCGATCGACGATGGCGCGACGGATGCGCGCGTGGCGCCCGACGCGCACGCCGGGCATCAGGATGCTTTGATCGATGTCGCAGAAACTGTGGACGCGAACGTTGGGGCAAAGAACGCTGCCGGTGATCCGGCTGCCCGAAATGATGCACCCGGCGGAAATGATCGAGTCAAGTGCCTGTCCGCACCGGCGACCTTCATCGGCGAAGACGAACTTCGCGGGCGGTGCCTGAACCTGGTAGGTGCGCAGCGGCCATTCCGGGTCGTAAAGGTTGAAATCGGGATTGACGTGGCAGAGATCCATGTTCGCGTCGTAGTACGCGTCAATGGTTCCGATGTCGCGCCAGTATTTCGCCGCCTTCTTGTTCTCGTCGTAGAAACGGTAGACGTAAACGGGAACCTTGGAGATGAGCGACGGGAGGATGTCCTTGCCGAAATCGTGCGTCGAGTTGGTGCGCGCATCGGCCTCGAGAGCAGGGACGAGCACGTCCATCTCGAAGATATAAATCCCGAGCGACGCGAGCACCTGTTCGCCGGCCGGCAGATTTTTCGGTTTCTCGAGAAAGCCGGTCAGGCGCTCTTCCTTGTCCACCTGGAGTACGCCGAAACGCTGCGCTTCTTCCGAAGGCACCTCGATCGCCGCAATCGTTGCGCCGGCCCCTCGCTCACGATGCAAGCGCAGCATTTTCGCGTAGTCCATCTTGTAGACGTGATCGCCTGACAGCAGGATCAGGTGGCGCGGATTCTCTCGAAGGATCGAATACAGGTTCTGATACACCGCGTCGGCGGTCCCGAGGTACCAGTGCTCGCCGACACGCTTCTGCGGAGTCAGGATCTCGATGAATTCCCCGAGTTCGTCGGCAACGACACTCCATCCCATCCGGATGTGTCGGCTGAGCGAGAGTGATTTGTACTGCAGCGCAATGAAGATCTTCCGCAGACCGGAGTTGATGCAATTGCTCAGCGTGAAGTCGATGATGCGGTAGGGACCGCCAAAGTACACCGCTGGTTTGGCTCGTTCTTTCGTCAACGGATAGAGACGTTCCCCGACCCCTCCAGCCAGCACCATCACCAGGACATCGTCGAGCAAGTGACCTTCCTCCGGTGCGCCTAGCGCCTCAGAACTACGCGGGCTGGTGCGCCGTCACCGCCCGCGATTTTCAGCGGCAGGCAGTACATCTCGTACATGCCGGCTTCCGCTTCCGCAAGGTTCAGGCCTTCGATAATGACGACCGACCCCGATAGCAGCGCGCGATGAGCGGGCGCACCGGCCTTCTTGAACTGCTCGACCGACAAGTAGTCAATCCCCACAACCTTCACACCCTGATCGACGAGATAGCGCGCACCATCTTCGGTGACGTAGGTGTAGTCCTGATGGAACGCTTCACCGTTCCAGAGTGCCGAGTTCGCGGTCTTGAGCAGCACGCGAATGTCTTCACGCAGGCCGGCCGCCGCGAGCTCGTCTTTACCAATGCCGCCGCGCTTCGTGATTTCGACGACGCGCGCGCGTCCGATCAACAGATCGAGCGCAAGCGCATCGACTCCGGCGCCGTCGTCGAAGAAATGTTTCGGAGCATCGACATGCGTGCCCGTGTGCGTGCCCATGACCAGCTTCGACACGTTGGAGCTGCCACCGTCGGCAATGCGTTTGACCGGTTGCAACTCGAACTCGGGGTTCCCGGGATAGGCGGGAATGCCTGCGGCGAGTGACACGCTCACGTCCAGAAACTTAGGTCCGCGAGCCATAAGCCGGTGATGATATCACCCGCGCTCGACCAATCGCTTTCGATGGTTTGTTCGCGCGGAGAGAGAGAGCAGAGGAAATGGAGAAAGCAGAGGTTCTCACCACAGAGGGGCAGAGTAAGCGGAGAACTATAACGATCTCTGCTTTCTCCGTTAACTCTGTGGTGAGCTCTCCGTTCGGTCGAGATACCTCCGTTCACTCCAAGGGGCCAATTCGCCCCCTGATTTGGCTCAAACGCCGCCCGAATGGCCCTCCTCGGGTGCGTGCCAAACCCCGTTTACTGTCTTTGACTTGGCGTGACAGGTCGCCTATGATCACGTTGATATTTCAGCCACATGCGCTGGAAACAAGAGCACGTCGTGAGCGGTAACCGCCGGGCGCGGTCTGGACGGCGAGCGGCCGCCGTGGCGCTATTGCTCGCATGTACGGTCACTGTCGCCGACGCCTCATCTCAGCAAAGCCGCTCCGATCGTCGCTCCCAGGATCGACTCGAGGAGGCGCAGCGCAAAGAAGGAGAAGCGCTGCTGAATCTGGCGGATGCCGCAATGGCGGGCCGGATGGCCTCCGACTTTTCCATCCGGTGGAACAACGATTTCTTCAAGGCACAGACCGGCACGTTCGTGCCGTTCACCGTCACGATTGATCGGTCGAGCCTGACAGCGGTCGATGGCTTGATGTACGTTCGGGCAACGCGGCGAGATGCTGCGACCGCGCGTGCGCGCGAAGGCCTCGTGCGATATCCG
The DNA here is from genome assembly GCA_035758845.1 of Vicinamibacterales bacterium. Lineage (GTDB taxonomy): Bacteria > Acidobacteriota > Vicinamibacteria > Vicinamibacterales > 2-12-FULL-66-21 > JALZOC01. The sequence goes on from DASTVZ010000088.1 coordinate 73,835, forward strand.
TTCGATGTCATCTTTCCCGTCGCACTCACTGCGCCTGCGGGCCAGCCGGTGCGCATCACTCGCGGCTTCGCGGTTGCCCCGGGTGATTACGACGTCTACGTCGCACTACGCGAGCGAGCCCCGGATCCGCTCGACGCCGGCAAGCGTCTCAAGGGTGCTGTGCTGAGGCAGCCGCTGACGGTTCCTGATTTCTGGAGTGGCGAGCTGGCGGTGAGCACGGTGATGCTTGCCGATAGCATCGACAATGTGGCTGCACCAGTAGTCGGCGATGAGGTGCTGGAGCGTCCGTACGTCATCGGAACGCACGAGATTCATAAAGCCACTGGGACGAGCTTCCGGCGCAACCGGGAACTCATCGTCGTGTTCTTGATTTACAACGCCTCCGGACCTGCGGGAAAGGATTTCGACATCGAGGTGGATTACCACCTGTTTCGACGCGACGCGAGCGCGAAAGCCGAGTCAGCAGCCGAGGATGGTTCGCATCCACCCGCGCGTGCGGGGGAGCGCTACGTCACGCGCACGCCGCCTCAGCGGTTCAAGCCGTCGATGATGGGACGCGATTTCGATCCGTCGAGCGGACCGATTCTCGCCGGACAAGGGATTCTGTTATCGTCGTTTCAGGAAGGCGAGTATCGCCTCGGCATTACCGTCACGGATTTGATGTCGCGCCGGTCGCTCTCGCGCGACGTCACGTTTTCGGTCGCTGGGTCGTGAGTATTGGAGGAGCCATGGGGCGCATGAATCACGTGCTCTCGGCAATAGGCGTGGCGGCGATGGCCGTTGCTGTCAGTCCATCGCCTGGACTCGCGCAGCAGACCGCACCAGCGCGGGCTCCCGAATTCCGAAACGTCAGCGCCATCCTGAGCGGGGCGATCAAGGGTGTCGTCAGTGACGACCGCGGTGGACCGCTCGCGGGAGCCATGGTCTCCGCGCTTGGCGCCACGATGGCGATGACGGTGACCGACGTCAACGGCCATTTCTCCCTCGACAAACTCCCTGCCGGCGACTACACGCTCCGCGCGCATCTTCCTGGCTTTGTCGCCTCCCGACGCGAAAACGTTCGCGTTGGTGTGACACCGGCCTCGATTTACCGCCTGCAACTGCACCGGCTCGATGCCGCGGTCGCGACGACTGGTACGGCGACCGCAACCGACGGTGTGACCACGAGACCGATTCTTGCTGCCGGCTTTGGCCTGCCTTCGGTCGAGCCCGGAGATTCGAAAACTGGCGACGACGATCATTCACATACCGACACCGCCTGGCGGCTCCGGCATTTGTCGCGCAGCATCCTCAAGGATGCGTCGAGCATCGTCGTAGTCGAGACCGCCGACGACGTCGCGCCCGAGGGATCGTTCTTTGGGCACATGGGGCAGTCAGCGACAACGGCGGTCACCTCGTTCTTCGCCGACCTGCCGTTCACCGGCGAGGTGAACCTGCTGACGACGAACGCATTCGCTCCCGGCCATCTGTTCTCCGGCGACACGCTCCCGCGAGGCGTTGCCTACATGGCGATCGGCGCGCCCACGGGTGCAGGCGATTGGGCGGTCCGTGCCGCGATGAGCCAGGGTGATCTGTCGTCATGGATCGTTGCCGGGTCCTTCCTCTCGAAGCGTGATGGAGTTCATAGCTACGACCTTGCGTGGTCGTACAGCACACAGGAGTACCAGGGCGGCAACCCGCTCGCGCTCGCCGCCGTGAGTGACGGCAAGCGCAACGTCGGCGAAATCTACGGCCTCGATCGATGGACCCTCGGACCGGGTGTGTCAGTGGAGTACGGCGGACGCTATGCCCGCTACGACTACCTCGCGCAGCCGGCATTGTTCAGCCCGCGCGTGGGTGTCTCGCTCGAACCGACCAAGACGTTCCGCGTGAGTGCCGTGCTCGCGCAGCGAATGATCGCGCCGGGCGCGGAAGAGTTCCTCACACCTGCCGTTGCCGGCCCGTGGCTTCCACCGGAGCGCACCTTCTCGCCGCTGAGCGGCGACCGTTTCCATGTCGAACGCGCGCGGGATCTCGACCTCACGGTTGAGCACGACTTTGGTCCGTACGCGTTCGGCGTGCGCCGATTCTTCCAGGGCGTCGACAACCAGGCGATGACGATCTTCGGCATGCGTGGACCGGACGGCACTCGATCGGTGGGCCATTACTACGTCGGCGGTGCCGGCTCGGTCGACGTCGATGGATGGGGAGTTCGTCTGAGCTCGAACGCGTCGAAACGCGTGAGTGGGTCGGTGGATTACTCGCTCGTGCACGGTCGATGGAATTCGTTCGGCGAGATCGGCGAGGCGCGTCCATGGCTTGCCAGGCTGACGCGAGCGCAGGATGAGGATATGCACGATCTCACGACGGCGATTCAGACGGCTATCCCGGAGACCGCGACACGCGTGTTCGTGCTCTACAAACTGAACACCGGATACGCGCGCCGCAGCGAGTTGTTGTCCGATACGGGCCTCGACGCGCGCTTCGATGTTCAGGTCAATCAGGCGCTTCCATTCGGTGTCGGTAATACGAAATGGGAAGTGCTGGTTGGCGTGCGCAACCTGTTCCGCGATCCGACTGACCCGGCGTCGGTGTACGACGAACTTCTTGTCGTTCGTCCACCGAAGCGCGTGGTCGGCGGCTTCCTCGTCCGCTTCTAATCGTCGGGCCGACCGTCTCCATTGAACGCGTGCGCTGGTGTGCGCGCTTGGTTCTGCGAGGTGACAAGCCAGCAGACCATTTTTTTGCGCCGAAACCGGCGATCCAAGTTTTTGGCCCCAATGTCCACGTGGTTGGAAGTGGACGTGCGATCGATCAAGCGTGTAGACAGAAACTGAAGCAAATCAAATACTTACGGCCATGAGGCAACGAGTCTTCGGGGAACGGGGATTGCTACGGGAAGCCCCGCCACGAGTCCGTGCGCAGTTGACGTCTACGACGACGGAGTATGTGTTGACCATTGGCAGCCGGGGCCGCACGCTTGTTCGACTAACAGCTCAGCTGGCTGTTGTCGTCCTGCTGTTGTGCCTTGCCGCGGCGAACATCTACGTCCGCGCGACGTGGAGTGAGCGCGAGGACGGCGTTCTGTGGAGGACCACGCCCGACGGCGTTGTCGCTCGCGAAGTCGCGCCCGATTCACCGGCCGCGCGCGCCGGCATTCACGCCGGCGACATTCTCGCGGAAATCGATCGACAGGCCATCGACACGGAAGCGGATGTCGTCGCGCGGCTGCATCGGGCAGCCAATGGCGATGCACTCACTTACACGCTGATCCGGACGGCGACGCGCGACCAGCTACGCGTCCCGCTGGCACCGATTCCGTCCGGCGCGCGTGCGCTGTACTTCATGCTGGCGCCGGTCGGCATTTTTGCGCTGCTCGTCGGCGCTGGGGTGCGCTTCCGGCGACCCGACAATCAAGCCACGTTGCACTTCTTCTGGTTGACCGTCGCATTCTTCGGGATGCTCGCCTTCTCGTTCAGCGGCCGTCTCGACACACTCGATTGGGTCGTTTACTGGGCGGATGTTGTGTCGACGCTGCTGCTGCCGCCACTCATCGTTCACTTCGCCCTCGTGTTCCCCGAACGCCCCGACAGTTGGGCGCATTCAGACGCTGGACGCACGGCGCTTCCGTTGCTGTATCTGCCCGCGCTTTTGCTGTTCGCCGCGCGCGTGGCCGCATTGATGCGCGCGCACCCGCAGGGAGTGGTGTTCTCCAACGTGGTGACGCTCGTCGAGCGCGGCGAATTGGTTTGTCTCGCCGTCGGTTTGATCGTTGGTCTCGGGATCATGATCCGCGCGCTCGGGCGCGCGCGGTCGGTCACGGCGCGCCGCCAGTTGCGGTGGATTGTCGGCGGCACGGCGTTCGGCGCAGTGCCGTTCGTGTTCGGATACGCGATCCCCTTTGCCCTCGGATTCACGCCGTTCCGCGGCGCCGACGTCACGGCGGTGCTCCTCGGGGTGGTGCCGCTCGCCTTTGCGTCTGCGATTGTCCGTTATCGCTTGATGGACGTCGAAGTCATTATCAAGCGAACCCTGGTCTATGCCGCTGCGATTGCCGCAATCGCGGCGATTTACGCAATTCTCCTGAAGCTCGCGACCGCATCGCTGGGCGGCAGCGACAAACCGAACTTCATCATTGCGCTGCTTGCCACACTCGTGGTCGTTCTGCTTTCGCGTCCCGTGAAGAACGCGATCCAGACTGGGCTCGATCGCGTGTACTACCGCGATCGCTACGACTACCGCCGCGCACTGGTGACCTTCGCCCGCGATCTCA
>DASTVZ010000186.1:0-19725 GCA_035758845.1 Vicinamibacterales bacterium
GCTCCCTGGCTCGTATCAACCACCTGCCCTTTGACGGTGGCCCGGAATTCCTGGGCGGTCACACTGCCGGTCATGACCAGCACTGCGGCCAAACCCAACAGGCCTCGATAACACCTCATCCTCATATTTCGGTGTCCTCCAACACGGAGCTGCAAACAACTAACAATGGCGAAGCCCGACCGGGGCCCCCGACGGACGACAGTCGGGGCGGAACGCCGCCATTCCGCCGCACTGTAGCGGTTAAGTTATACCGCCGCAGCGGGTTTGTGACAAGTCTCGTCCGGGGGGCTTCGCCCCCGCGGACCCCCCTACGCCGTCGCTCGCGGGGAGCCCGAATGCCCCGCCTCCGCCTCCGCTAAAGCTACGTCGGACGCGCCCATGCCGCGCCTGGCATTTTGAAAACCACTTGCGATGAGTGTCACGGCTACAGCTTCGGGACAGCGAGGCTGGGATTCAGTGACGCGGCCCGCTTGAAGGCGTCCCGTGCCTCGTCGTTGCGACCGAGGCGTTGGAGTGTGCGGCCCATTTGATAGTACGCCGGGGCGTATTGGTCGCTGGCCGCCACAGCGCGTCGAAATAGTTCTAATGCGCCGGCGAGGTCCCCGTCGTCGAACTTCGCCGTGCCGACTGAGGTCAGGACGCTCGCCTGCTGATCCTGTTCGCGGCGGTGACGTAATCGCTCGGCCTCGGCGAGGGCCGCGGTTGCGCCGGCTGAGTCTCCGCGCTGCTGGAGTACTTGCGCAAGCGTGTAGTGCCTTGCCGGATCGGGATTGATGGCGATCGCCCGACGCAGTTCGCGTTCGGCGTTCTCCCAATCCCTTCGAGCGCGAAACACCGCGCCCAGCGCCGCGTGCGCGTCCGCGGACCGGGGATCCCGGTCGATCGCGGCTTTCAATTCGCGAATGGCGGCATCGAACTCTCCCTGACGTGAATACATGACACCGAGCCTGTAGTGCGTCTCGGCCCGAGGATCGATCGCCAGCGTCTGCTTCATCTCCTCGATGGCTTCGGCTACGCGATCGCTGCGGTCCAACGCAAGCGCCAGGTTGTAGCGTGCCAGCGCGTGGCGGGGATCGATTTCCAGTGCGCGGCGGAAGCTCTTCATCGCCTCTTCGACGTTCTGTTCCGACTGCGCGAGTCCGAGCGTGAAATACCGGTCCGGGTCGTTCGGAGCCTGGGCTACGCGATCTCGCGCGCGTTGGACAGCCTCCTCCCCCTTTCCTGCTTTCACGAGCGCGAGAATCAAGTTGTTCGAGGCCCTGCGGAACTGCGGATCCGGCTGGAGCGCGGCACGGTATGCCGCAATCGCGGCGTCGAGCGCCCCGATGCGTTCGAGCGCTTCGCCGAGTGCGTTCTGAATCTCGGGGTCAGACGGCGCAAGATCAGCCGCTTGCCAGAGAAGCGCCAGTGCCGCCGGATGGTTCCCCTTGGACTCGAGCTCAATCGCGCGCCCGTAGGCCTGCTTCGCGCGCGAGGAGGCATCCTGCGCCGAACAAACGTTGACCTGTGCGATCAGGATGGCGATCGCAACCGCCAAATCGACAATCGAAAATCTCACTCGACAATCCGCAATCGAACAATTCAGCAATCAGCAATCAGCAATCAGCATTACTGGATCTGCTTCAACATCACATTCCGATATTCCATCTTGAACGGCGGCCCCGTGTGCATCTGGAATCCGAGCAGCCCTTCAGGCGCGAAATGCTTTGAGTCCTCGTCGATCGCGATCGCCATCAGCTGACCGTTCACCAGCTGAATCAGGACACGCCCGCGCGCGATGATGTGGTACTGGTTCCAACCGTTGACGTTCATGACGCCTCGGAGCAGCGTCGGATCGCCGATCGTCCCGATCACTTTGTACTTCGGACCATCGACAGCCCGCGTGATCTCACCGCGGCGCGAGAGCACGGCGTGCCCTTCGCCGGTCGGCGCACGGCCGCGCTCGTCGTGCACGTTGCCCAGATACCCTTCCGTGAAATCGAGATCCGCCTGGTATCCTTTCAGCACCCACTTGCCAACATTCGGGAGCTCCGAGCTCCGGTACTGAATTCCGCTGTTCGTGCCATTCATGCGGAACTCCACTTTGAGTTCGAAGTCCTTGACCGTACCGCCACGCCAGATCAGGAAGCTGTTCTGCTTCATGACTTTCTCGGGCGTTGTCTCGCCGATAATCTCGCCGTTCTCGACCCGCCAGAACTGCGTATCGCCGTCCCACCCGTTGAGCGTCTTGCCGTCAAAGATGGCAACGAAACCGGTGTTGTCGTCCGGCTGCGTCTCCGGATAGACGCCGGTCGCCGGGCGCACTTGCGGCGGCGATGTCGTCTGTTGCTGTGCGATGATGTCACTCGTGCTGAGCGACAGCGCTGCGACAACGGTACTCAGCGAGAGGACCTTTGCTGAACGACCGACCGATCCATGCATCGGATTTCCTCCTCTCTACGCAAACTGGATCCCGAGGCGGTCACCCACCGATCGAATGTAGTCACGCCCCTCGTTGTATTCCTCGGGCGTCTGCAGATGTTCGAGCATGAGCGGCGCATCGACGGGCAGGCGCGAGAGCTGCCGCAGATACTCCGCGTAGTCGATCTGTCCCTTGCCGGGCACGACCTCACGGAAGTGCACGTTGTACTCGGGGACCCACGCGAGGTCCTTCGCGTGGCAGGACACGATCCACTTGCCAAGCTTGGCAAAGCAGTCGGCGATGAACTCCGCGTTCCGATAAATACGCGCGGGAGAATTGATGCCGTTGCACACGTCCATGTGAACGGCGAATCCCGGCCGATCCACCGCCCGGATCAGCTTTAGATATGAATCAGGTCCGTCTGGCAGGCTCCACCCCATCATCTCGATCGAGAACTTTGTCGCCCGCGGCTTGACCGCATCGATCACTTTGCGGCAGTTCTCCACGGTCGCGTCGAAGAATTCCTGTGAGAGGTTTCTCGGGTCGGCACCGTACCAGACTGTCGGGTTGTAAGAACCGGCGATATCGACGCAGCATCGCGCTTCGACCGCCTCGGCGAGGGCCATCCGGTCGGTGACATATTTCAGATTGTCCGCTCGCTTCTGGGGATCGGGATCGAGCATGTTGCGCCACGCACCGACTTCCGCGATCACCACGCGCTCAGCGGCAAAGGCGGAACGTATCGCGCGAATGCGGTCACTATCCTCCAGGGTGACGGCTGGGCAGTAGGCCGCGCTATAGCCCAACCGTCGATGCTCGCGCGCCAGTTCAGCCGGGTCGGCGGACTTGAGGAAGATGGGGCCCCCCAATCGGATCGGATGCCCTGGACCGGCCTTTTCGGAACGTTGTGCGCCGGCGGCCATGACCGGGAATGCCACAGCCGTCGCAAGAAACTCACGTCGTCGGATCGCGGCCATGCCGGTTGATACAGGCAATCGGCGCCTCTGTCAACGTGCCGGATCATGGTGCCGGGATCGGGAATGCGGGAACCGGTCGGATCCCGGATCCGGACAACGGATCCCGGCAGACTCTGCTTTTACCAACGTCGTGGCTCGGCGCTTGACAACACCGTATCCAGGGTCTAGGTTAGCGACCGCCAGAGAAAAGGAACCACTGATCGACTGTACGTTCAAAACCACTCTCCAGGAGTGAGCTATGCCGCTGACAGGTCTGTGTCGTGTCCGTACCGTGTCCTCCGTCCTCTTCCTCGTCGCGTGCGCTCTCGTCGCGCGCCCGCTCGACGCACAAGTACTTTATGGATCGATTGTCGGCTCAGTCACCGACGGCAGCGGCGCTGCGATGCCGGGTGCGACCGTGACGATCGAACAGACCGAAACGAAGCTGACACGGGAACTCGTGACTGACGCGAATGGCGTGTATCACTTCACCGCTGTGCCGTCAGGCACCTACACGGTGTCGGTCAAGATGAGCGGGTTCCGAACTTTCACGCGCAGCGTCCCGGTGACGTTGAATTCCGTGGCACGTGTCGACGCGAAGCTCGACATCGGTCAGCTTACAGAGAGCGTGCAAGTCTCTGCCGAGTCGCCGGTTCTGCAGACCGATAAGGCGGAAGTGCGTGCGGAACTCAAGGCACAGGAACTCGAGAACCTGCCTGTGCCAATCGGCCGCAACTATCAGCAGCTGTTCAAAGTTATTCCCGGATTTACACCGCCCGCGGACGCGCACTCGATTCCGTCGAACCCGTCGCGCGCGCTGGTCTTCAACGTCAACGGTGCAAGCCGCAGCTCGAACAACACGCGTATTGACGGTGTCAGCACGACGAATATCTGGCTGCCTCACGTCGCTGCCTATGTGCCGGCGCTCGAGTCGCTCGAGACGGTCAACGTCGTGACCAACAGCTTCGACGCCGAACAGGGCCTGGCCGGAGGATCGGCGATCAACGTTCAGATCAAGAGTGGAACGAATCAGTTCAAGGGAGCGGCGTTCGAATACTACACGAACGAAAAGATGCGGGCGTTGAACTACTTCACGCCGGCCGGCACGTCGAAGGGGAAATGGACGTATCACCAGTTTGGTGCCACGCTCGGCGGACCGATTCAGCGCAACAAGGTGTTCTTCTTCGGCAGCTACGAGAACACCCGCGACCACCAGTTTGCGACCCGGACGATTTCAGTGCCGACCGAAGCCTTGCGTGCCGGTGATTTGTCCGCCTCGTCGACTCCGATTTACGACCCGGCAACCGGCAACGCCAGCGGCGTCGGGCGCACGCCGTTCCCCGGAAACATTATTCCCAAGGAGCGGATGGATGCGACCGCGCTCAAGCTGATCGGAATGATGCCGCTCCCGAACCTCCGCAACGCTGATGGGTCGGTACCTCTGACGAACAACTACTTCATCAAGGCACCGTTCAATTTCGACCGCTGGACGCTCGATACGAAGGTGAACTGGAACGCGACATCCAAACTGAACGTCTTCGGCCGTTACAGCCAGCTCGATTTCTGGACCTTTAACGAAACGGTCTACGGTGATCAGCTGCAGGGAATGCCCATCGGCGGAGGAAATCCTGGGACGGGCTCCGGAGGCACCTACAACTTCTCCGCTGGTGCCACCTACGTCTTCTCCCCGCGGCTCGTCGCCGACGCGCATTTCGGCTACGTCCGACAGTCGGTTTCGGTCGAGCACAGCGACATTGGGCAGAACAAGGGACAGGAGCTATTCGGGCTTTCCGGACTGAACGGGCCGCGTGACTTCGAGGGCGGCATGCCCGTTTTCGACTTCGACACGTATCAGGATGTCGGGATTACCGAGCTGTACATGCCGTACATCCGGAACGACGACCAGTATCAGACGGTCCTCAACTTGAACTGGATGAAGGGCGAGCACAATATCCGGTTCGGCACCGACATTTACTATCAGGGATTGAATCACACGCAGCCGGAACTGAGCGCGGGCGACAACTTCGGTGCCCGCGGCGGGTTCCGTTTCCGCGGTGGTCCGACACAACTTTCGGGAGGACCGTCCGGGAACAGCTTCAATGCGTTTGGGGCGTTTCTGCTCGGCCTGCCGGATCAACTGGGCCGGTTGAACGAGACGGTTGCACCATATACGACGCGGATGAAGAGCTACAGCTTCTACGCCCGTGATCAATGGCAGGCGACCAACCGCCTGACCATTTCATACGGGGCGCGCTACGAATACTTCCCCGTTCCCACGCGCGCGGATCGGGGGCTCGAACGCTACAACCCCGACACGAACATGATGGAAATCGGCGGCGTCGGATCGGTGCCGCGGGACCTTGGAATCGCGGCCGAGAAGGGGCTGTTCGCGCCGCGTGTTGGCGCGACCTTCCGCGCGTCGTCGACGCTGGTTGTACGCGGCGGCTTTGGCATCACCAACGATCCGTATTCACTCGCCCGGCCGATGAGGACGAATTATCCGGTGCTCGCCAATCTTGTCGTCCAGGCGCCGAACCCGTTCTCGTGGGCGGGCAAAACGGCTGATGGTGTCCCGCCGGCTCCAAATCCGAGCCTCGGAAACGGCATCATTCCGATCGAGAACAACGTGACCGCGATTACGATCCCCAAAGATTTCAACCGCGGATACATCAAGTCGTGGAACGCAGCGGTGCAGAAGGAATTCAAGTGGGGATTCGTTGGCGAGGCCGCCTATATCGCGACCCGTCAGATCGATCAGCTTGGGTTCCTTGAACTGAACTGGTCCCCGATCGGCGGAGGCCAGGGCGGCCGACAGTTGAATCAGAAATTCGGCCGCACCGCGCAGACCCGACTCGTCGCGCCGATCGGTGACTCGAAATACAACGGACTCCAGGCGCGACTGGATCGTCGCTTCGCGAACGGCATTCAGCTGGGGGTTGGCTACACACTGTCGAAATCTACGGGGATCGCCGGAGCGCCTGACAGCGACAACACGCCGCGCATCATGATTCCCGAGTACTACCACCTGAACACCGCAATCAGCCCGTTCGACCGCACGCACAATCTGAACATCACGAACGTGACCGAGCTTCCGTTCGGTCCGGGCAAGCCATGGCTGAAGGACGGTGTTGCGGCGGCGATCCTCGGCGGATGGCAGGTGAACAACCTGATCAGCTTCTGGAGCGGGCTGCCGTTTGACATCACCGCGTCCGGGACATCGCTGAACGCGCCGGAAAGTTCGCAGCGTGCCGACCAGGTGAAGTCAGACGTGGAGATCCTCGGCGGCATCGGTCGCGGCAACGCGTACTTCGATCCGCTCGCGTTCAAGCCGGTTACGGAAGCTCGATTCGGCACTGCGCCCTGGGGTGCTGTGCGCGGTCCAGGCTACGCGAACTGGGACTTCGGCCTGTTCCGTCAGATCCCGCTGCCGCACAAGGCTGACGTCACGATCAGGTTCGAGGTGTTTAATTTGCTCAACACCGCCCACTTCAACAACCCGGGTGGCAACGTCTCGAACCTGCAGCTCAATCCTGATGGCACCGTTCGCAATCTGAACGGGTTCGCAGAGGTCACGAGCGCTTACGGCGAACGCCAGGCACGCGTCGGCGTAAGGTTCGGGTGGTGATGCCGCTGGAAAGGGAAAAGGCAAAAGGGAAAAGGCAAAAGGGAAAAGGTAAAAGGTAAAGGAATAGGGATGGTGGTCGCCGGGTGAACAGGCGGCGATCACCATCCAGCAACCCGCTTTATTTCTTCCTCGATCCAGCAATCAGCAGGACAACCCCGCCGGCAAGTGCAAGCCCGCCCAGAAGTGGCGGCAATGGGATCGTCCTGTGTCGCTCGGCTGTGGCCTCAATGGGACCAATATCGACGACCTTCTCCCTGGTTGTGTAGCTGATCCCGCCCAGGGCGAGCGAAATCAGGCCGATTACGATGAGCACGATGCCAACAATGCGCATACAGCCTCCGCCTGAGCCCGCTTGCAAGGCCCGTGCGCCCCTTGATCCCCGCAGATTTGACCGCACGAGCTAAGTGGGTTATTTTTAGAGTGATGTCACTCCTGTGCGGAACGATGTGCGCCTGTTGTCGGCCCTACCAGGGCCTGGTGCCGTTCTGTGCGTGGATGAAGACGATGTAGTCATAACGACTCTCACCACCGCTGAGACCACAAAGGCCCGGAAACGCTTCCGGGCCTTTTTTTGTGTGCGGGAACTCATGATCGACGAATCAGTTGGGGAGATTTCGACGCCGGCCGCGCTCATCGGGCGCACGCCGCTGATCCGCCTGCGCGGCTTCGAGCCGAGGCCCGGCGTCGAGATCTACGCGAAACTCGAGGGGCAGAATCCTGGCGGCTCGGTGAAGGATCGCGCGGCCCTGGCCATGATCCGCGAGGGCGAGCGCTCGGGCGCGCTCCGCCGCGATCGGATCCTCCTCGATGCGACCTCGGGCAACACAGGCATTTCCTACGCGATGATCGGTGCCGCACGCGGTTATCGCGTGACACTATGCGTGCCGTCGAACGTCACCGCCGAACGGAAGCAACTGCTCCGGCTCTATGGCGCCGAGCTTATCTTCACCGACCCGATGGACGGAAGTGACGGCGCGATCCGCGAGGCACGTCGTCGTTACGAACGCGAACCGCACCGATACTTCTATCCCGACCAGTACAGCAATCCTGCCAACTGGCGGGCGCACTACGAGACGACCGGGGTTGAAATCATCGAGCAGACCGGCGGACGCCTCACCCACTTTGTCGCCGGTTTGGGCACGAGTGGGACATTTGTTGGAACTGGCCGTCGGCTTCGCGAGTGGCGGCCATCCGTGCGACTGATTTCCGTTCAGCCGGAATCCGGGCTTCACGGACTCGAGGGCCTGAAACACATGCCTTCGGCCATCGTCCCGGCGATCTACGACCCGACCGTGGCCGATCGCGCCGAGACGGTGTCGACCGAAGAGGCGCATGCGCTTGTGCGGCGCCTGGCAAAGCGTGAAGGCCTGCTGGTGGGGCCATCGGCCGGCGCCGCGCTGGCCGTGAGCCTGCGCGTCGCGGAGGAAGTCGACCGCGCGGTCATCGTGATGATCTTTCCCGACAGAGGCGATCGCTATCTGTCAGAACCATTCTGGAATGGAGGCGACGAGGTGAATTCGAAGATCAGGACTGGCTCGCACAGCGCAACCGCAGAACTCGACGGCGCGCTCATGATTCCCGACGATGTGTTTGCGGCGATTAAGAAGCACGGGGCGGCGTCGTACCCCGATGAATGTTGCGGTGCGTTGATTGGCGAAGAGTCCGGTCAGGTGCTGGAAGCCCTCGCGCTGTCGAACACGACGAGCGACGAGCGGCGCCGTCGGTTTCTGATTGGTCCGGATGAATATCTCGCGGCCGAGAAACGCGCCAGCGAAACTGGCCGCACGCTGATCGGCTTCTATCATTCACATCCGAACCATCCCGCCGTTCCATCGGCATTCGACCTGGCGCACGCCTGGCCGAACCTGCACTACCTGATCCTCTCGGTGCGCAGTGGCCGGCCCGAAGAAGCACGCACGTGGCGGCTTCGCGAGGACCGATCGGCGTTTGATGAGGAGATCGTGATGACCGATCAGCCGCAGCGGCTGAGAGCGTAGGACGGTGCTAAAACACCGCCCTACGGGTGTTGCGTAGAGCAAGCCTCACCGGAGGGCTTCGCGAGGATCTCCGGCGCTTCGACTTGCGGTGTCTCATCCTTCGATGGCGCCGGCGGCGTGGTGGCAGGAGCCGGCAGCGCCGCCTTCTTTCCGCCAAATCGCCACGAATAGCTACTCAGGAAAATCTGACGGGGGAACGTCGCATCTCCGGGATTTCCCGTGTACGGATTCGCCCGGCGATTGTAGTAGTAACCAAACGGCACGTTGAACGTGAACGTGTGTCCACCGTACTGGTAGCTGACGCCGGGTTCGATGAACAACTCGGTCCCCGGACGCCGCCATCCGTGACTGTCGCCAAACAAATCGTAGCGGCGAAGACCTTCCATCCGCCAGGCCACCGATCCGGCGATACCCTTCCAGATCCCGACTGATGCGCCGAGGCGCGTCATGTACTGATCGGGCACCGAGTTGACACCCAGACCGGCGTTGGCCGTCCCCGGGGCGGTCGAGATGCCGAGCACGGTCAAGATCGAAGGCGTGTTGTTGACGTCGCGCGGGTTCGCGAGATAACTCGCCGAACCGAACAGGAACACGCGATACATCGCCTTGAACCCGTGCGCCTCCATCATCATTCCCCAGCCGCCGTCGCCTGGCTGCACTGACTGATCGACGTACCTCAAAATGTTCGCCGGATCGGTCCGCCCGGGGAATGTATCCTGCGCCCGCGCATTCCCGGTCGGAAACTTCACGCCGCCCCCCGCAGCGACATTCCACGTGTCGTGTGTCTCGGTGTCGAAGAGCCAGTAACGACCGAGCAGGCTGATGTCGCCGATGCCGCGCCCGTTCTGCGCGATCTCATGGCGTGGCGCGGGTAACGGGAATGCTGGATCTCTCGACGCCCATGATGAGTTCACGAACGGGACGGCAAAGGTCAGCGCCAGGCGCCGCGTGACGGCGTGGCTGACGGCAACGTCGACGAGGTTCTGTTTATTGGTGACGTAGTTCTGCAACGTCTGCCGCTGAACCTGCTCGACGGTGCCGTTGTAGTGATCGTCCGAGACGAGGTTCCGGCTTGCGAGGCTGAACTGCCATTCGCCGGGTTCCTGATAAGGATGTCTGTTCGCGCCAAACACGGGCGCGCTGTTTCTGATGAGCACTCAACCCTGCGCCGACGCATACGGCGCATAGGCCAGAACGAACGTCGCGGTGGCAATCGCAATCAGTGAAAGACGAAGGGCTACGCGCATCGGGCCGGATCTCTCCTCTCGCTCACCCAAGGTGATGCAGGAGTGTAGGAAAGGGGTGCCGCATCGCTCAATAATGCGGAAGCACTAGTAGGCGGAAGAACCGCAAGGCTTGATTGAGTTTCAGTCGCGAAATCGGTCTAATTTGTTGGGAACCCGATGCCAATTCGAGTCGCTGCCGTCGTGCTCGGAACCTCCGTGGTCGCAGGTGGAATTGTGTTCGCGTGGCAAACGCCACCCCAGACCGCCAATCCATTCGCCAATAACGCAGCGGAAGCGACAGGCGGGCGCGAACTCTACGGACAGATCTGTCAGTCATGCCATGGCCCTGCCGGCCAGGGCACCGATCGTGGGCCGGCGCTTGCGACGACGGCCATGCTGCACGGAAACGCGGACGCCGATCTGTTCAGATCGATTCGTACGGGTGTGGCGGGCACGCAAATGGCCGGCTTTCCCGCCCTGGGCGAGGCGGACATCTGGCGAATCGTCACGTATCTGCGAACGCTTCAAGCCACACGGTCGCCTTCCACCTCGCCTGTTATCGGAGATCCCACTGCGGGTGAAGCGCTTTTCTTCGGTGCCGCCGGCTGCTCGGCCTGTCATGAAGTGAACGCGCGCGGCGGGATCGTCGGTCCCGATCTTTCTGGTGCCGGATCGCTGTCGGCCGCCGTGTTGCGATTGAAGATCGTTGACCCGAACAGTCCTGCGGCGCAGACCACGACTCGTGGCTCGCGAGGAGGCGCACCGGCAACGGTCACCGTCACGACGAGTGACGGACGCGAGATCAAAGGCGTGCGGCGTAACGAAGACAGGTTTTCGTTGCAGATGATCGATCTTTCGGGGCAGTTGCGGCTCCTCGACAAGCGCGCGCTCGCTTCCGTTGTCATCGATCAGAAATCGCTTCATCCCGCTGACTACAAGACGCAGCTGTCGGAATCCGCGGTCACGAACCTCGTGGCATATCTGTTGACGCAAAAGGGTCGCGATATTGCGAAGACGTCGCGAGTGCCTCCGCTCGCCGGGGGTGTGACCTACGAGCGGCTCCTGAAATCGACAACAGAGCCGCACAACTGGTTGATGTACTGGGGCGACTATCAGGGAACGCACTACTCCCCGCTGTCGAGCATCACACCGGCCAATGTCGGGCAGTTGCGCGCGGCATGGTCGGCGCCCGTGCCTGGCGATACGGTCAGCGAGAGCACGCCGCTCGTCGTCGACGGTGTGATGTATGGCACGAGTGGTGGAAGTCCGCGTACGGTGACGGCGATCGATGCTCGAACCGGCCGTCAAATCTGGCGATTCGTGCGGCCGCAGAAGGTTCGCAATCCGGGCGAGACCGATGTTGTCAACCGGGGCGTCGCGATTCTTGGGCATCGGCTGTTTGTCGGAACCAACGATGCGGCGCTTCTCTGCATCGACGCACGCACCGGTCTGCTGTTGTGGGAAATCCAGGTGGCCGACACGATGGAGGGCTTCAACATCACCAGTCCTCCGCTCATCGTCAAGGACAAGATCATCGTCGGCCACGCCGGTGGTGAGTACGCGATTCGGGGATTCCTCGATGCCTATGACGTCACGGGCAAACACCTGTGGCGGTTCTACACGATTCCTGCGCCGGGCGAGTTCGGGAACGACACATGGAAAGGCGACAGTTGGAAGACCGGCGGCGGCGGGACGTGGCTGACCGGCACATACGATCCGGACCTCAACACGTTGTACTGGCCGATCGGCAATCCGGCGGCAATGACGGATCGATCGGTTCGTGGCGACGGAGACAATCTGTTCACCGATTCGGTCGTTGCGCTCGATCCCGACACCGGTCAGCGCAAATGGCATTACCAATTCACGCCGAACGACGGGCACGACTGGGACTCGACGGAAGACATGGTGCTCGTCGATCGCATGTGGCGGGGCCGACAGCGCAAGCTTCTGCTGCATGCCGATCGAAATGGGCATTTCTATGTGCTCGATCGCACGACTGGGGAATTCCTTGCCGGCACCCCCTTCATTCACCAGACGTGGAACAGCGGGTTCGACGCCAAGGGACGGCCGAAGCCAATCCCTGGATCGAATTCGAGTCCGGAAGGCAGCTTTCTCGTTTACCCCACGGCAGGCGGAGCGACGAACTTCGGTGCTCCGTCGTACAGCCCGATTACCGGGTTGTTCTATCTCGAGTATTCGGAGGCCGGTGCCGTGTATATCAGCGCGCCGCAGGTTCCGCAGAAGGGTCGCGAATACCTGGGCGAGGGCCCTGCGCGACCTCTACCTCCGCGCGGACCGAACGATCCAGCGCCGAACGCAGGCATCAAAGCACTCGACCCGGAAACCGGCAAGACTGTGTGGGACTTCAAACTGTTTCAAGGTTCGCTGGCCAACGGCGTACTCGCGACCGCTGGAGGCGTGCTGTTCGCGTCGTCGCGTGACGGTAACCTGATCGCCCTCGATGCGAAGACCGGACAGTATCTCTGGCACTATCAGACCAGCGGCAACCACGCCGCGTCCCCGATTAGCTATGCGATCAACGGTCGGCAGTATGTTGCGCTGACGGCGGGTAATGTTCTTTATAGTTTCGCGTTGCCGGAACGATGAAATCTGAAAATCCGGAATTCTGATTGGCGAATGCTGATTGAAAGGGAATTCCAATCAGCATTCAGCATTCAGCAATCAGCACTTACAGAGTAAATCTATGCCCTTGATCCGAATCAAACAAGCCACCACCCCCGAAGTTGATCTAATAACGACCTACGACGCGATCGTCGTCGGCTCTGGCGCCGCGGGCGGAATGGCGGCGCACGTGCTGACGTCGCACGGCATGAAAGTCCTGATGCTCGAAGCTGGGAAGAAACTCGACATCAACAGTGAGCTGAAATCGATGGAGTGGCCGTACGAGCATCCGCGCCGCGGTGTCATGCCGCCGAGCTCTCATGCACTCTCGCTCAACGAGTACACCGTTCGCCAGCCGCCCTACGCAGTCGGTTCACCCTTCCGGCACGTCTACTCGTACGTGCAGGGCTGGGGTGGCAGCGACTACAGCAAGAACATCGTCGTCGACGAGAAAGATCATCCGTATTCCGGCACCAATTACGCGTGGGTGCGTGCGCGGCTTCTTGGCGGAAAGACGAACATCTGGGGGCGCCTCGCCCTGCGCCTGTCGGACTACGACTTCAAAGCGAAGAGCCATGACGGCTACGGGGAAGACTGGCCGATTTCGTACGCGGATCTCGCGCCCTACTACGACAAGGTCGACCTGTATCTCGGAATCTCCGGCGTCAAGGAGAACCTGCCGCACTTGCCCGACAGTCTCTTTCAGCGGCCGAACACACTTGCTGCCGCAGAAGTCACGTTGCGCAACACGCTCAAGAAGATGGATCGGGTTCTCACGCCCTATCGTGCAGGCGTCACGACTGACGGACTCAAACACAACAAGTATCGAAGCAAGTGTTTCGGCCGCGGCGCGTGCGGTCGGCGCGCTGGCGGCTGCGACATTCACGCGGCCTTCGATTCGCCGACGGGTCTGATCTATCCCGCAATGGACACGGGGCACCTCACATTGAGGACGAATGCGACTGCGCGCGAGGTGCTCGTCGATCCGAAGACGGGGAAAGCACGAGGTGTGGCCTTCGTTGATACCGACAGCGGCCGCAACTATGAAGCCCGCGCCCGGGTCGTCGTCGTCGCGGCATCGACTCTCGAATCAGCACGGCTTCTACTGCTGTCGAAATCGACGACCTATCCGAATGGCCTGGCAAACTCGAGCGGCCATGTCGGTCACAACTTTTGTGAGCATGTGATGGGACCAGGCGTCACCGGGCTGGTGAAGGATCGCATTGGGCAGCCACGAACCCTGGACGACGGACGGCCGGGAAGTTTTTACGTGCCGCGCTTCAGGAATCTCAAGGACAAGAATCCGAGCTTCATTCGTGGATACGGATTCGAAGGTGGTGCGGGGACGACGATCTTTCCGGAGCATGCAATGGAGACTCCTGGCTTTGGCGCTGGTTTCAAGAAATCAGTTCGCGACCGTGCCGGCGCGTACATCAGCATGGGCGGATTTGGCGAAGTGCTTCCGCGATTCGAGAACTACATCGATCTCGATCCCGCCTTGAAAGATCGCTGGGGTATTCCCACAATCCGGTTCCACTACAAGTTCGGCGACAACGAAAAGAAGATGTGCCAGGACATGGCGAACGCAGCGCAAGAGATGTTCGAGGCGGCTGGGTTCGAAATCCTTGATGTCAATCGAAACATGCTGACGGAAGGGTGGTCGATTCACGAGCTTGGCACCGCGAGGATGGGCACCGATCCGAAGACATCCGTCCTCAATCAATTTCAGCAGAGCCACGACGTGAAAAATCTCTTTGTCGTCGACGGCAGCAGCCACGTCAGCGCGTCATGTCAGAACCCGACGTGGACGATCATGGCGCTTGCATGGCGCTCGTGCGATTACCTGGCGACGGAGTTCAGGAAGGGGAACCTGTCATGAGCGACCACGACAACGAACTGTCTCGCCGGGATGTCATCAAACTCGGTGCGGCGGCGACGGCCGCGGTATCGCTCGGAGTCGGCCATGCCGAAGCGCAGGCTCGCGTCGGCGGTTTCCTCACTGACAGTGAGTTTGCACTGCTCGACGAATTGAGCGAGATGATCGTTCCCACGGACTCGCATTCACCAGGGGCGCGGGCAGCGAAGGTGGCGGCGTTTATCGATAGCCGCCTGGCCGAAGCGTGGGAGGAAAAGGATCGATCGGACTGGCGCGCCGGCCTGGCGCGCGTCGATGCTCTCTCTCAGCAAATCAACGGCGCACCGTTCATGAAATCTTCCGCCGAGCAGCGCTCGGCGGTGCTCACGCGGATGGCACAGAGCGAAAACAATCCGAAAGCGCAGGAAGAAATCTTTTTTAAGGAGCTGAAGGCACGCGTCGTCTACGCGTATTACACGTCGGAGATCGGCATCAAGCAGGAGATGGAATACAAAGGGAACACGTACCAGGCGGAGTTCGCCGGGTACGATGTGTCCAAAGAGCGTTAACGCGCCGCGAGCATCGGCGCTCGGACGCCGCGGCCCGGCGTGGCGTCCTTAACCAGCGCTCCCCCACGAACAATCGGTGTGCCGTTGACGATCACGTACTGAATTCCCTCTGGCGGCAGTGATGGCTCGCGGTACGTCGCTCGATCGATGATCCGGGAGGGATCGAAGATCGTCAGATCGGCATCCCCGCCGACGCGAATGCGTCCCTTGTTGCGCATCGCTGGCACTCGCGCTTCCAGTCGGCGCGCCGGCATCAGCGTCATCTTTCGCAAGGCATCCATCAGCGAGAGCGAGTGTGCCTCGCGCACGTAGTGCCCAAGCACACGCGAGTAGGTGCCGGAGGTTCGTGGGTGACCAATGCCGTTGAGCATGTAGGCGTCGCTGGCAATTGCGGTCAGCGGACTGTTGATCGCGACCGCCACCATTTCGTCGCTGTTCGAATGACCGATCACCGGCCCGCCGATTTTTCGATACTTGACAAAGGTCTCGCGAGTCAGCCGCTCCCCCGTCTTCGGCCACTCGAGAGTGCCGAAGCGCTCGTCGGGCCACTGCTGCCAGGCGTCGTAGTTCGCTGATTGAATCTCGGTCATCCCTGCGGAGTACGGATACGCCTCCGTCGTCACATCGAGTCCGCGCGACTGCGCCTCCGAGACCACCTGGAGCATCTCGCGCGTCTGGGCGAGGCCGGAGCTGTTTATGTGAACGATGTGCAGCGGAGCGCCGGTCAGGGCCGTGCCGGCGATGACTTCCTCGAGCCCTGGCATGCCGCCGCGGATGTGCACGTGCACCGACGCATGATGGCGTCCGGCAACGCGGAACATCTCGAGAACCTCCCACTGGGTTGCAGCGGCGGTGTAAGACGGTCCAAGTCCCATGCTGACCGCGCCCTTGCGGAACCCCTCGTCAATACGCTGCGCCATTTCTGCGATTTCGCCCGGCGATGCGACCTTGTGCGCCGCATCCCCGCTCGGAAGAAACGGGCTCGGATCGTGAAGGACCGCGATGCGAACCGGTATGTGACCGATACTGACGCCGTAATTGATTAACCGTCCGGGCTCACGCTCGGCATACCATCGATCGATGTCGGCCGTGCCGACCTCGAGCTCGAACGCGGTCGTGACACCATCGAGCGCCTGGCATCGATACGTTTCGTCAGTCTGGCCGTGCGAGTGAAGATCGATGAACCCTGGCGCGACGACGAGGCCTTTGGCATCGATCTGCTGCTGTCCGGCCAGAGCCGTTTCGGAGATGGAGACGACCTTGCCCGCCCGCACGCCGACATGCCGAACACCGTCGAGCCCCGACTCGGGATCGACGATACGGCCGTTGGCGATCACCAGGTCGTAATCCGGGACTCGTTGCTTGCCCACCGGAGCTTCAGCGGAGGTGGGTCCGGGATCCGGGATCCGATCCGTGTAAATCCGTGTTCTTCCGTGGTCGTAATTCTGCGCCGCGAGCGGCACGAGCAGGCCGACCGAGACCGCCACCCCGATGATCATTGTCGAGACGGATCGCATTCGCACGCGCTAAGATTCGTCGCGCGTGGGAGCCATGTCAAGCGGCGTTTTCGCTTCATGCGCCTTGCGAAACGCCGTCGCGCCGTAGCGGCGCCCGCCGCGGAGGCGGATGCATGAAAGCCATTTACGCCATCGTCGTTGTAACCGTCGTTACGGCGGTCGTTGCCACCCAACCGCTCCAGGAGCCCTTCGATCGGGGAACGCTGGACGGGCGTCCTGTCATCAATATCTCGAACGACAAACTGTCGCTCGCGCTTCGCGCCGTTGGCGGCTCGATGGTCCGACTCCTGATGAAGGATGATTCCGGCCAACTGAATCCGTTCGAGGGGCTCGGACACTTCGTATGCGTCGACGGATTCGGACCTGTCTCGAAGGAGGAAGAAGCGGCGCGCCTGCCTGGTCACGGTGAAGCGCACCGCGTCCCATGGGACGTCGTGTCATCGGGTAAGGAAGACGGAACGCTCACAGTCCAGTTCAGCGCTGCGTTGCCCCTTGTCCACGAGAACTTTCGACGCACGCTGCGCCTTGTCGATGGAGAGAGCGTGATCTACATCGATAGCGAGCTCGAAAGCCTGCTCGCGTTCGATCGGCCCATCAACTGGGGTGAGCACGCCACGATCAGCGGCGCCTTTCTCGAGCAGGGGAAGACGGTCACCGACATGTCCGCGACACGAGCGATGACCCGCTCGTACGAGTCCGAAGCAGTGGACCCGCCGGATCATCACAACCTGGCAGATTTCAAGGAATTCAAATGGCCGATGGCGCCGACGGTCACGGGGACGTTGGTGGACATGCGGATCTCCCCCACCATCGCCCCGGTCATGGATCAGACGACTTCGCTGATGGATCCGTCGCGTCGGCTCGCATATGTGACGGCGCTGCATCCCGAGCGAAAGGCGCTTCTCGGATACGTTTTTCGCCGTGAGGAGTATCCCTGGATCCAGATCTGGGACTCCTATCCAGGAGGAGGCCGTCGATCGTATCGGGGAATGGAATTCGCGGTGCAGCCTTTCGACTTGCCTCGACGCGACGTCATTCAGACGAACTCAATGTTCGACACGCCCACCTATCGCTGGCTGCCAGCGCAGTCGAAGATTACGTCGAGCTTCATCATGTTCTACACGCGAACGCCTGACGGTTTCTCGCAAGTGGACGATGTGCGGATCGAGAATGATGCGATTGCGATCGAAGATCGCCGCAACAACAAACGGATCACGCTCAAGGTGTCTCGCAGCTGGTAGCCGCTCGCTTATTTCGTCCTGGCCGTATACGTCTTGCTGAAGCCGTTGCGTGGATTGCTGATCGTGAACGAGCCGTCCGGATATGCAGACACCTTGAGCCAGTAAGCGGGCGTGTGCCCGGCCGCGTTTCCGCGTCCGCGTCCCTGGCCGGCAGGAGGCGCCGCTGCCGGTGCCTGTGCGCCGGGCGCAGCTGTCGCTGTCTGCGGGTTGGTCGATGGCGGGGGCGCACCGGGTTGTGTTCCGCCGGCTCGACCTGGGCCGCCGCCGCGCGGCGGCGCTGTCAAAACGCCGGCGATCGTCTCGGCATCCTCAACATTCGCGATGTACAGCGCCGGACTGTTCTGTTCGAGCAGCGCGTTGTACGACCAGTGCATCTGCCAGAGCCCTTCCAAGCCAGGCGACGACAGAATCGTCTGCATCGCTTCCGGCGCACCGCCTTTGCGGGTGCCGTTCTGCACGATTGCAACTCTCGGCTGAATCCCACGCACGAACGGGAGCGACCCGGAAGCGATTGCGCCATGGCTGCTGGCAAAATACAGATCCACGGTTCCGATCGGATTGGTCGGACACATCAGTTCGAGTTCCTTCGTCCGCCACATGTCCCCGAAATCGAGCGCGCGGAACTGGCCGAGCATGATCACGCTGCCAACTGATTGCGCATCGTCGGGATCGTTCAGCCCGGTGGTTCCGGCCATCGGCGTGAAACCTGCGCAGAAGGGATTGGGTTTGCCCCCTCCGGGCAACGCAGGAGTCTTCAAGACGTGTCCTGCGGACGTGACGATTCGCCAGTCGAGACCAGTGATTGGCACTCGATCCCCCGGTTTGACGACGAGATGCTTTGCCTTCCCATATAGGTCCGCGTACTTGGTCTGAAAGCCTTCGATCTGTTCTCGTGGCTTCGTCACTGGAATGCCGTCGGGGCCTGGCGCAACCTGCGGCACGTTTGGACCTTCAACGGTGGGTCCATGATCGACAAACGTGCCGATCGGAATGCGGCCGGCTAGCTCGACGAGGTTGCCGATGTGATCGACGTGATAGTGAGTCGAGATGAGATAGTCGATCTGCTTCACACCGGCGTCGGCAATCGCCGCCATGATGCGATCGAGATCCCTCGCACCTGGAAAGCCGGTGTCGATGATGGCGGTCTGCCCCGTCGGTGAGACATACAATGCCGCCTTTCCACCCTCGACATCGACAACCCAGATCTCGAGTGGCTTGGTTGTCTTGCTCTGCGCGTCGATGAGGGCAGCAGCGGTTGCGACAATCAGCGCCGCCAATGCGAGACGTTTCATGACTTTTTTGTCCCTTTCGTCCTTGTGCTTGTCTGCTTCACTCATTGCTCGCGGGGCCCCACCCCCGCTCGCTCTCGCTCGGCGGCTCCGCGCCTCGCTCGGGCCGCAGGCGCTTTCCCTTTTCCCTTTACTGGCGAGCGCCAGCGAGCTTGAGTAACTCCGCGTGTGTCCAGGGGCGCGTTCGTCCCGCATTCGCGTCGCGAACGGTTTTGACCGTCGCTGAATCGACAGGCGAACCGGTTTGTCCCCATTCGCGGCGAATGTAGGTCAGCACGCCGGCGATCTGATCGTCGGTCAACACCGATCCAACCGGCGGCATCAATCCAATCGATCCCTCTTTTCCATTCAGCAAAATTCTGGCGGGAATGTCGGGGGAAGCTAACGCAAGGGTCGAACCGATCAGGCTTGGCGCGATCTTCTCCTG
>DASTVZ010000247.1:0-15354 GCA_035758845.1 Vicinamibacterales bacterium
GTTTGAAACCTTGCAGCGATCGGCGAGGTGGCACAGCGAGCTGCCGATCCCAGAAATCAGATCACGTCTGGACCGCCGCGCCGTCCGCCGGGGAGGACGACGCGCCGAAGATCGTTCCGCGTAGCCTCTTCCACTCTCTGCGTTCTTTGCGCGAGATCGGTATTCTCCGCGTTTCTCTGCGCGAGACCTGGTATAGCATCCGTTGATTCAACAACAAGGGATCAATTGACGCTGATATCCAAGGAGTGCCATTTGAGATCTGTCGTTATCCAACGGCTACGTCGAGTGCGATGCTTCCGCTTAACCGCGCTCCTGTTCTGGGCGGGAACCGTACTCGTGGGCGCCCAGGGTGGTCCTGCAACACCACCGGAGTCGGAACGACTGCTGGCGCGCGAGATCTACAAGGAGATGGTCGAAATCAAATCTGGCTACACCACGGGCGCGACGACGCCCGTGGCCGAGGCCGTGGCACGACGTCTCAAGGCGGCCGGCTTTGCCGACGCCGAGGTGTTCGTCGGCGGCGCGATTCCGACCAAAGCCAATCTCGTCGTCCGCTACCGTGGCAGTGGAAGGCTTCGGCCGATTCTCCTCCTCGCGCACACCGACGTCGTCGAAGCGAAGCGCGAAGACTGGAGTATGGACCCGTTCACGTTTGTTGAGCGCGACGGCTATTTCTATGGGCGCGGCACCGGCGACGACAAGGCGCAGGCCGCGCTCTGGATCGCCAATCTCATTCGCTACAAGCGTGAAGGCTTCAAACCTGATCGCGACATCATCGTCGCGCTGACTGCCGACGAGGAAGGTGGCGGTCCGTACAACGGCGTCGAGTGGCTGTTGAAGAACAAGCGCGATCTCATCGACGCCGAGTTCTGCCTGAACGAAGGAGGATGGGGCGAGGCGGTCGCTGGGAAGCGACTCTCGAACAACGTGCAGGTGAGCGAGAAGTACGTCCGCAACTACCGTCTCGAGGTCCGCAACAACGGCGGTCATAGTTCACTGCCGGTCAGCGACAACGCCATCTACCATCTTGCGGCAGCGCTCGATCGACTTTCAAAGTTCGCATTCCCGCTCAAGATCAATGATGTGACGAAGGCGTACTTCCAGGCGATGTCGAAGATCGAGGACCCTTCCGTCCGTGGAGATCTCGCCAAGGTGTCGACAGGAGCGCAGGATGCGATGGAACGCATCGCCCGTGCCTCTCCCGCCTGGAACGCGACGTTACGCACGACGTGCGTCGCGACGATGCTCGAGGGAGGACATGCATTGAACGCGCTGCCGCAGTTGGCAGCCGCAAACGTGAACTGTCGTGTGCTGCCGGACGAAACGGAAGAGTACGTCACCCAGACATTGAAGCGCGTGATCAACGACGAGCAGGTCAACATTGCGGTGGTTGGCGTCAAGCGGAGCGGGCCGCCGTCTCCGATCAATGAGGATGTGATGACCGCCGTGAGCACGATTACCAACCGGCTCTGGCCGGGCGTGCCCGCAGTGCCGATGATGGTGATGGGCGCAACCGATGGCCTGCATCTACGAGAGGCGGGTATCCCGACCTACGGTGTCCAGGGCATCTTTTACGATCGCGACGACATTCGCTTTCACGGACGCGACGAGCGCGTGAAGGTGCAGTCGTTCTATGAGGCGCAGACGTTTCTGTACGAGTTGGTCAAACGTTTGTCGGTGAGCAAGTAGCCGTCGCGGATGAGCTTCGCGACTCCCGGGAAAAGGCGCGATTCATGCAACCGCCGAGTTACGATCGCTCATGAGCGCGCGGCAACAAGGTGAACCCCGGACCGGCCAACGATGAATGATACCGGCGCCACTCGGCCGACGCCTGGCATCGAGCTTCTTGGCATCGAACCGCTCGAGGAGCATGCGAGGCGGCTGGCCGCCCTCCTCACGGTTGCTGTACGCCAACGCGGCAGCAGCCACGCTCACCTGAAGCGACTCCGGCGACAGACACAGACGCTGCGACAGGTCTATACGTCGTTGGCCGACGACGCCAAACGTGGAGAGCCGACGTCGCCTGCCGCCGAATGGCTGCTCGACAACTTCCACATTATTGTCGCTGCCCTCCGCGACATCCATCACGACCTGCCGGCCGGATTCTTTCGGCGGCTTCCTCGGATCGCCGCGGACGAATTCGCCGGCCTGCCGCGCATTTATGCGATGGCGCTCGAATTGATTCGATGCAGCGCCGGACGTCTCGACCCGCAGCGGCTGCATCGATTCGTTACGGCGTTTCAGTCGATTACTCCGCTGACGATGGGCGAGCTGTGGGCGTGGCCGTCAGCGTTGAAGCTCGCGCTCATCGACCACCTGCGGACAAGGGCCGACGTGCTGGCAACAAGTCGCGCCCACCGGCTCGAGGCCGATCGGCTGGTCGATGCACTCGGCACGCCAGCGCGTGCGCGCTATCGCTGGCCGTCGCAGGTGCATCCTGCATTTGTCATTCGTCTGCTCCAGCGTTCGCGCGAGCACGAAACGGCGGCGTCGCTACGCCACGAGCTTGACGCCGCGTTGGAGTCGCGCGGTCACACTGTTGAGGACGCAATCCGTTCGGAGGCACGGCATCAGGCCGCTGAACAAACGTTCATGGCGAATCTGATCGGCAGCCTCCGATTGGTTTCCACATTTGACTGGAGCGAGTTCTTCGAAAGCGTCAGTCTCGTCGAGCAAGTCCTGCAGCGCGATCCGATGGCGGTGTATGGACGAATGGATTTCGCCAGCCGCGACCGCTACCGGCACGCGGTCGAAGAACTGGCCGAACCCACGGGTGAAGGCCAGGTGCGCGTGGCGCTCAAGAGTGTCGAACGCGCCAGGCAGATCGCAGAACGCACACCCGACGCTCGTGAGGCGCATGTCGGTCATTACTTGATCGGTGAAGGCCGGCAGCAGTTCGAACGGGGCATCGGATATCAACCTGGATACGGACTTCGACTCCGCCGCGTGTTCTTCCGATGCGCCACCCCGGGCTATCTCGGAACGATCGCGACCGGCACCGCGGCGTTTGTCGCGATCGCACTCGCTTACTCTCACGCGCACGGTTGGCGATGGCCCATGCTCCTCGTCGTCGTCCTCCTGACGATCGTGCCGACGAGTGAGCTGACGATCCAGATCCTTCAGCGGTTGCTCAGTCAATACATACCGCCGCGGCGTCTCCCGCGTCTCGACCTCACTCGCATTCCGGAGTCGGCGAGGACAATGGTGATCGTCCCGACGATTCTCGACAGCGTCTCGCGTGCACAGGACCTGGCGGCGCACATCGAAGTTCAAGCGCTCGGCAACCTCGATCCAAATATCCATTTCGCCATCCTGAGCGACTTCAAGGACGCCAGTGCGGAAACGATGCCGCGCGACGCGGCGATCCTTGCCGCGGCTTCAGAGGCGATCGCTGCGCTCAATCGCAAACATGCCGACGGTGGTCGCGCCGATCGCTTCTTCCTGTTCCATCGCACGCGTCAATGGAACGAGCAGGAAGGCCTCTGGATGGGGTGGGAGCGGAAGCGCGGCAAGATCGAGGAATTCAACCGTTTGCTTCGCGGCGCCACCGATACCAGCTTCGTGGTGACGGTTGGCGACGCATCGATCCTGCCGCAGGTGCGCTACTGCATCACGCTCGACAGCGACACGCGTCTTCCCAGAGATGTCGCGCGCCAGCTGATCGGCGTCATCACGCATCCGCTGAATCGGGCGACGTTCGATCCCGAATTGGGTCGCGTCACGGAGGGCTACGGCATTCTGCAGCCACGAGTGAGCGTCACATTCACGAGCGCGGGCGGTTCGCTCTTTGCGCGGCTCTACGCGGGACACACCGGGGTGGATCCTTACACGACGGCGGTGTCCGATACCTATCAGGACGTCTTCCGCGAAGGCATCTTCACCGGCAAGGGCCTGTATGACGTCGACGCCTTCACCGCCGCTCTCGAGAATTCCGTCCCGGAAAACGCGCTCCTGTCGCATGACCTCTTCGAAGGGCTCCATGCGCGCGTCGCGCTCGTCTCGGACGTTGAGCTGGTCGATGAATACCCGTCGAGTGTGCTCGCCCATGCGCGACGGCAGCACCGATGGATCCGCGGCGACTGGCAAATCCTGCTCTGGCTGTTCCCCTTCGTGCCGACGCGTCACGGCATCAAACGCAATTCATTTTCTCTGATCTCGCGCTGGAAGATCCTCGACAATCTCCGCCGCAGCCTGGTCGCGCCGATGCTGCTCGTCTTGCTCGTCGGTGGATGGATCATCCTGCCGGGCGCTCACTGGTTCTGGACGGCGATGGTGCTGGCCGTCATGGCCGCGCAACTCCTCCCATTGGCCGCCCAGATCGTCGTCGGGCCGCGCAGGACACAGTCCTTCGCCGTCTTCTGGCGGAACCTCCGGTCGGACCTGGCGATCGCGCTCGCACAGGTCGTGCTCAGCGTGACCTTTCTCGCGTATCACGCGTGGGACACCGCGCACGCGATCGTGTTGACATTAATCCGCCTGACCATCACCAAACGGCGGCTGCTCGAATGGGAAACGGCCGCCGCCACGGCGGCGCGCGCGGCCGGGATCGTCGGCGGCCGGGCGCTGCTGCGATTCGTCGGCGATATGATGGCCAGTCCGATCATCGCGGCGGTGGTCGCATTGCTGGTCTCGTTCGTCCGGCCCGCGGCGCTGCGCTCGGCGCTGCCCTTCATCGCGTTGTGGGTGATCGCGCCAGGCGTCGGATATTGGTTGAGCAAACCGGTAGGTCCGCGCGAGCGGGCGCTCTCAGATCGCGAGCGCCGATTGCTGCGCAGTGTCGCTCGAAAGACGTGGCGGTACTACGAGACATTCGTCACGGAGTCCGATGCGTGGCTGCCGCCGGACAACTTTCAGGAGAGTCCCGAACCGTGCCTCGCCAGACGTACCTCGCCGACCAACATCGGCATGACGCTCTTGTCGACGCTGGCGGCACACGATCTTGGTTATCTGACGACCGAGACGCTGATTCGACGCCTCGACAACACCCTGACGACGCTCGAAGGACTCGAGCGGCACGAGGGACACTTACTGAATTGGTACGACACCGCGACGCTGGCGCCGCTCCAACCCAGGTACGTGTCGACAGTCGACAGCGGCAACCTCGCAGCCGCGTTGATCGCGCTGGTGCAAGGCCTCGTCACGCTCGCCGAAAAGCCGCAGACTCGAACACAGTTGCTCGAAGGGCTGATCGACGCTGCAGATCTCCTCTCGCAGGCGTCGGCGACGAGTCCCTCGACCGAGTCGTCGAATCGCGATGCGCTCACGCGTATCAACCGGCTCGCGCGCGACATCATCACGCAGGTGCGACGGGAACTTGACGACCACGACAGAGCGTCCGTGGAAACACTGGCGTACGAGATCGCGCAAGTCGCCGCCTCGATCTCCGCTTCTGACATGCCATCGGCGCAGTCGAGTGAGATCGCATTCTGGGCCCACGCGGTGAGTAACGGCGTCGCTGCATTAAACGCAGGGTCTACGAGCGTCACGGCCGAAGCGCTCGGTCGTCTCGCCCAGCGCGCGTCGGCGCTCGGTGCAGGGATGCGCTTCGACTTTCTCTACGATCGCCGACGCCGGATCTTCTCGATCGGTTATCGTCTCGCTGACGCAAACGGTCCGGGCCGTCTAGATACCTCGTTCTACGACCTGCTGGCATCGGAAGCGCGGCTCGCGAGCTTTGTCGCAATTGCGACAGGACAGGTGCCTCAGCATCACTGGTTCCACCTAAGCCGTCTGGTGACCAGCATCGACGGTCGCGCCACCCTCATGTCGTGGGGCGGTACGATGTTCGAGTATTTGATGCCGCAGCTGCTGCTGCGTAGTTATCCAGGCACGCTGCTCGATCAGAGTTGTCGCGCCAGCGTCCGCCGGCAGATCGAGTATGGCAAAGAACGAAGCGTGCCGTGGGGCATCTCGGAGTCGGCGTACGCCTTCACCGATCGAGCCGGCAACTATCAATACAAAGCGTTTGGCGTACCTGGTCTCGGGTTCAAACGCGGCCTCTCCGATGATCTCGTCGTCGCACCGTACGCAACCGCGCTCGCCAGTCTTATCGATCCAGCTGCGGCAGTTTCGAACTTCGCGCGCCTGACTCGAAGGAACCTCGACGGCCGCTTCGGCTTCTACGAATCGATCGATTACCAGCCGCGGAAGCCCGAACCCGATCCCACCGAGCGCACGGGAGACGACCAGCCGGAAATTGTGCGCGCGTTCTTTGCCCACCATCAAGGCATGTCGCTCGTCGCGATCGCGAACGTGCTGCAGGACGATATCTTCGTCACGCGCTTTCACGCCGACCCGCGAGTGAAAGCGACAGAGCTGCTGCTCCAGGAGCGCGTCCCGCGGGAAGCGATACTCGCGGCAGCGCGGCCTGCGGAAGGCGCCCGAGCGTTGCCGTTAGTCGGAGCGGCCCCCTCGAGACTGTTTCAAACGCCGCACACGACGAGCCCGCATACGCATTTCCTGTCCAACGGCCGCTACACCGTCGGCTTGACGCACGCCGGCGGTGGATCGAGTACGTGGCGGGGTCTGTCGGTGACCCGCCGGCGCGACGACCGGACGTCGGACGCAGGATCGCATTTCATCTACCTCAGAGACCCGTGGTCACGCGACGCCTGGTCGTCGACATACCAGCCGGTTTGCCGCGACTCGGACGAATTCGAAACCACCTTCGAGTTGGAAAAGGTCACCTTCCGGCGAAAAGATGGCGATTTCGACACGCGGCTTCAGATCGTTGTGTCCCCCGAGGACGACGTCGAGATTCGCCGGCTGTCGATCACCAACCATGGCGATCGGCCGCGGGAGATCGAGGTCACGAGTTATGCGGAGATGGTCCTCTCGCGTCCCGAGGACGACCTCGCCCATCCTGCGTTCGGCAAGCTGTTCATCGAGACTGAGTACGATCCGCAGAGTGCCGGACTTCTCTTCAGCCGGCGGCCGCGATCCGCTGAAGAGACACACGCCTGGGCCTTCCACGTGCTCGCGATCGAGGGCCGGCTCGGCGCCGTTGAATGGGAGACCGATCGAGCACGATTCCTCGGGCGCGGACGATCGCCAGCGAACCCCGTCGCTCTCGAAGGACGCGCGTTGTCGGGGACAACAGGTGCGGTGCTCGATCCAGTGGCGGCCCTGCGCGAACGCGTGCGGCTTGCGCCCGGCGCCTTCGTGCGCATCACATTCGCGACTGGTGTCGCCCACGATCGAGCGACCGCTCTCGGGTTGGCGCGAAAGTATCGTGATGCAAGTGCCGCGGCGCGTGCGTTCTCGATGGCCTCGACGCACGTGCACATCACGCTGCAACATCTTGGACTGACCGACGATCAGGCGATGCTTTTCGATCGCTTGGCATCGCGTGTGTTCGGGCCCGACGTGTCGGGCATGAGTCCCGAAGACATGGCACGGAACGTCTTCGGTCAGTCCAACCTGTGGGGTTTCGGGATCTCAGGAGATCTGCCGATCGTGGTTGTACGCGTCGGCGATGCAAGCGCGATCTCGCTCGTACGGCAGCTGTTGCACGCACAGGAGTACTGGCGCGTCAAGGATCTCCGCGCGGATGTCGTCATCATGAACGATCACGCCGCGGATTATCTCGACGAGGTTCACGCACAGCTCACCAGCCTGCTGCGCGAGCCGCGTTGGGGCGGCTGGCTCGATAAACCGGGCGGGATGTTCCTTGTCCGGTCCGACGGGATGCCCGAGGTTGACCAGCGCCTTCTCTCCTCAGTTGCGCGAATCGTGTTGCGCGGGGATCTTGGCGATCTCGGACCGCAGCTCGATCGTAAGGCTCCCTGGCTATCGCAAGCCGAGATCATTCCACCCTCGAGCGTGCTGCGGCCGCCAGTACCTGCACCCGTCGCGACCGTTGGCGCGCTGTTGATGGAGAACGGCATCGGCGCCTTCACACCGGACGGCCGCGAGTACGTCATATGCCTCGACGGCGATCGCGAGACGCCGCTTCCGTGGTCGAACGTCCTCGCCAACCCCGAGTTCGGCACCGTGCTGAGCGCGTCAGGCGCCGCGTATACGTGGGCCGCCAATAGCCGCGAGAACCGGTTGACGCCGTTCGCCAACGATCCAATCGGCGATCCCACAGGAGAAGCAATCTTCGTGCGCGACGAAGACGCCGGAACTGTGTGGGGCGCGACCCCCGGGCCGCTTCCCCGTTCAGTGGATTCCGGTCGCTGGATCGTCCGTCATTCTGCAGGCGTCACCCGTTTTCAGTTCGCGATCCAAGGGCTCGAACAATCGCTCGCGGTCTCGGTAGCGCCGGAGGATCCTGTCAAAGTCTCGCTGTTGACTCTGACGAACACAGGGACGGCGACTCGCCGGTTGAGTGTGTTCGGGTATGTCGAGTGGGTTCTCGGCCCGCCTCGGTTCGGTGAACGCCGCTTCGTCGTGACCGAGCGGGACGCGTCAAGCGGCGCGATTCTCGCGCGGAATGCCTACAACACCGACTTCAAGGATCGTGTCGCCTTCCTGTGCGCCACCGAACCAGCGCGGTCGTTCACGTGCGATCGGGCGGATTTCATCGGACGGAATCGCACCCTCGCCGCGCCGGCCGGGTTGTTCCGCGAGAGTCTGGATGGAGAGCAAGGCGCCGGACTGGATCCTTGCGGCGCACTGCAAATCGCGATCGAGATCCCGCCAGGAGAAACGCGACGCGTGGCATTCGTTCTCGGCCAGGGCAGCGACGCATCACAGGCGGTCGCGATGGCGGCACGATACTCTCAACTCTCTGAAGTGGACGACGCGATAGCGCGGTCGGAACGATTCTGGGAAGACACGCTCGGCGCGATCCAGGTCCATACCCCGGACGACTCGTTCGATCTGCTGGTGAATCGGTGGCTGTTGTATCAGGCGCTCAGTTGTCGCATCTGGGCTCGCAGCGGACCGTACCAGCCAGGAGGCGCGTTCGGATTCCGCGATCAGATTCAGGATGTGCTGTCGCTCTTGTATTCGCGTCCCGATCTCTGCCGCGCGCATCTCGTGCTCGCCGCGTCGCGGCAGTTCGTCGAAGGCGACGTGCAGCATTGGTGGCATCCACCGGCCGGCCGCGGCACGCGCACGCGATGTTCGGACGACCTGTTGTGGCTGCCGTATGCCGCTGCCATCTATGTCGACCGGACCGGCGATCGGTCATTGTTCGACGAGGTGGTGCCGTTTCTCGAGGCGCCGCCGCTCACCCCCGAGCAGCACGAGACCTACAACTTACCGACGGTCTCACAGACAACGGCCTCTCTCTTTGAGCACTCGATTCGTGCGATCGAGCGATCGCTGAAATACGGCGCCCACGGGCTGCCGCTCATCGGGTCGGGTGATTGGAATGACGGGATGAACCGCATTGGCCACCTTGGCCGCGGCGAGAGCGTGTGGCTCGGCTGGTTCCTGATCGTCATCCTCAAACAATACGCCGCGATTTGCGATGAACGTGGCGATACCGACCGCGCGCACCGCTATCGCGGTGAGGTGCGTTGGCTCTCCGGCATGCTCGAACTCGCGTGGGATGGCAACTGGTATCGTCGCGCCTATTTCGACGACGGCACGCCGCTCGGATCGGTGCAGAACGAGGAGTGCCGCATCGATTCACTGACGCAGTCGTGGGCGGTCTTCTCCGGAGAAGCGGAGAAACGCCGCGCGTCGCGAGCGATGGAAGCGGTTCGTGCGCATCTCGTTCGGCGTGACGCGCAAATGGTGTTGCTGCTGACGCCGCCATTCGATCGCACACCACACGATCCCGGATACATCAAAGGATACTTGCCGGGCATCCGCGAGAACGGCGGACAGTATACGCACGGTGCGATCTGGACGGTGATGGCGCTGGCGCGGCTCGGCCTCGGCGACGAAGCGATGGAGCTGTTCCACATGGTGAATCCGATCAATCACATGCGGACACCGGAGGGGCTCGAGCAATACCGGACGGAGCCGTACGCCGTGGCGGCGGACGTTTACGCGCATCCGATGCACCTCGGTCGCGGCGGGTGGACGTGGTACACGGGCTCCGCCGGATGGATGTATCAGGCGGCGGTGGAGGCCCTCGTCGGCTTGCGCCGCGCCGGCTCGACATTCACCATTTCCCCGTGCGTTCCCGCGATGTGGCGTGAGTTCTCGATCGACTGGCGCGTGGGCGGCGCGACCTATCACATCGCCGTTGAGAATCCGGACCATCGATCGTCCGGCGTTCGATCGGTTGTGCTCGATGGATCAGCGGTCGATCCGGATGCGATCCCGCTGGTCGACGACGGTCAGACGCACACGGTGATCGTCGTGCTCGGGGACCCGGCCGCGAGGGGCGTGGCGGCAGGCGCGAGGACAACCATTGGGGCGCCGACACGATAATTGGTGAATTCGTGAATTGAGGCGCCGCAGCTTTCGTCCGCGTCGATTCACCAACTCACCGATTCACCAGTTCGTTATTCGGGGACTGGAAAGCAGTGGTAGCGGACCACGTCGTGGGTCCAGTGCGAGGCGCCGCACTCTGCCACCATTGACGCCATGTCTTTGGTCGAGACGCCTGTCCTCATTACGTAGTCGTACTCGAAACCATCCTGGTACGTGAAGTGGGCCACGATCGACCAGGTTTGCGGCGCAGCTTCCGCGGGGACCGCCCCGATCAGCGCCGCGAGTGCAGCAGCGACGACACCGGGCAACAGCAGCTTCTTGACGGCTTTCAACATCTTCGTTTTTCTCCTTCACATGAGAAATCGAAAACGAGTGTCCATAACCGTCACTTGATTTATGCCGCGTGACGATCGCCCTGAGTCTCGATGCGACCGGCTCGCAACGCTTCGGCGCGTCTTTTTAGCCCGAGCAGGCTCAGGAGCCGACTCGCCTCATTCGATTTGGAAACTGCTACGCAACCCGGAAAAGCACTGCTCCGGCTTACCGTCATCCGAACGCGGCGCCTCGGCATTGAGCGCTCGGCGCCCTGTCGCAGGCCTGCGCAGCGCTTTTCGTGCGATCAGAACGGCTTGCTCCGCAATTGTTTCCAAATCGAACGAGCCGAGCCGGCCCCTTCCCTCATCTGTCGCGGTGCGCGGATGAGCCGAGCGAAGCGGGCGTCAGTACCGACTGCGCGTGGCCCGCTGCCGGAGCTGCGCTGGCAGTGTTCGAGTTGCAGCGGTCGCAGACTCCGATTTCCCATTCGCCGGATTTGCAGCGAAACGAAAGCGTATGACCTGCCCTGTCACCGTCTCTCTTTAGACTGGCCGCCAGAGGCAACCATGTCGGAACCATCAATTACGTGTCCGTCCTGCGGCAAGAAGATTCCTCTCACCCGCGCGTTGCGCACGGAGATCGAGACATCGGTCAAAGACGAGTACGAGCGCCGGCTGGCCGATGAGGTCGAACGCGCGCGCAAGCAGGCGAGCAAAGACGCGGAGAAGAAGTCTGCTCACGAACTCGCAGCGCTCAAAGACGAACTCGACACGCAGACGAAGGATCTCGAACGCGCTCGACAAACCGAGCTCGCGTTACGCAAACGCGAGCGGGACCTCGAACGCAAGCAGCAGGACCTCGAGCTCACCGTCGCCCGGAAGCTCGACGAGGAACGCAATCGCGTCGTCGTGGAAACGGAGACACGGCTGGCGGAACAGCAGCGGTTGAAGGATGCGGAAAAAGAGCGGCAGCTCGCCGGCATGCGACGCCAGATCGAGGATCTGAAACGCAAAGCGGATCAGGGATCGCAACAGTTGCAAGGAGAAGCCGGCGAGGACGAACTCGAGTCGAGCCTGCGTGCGACATTCCCGTGGGACGATATCGCACCGGTTCCGCAGGGCATTCGCGGCGCAGACCTCCATCAGACCGTCGTCGATGCACGCGGCAGCCGCTGCGGAACGATCCTGTGGGAATGCAAGAATGCGAAGAACTGGAGCGAGGGCTGGATCGCGAAGTTGAGGGAGGATCAACGAACGCTTCGCGCGGATGTCGCCATTCTCGTCACCGCCAGCCTGCCGAAAGGCTGCGCGAACTTTTCTATTATCGAAGGCGTCGTCGTCACTAGCTTCGCGTGTGCAGCAGCCGTAGCCTCGCTGGTTCGTGCGCAATTGATGCAGCTCACCCAGACGCGGTCAGCCGTGGTGAATAAGGATCAAAAACTCGAACTCCTCTATCGATATCTATCAGGCATCGAGTTTCGTCAGCGCGTCGAGGCGATCGTCGAAGCGTTCGGGCGGATGCGCGACGACTTGGATCAAGAGCGCCGCGCGACCGAGCGACTGTGGGCGAAACGACTCAAGCAGATCGAGGCGGTCAGTTTCAATATCGCCGGCATGTATGGCGACCTGCAGGGACTGGTGCCGACGCTTCCATCGATTGGTCGGTTGGAGCTGCCGGAACCGGAGGTGGAGTTGGTCGAGCGTTAACGATGGAGTTCAGGACCTATTCTGAAGTCGAAACGTCCGGCGGAGTTTTGGGGACGTGCAGGTCGATGATTTGATCGATCTTTCCCTCTATCCGAGCGAACCGCCCGTCGACCTTACCCAGTCGGTCGTCCATGTCGTCGATCTTTGTTTCCAGCCTGGCGATCCGGCCGTCGACCTTACCTAATCGATTGTCTAAGTCGTCTATCTTCTGATCGAGGCCGGCCACCTTCGAATCGAGGCCGGCCACCTTCGAATCGAGCGTGGTCAAGCCCGCGTTCATTCTTGTTTCAAGGCCGGCCAAGCCTCCATCTATCTTGGAATCGAGCCGGGCGAAACCTGCGTCCATCTTTGAATCGGCCCGGACGAAACCTGCGTCCATCTTTGTCTCAAGGCCGGCCAACCCCGTGTCTATCTTCGAATCGAGTCGGGCGAACCCCGTGTCCATCTTCCGGTCAAGCCTCGCGAAGCCCGCGTCCATCTTCGAGTCGAGCGTGACGATGCGCGCGTCCATCTTCGACCCGAGCCCGGCGAACCCCGCGTCCATCTTCGAGTCCAGCTTTTCGTAGGCGAACTCCGTATACGCGCGCTGCTCGATAATTGCGGCGTCCACCTGATCGAATCGCGCGTCGACAGACTGAATGAGACCATCCAGCTTCTGCTCGATGACTTCCACTCGTTCCGGCAGGTCGCTCGATCCGTTGGTCATCGCTCTTTCCTGCGGCGAGTCTACCATCGTCGGCCGGCGGTGCACGCGGCGTACCGAGTCGATTGCTGCGAGATGCCGCGACAAAAGTGGTCCAGTCCTTTGGGGGATCGCAATAACCGCGCGCACCGGCGCCATTGGCGCTTGCAGAATTTCAGACGTTAGGATGGAGGGATCAATCGAGGCCGAGTCGTTTGACGGCGTGTTTCGAGACGCACGCCGCGATCGAAGCCGCGGGCGCACGTCAATCCAATAAACGAAGTAGTAGCCGAGCACCACGCCACCGGCGGCCATCGATTTCGCCAGTCCGGCGGCGGCAGCCCAGGAGGCATGATCCACGCCTGGAGGCCACGCGTGCCAGGCGCGCCAGAATCCGAACAGGATCCGCCCTGTCACGACCAGCCCGAGCCACCCTCGCGCGCGTTGACGCGCGACGCCCAGTCGGTACGGCTGCACGAGGAAGGCGACGACGGCAAGGATGATGAGGATCGGAACAATCAGCAGCGGCACACGTCAGCGTAAACAGGTTCCGATCTGAGATCGCCAGCTCGGCGGTGAGAGAGCGCTGACGGTGTTGGAGTTGCAGCAGGAGGCGTGATGCCGCAGATGTCAGCGCAGGAGTTCGAGCGCGTGCCGCTGCGAGTTCATGAGTTCCTCGCCGGCGTGCCCCTCCACGATGTGTGGGCGGTTGATTTGCCGCGGGTGCGGCCCGGCATCACGCTCGACGAGTTCCTGCGCGCTGCCGGCGCGATCCCATTCAAACCTTCCCCTGTCGTGCGCGCACTCTTGGGCATCCGCTTCGCCATCGGCCGGCTCCTGGGTTGGGATCGCGAGCGGGATACAATCGTCGGCCAGTCCTTCGCGGTCCGTTTGACACCAGACGATCTCTCAAAATCTTTGGCGCCGGCCGGAAGGCGCGAGGGTCTCTTTCGAGTCGTGTACCGCTTCGAGAACGAGCAGCTGCTCGAGGTGATCAACCGTACCGTCCACGGCGCGGCGCTGAGCGCCCTTGTCGACGCCGGCACCGCGTATCGTTTCTATTTCGCCGTTTACGTTCGGAGCGTCGGCCGCTTGACGCCGGTTTACATGGCCCTCATCGACCCGTTCAGGAAGTGGATCGTTTACCCGTCATTGCTGCGCAGCCTTCGTGCGGCGTGGGATGCAAGTTATGCCGCTGGTTGATCGCTGTTCCAGATATCTTGCGCGAGTTTCCACGATCCGTCGGATTGACGCCTGTACACGTGCAGGCCCTTGCCTACTTCTTCGATCGGTGAACCGTCACTCTCTGACGACATGGCGGCAGTGTAAGTCACGCGCTCAAGCGCGGTGTCACCGGCGAGGTGAATGTCGGAAGAGATGAATATAAATCTGAATCGGCGCCGCGAACACGCGCTGCGGAACTAATCGCGGCGCGGTCAGTTTCAGCAGCGTCTGTGTTGTTCATGCGCTGGAACTCCACGGCGAAGGTGGCTCAAAAAGATCGACCATCGGCGACACGCAGTACACTGTACTTGGAACTTACGAATGACAATGGATTCCCGGGCGTAGGATGCAAGTGACGCGAATCATCGCGGCGGGTCTGGTCTCTCTCGTGGTTGCTGCCTGCGCGGGGACACCGACGCAGCCTCGCGACACAACCTTGCCGGCGGGCCGATGGACCGGCGACAACGGATGTCTGTCAGTGGCTGTTGACGGCTGCGATCTGGTCGTCGGGTGCGGCCACGGTCAGTTTAAGCCGCCGGTCGTTCACTCTGACGGCACGTTCGAAGTCAGTGGCACTTATCGCATCGAAGTGGGCCCGATCAGCGTTGACCCGGCGCCGCCGGCGATCTTCTCAGGCGTCGTGAAGGGTCAAACGCTGACAATCACCGTGGCTCCCAGCGATCGATCGGTCCTGCCGACATCGTACGTGCTGCACTTGACGAACGCGCCGGGCAAGTGCGCGGTGCCGTGCCTCTGAAGCTGTCGAAGTGGTCTCAAAAACCGCTTGCGCGGCGATCGCACAGATTGAGCGGCGTGCTCGACCCACCTGCTCCCGCTCGACGTGCAACTCCACCTTCGTGATGTCTGGTCGAAAGAACAGGGCCACCGTCCAATCGAGAACGATACGCAGGCGCCGGTCCCACCCGAGGCATCTGGAATAGGTAGTACGTCCGCCGTATCCACCAGGCCAGGAAGCCTGAAAGGCGCACGCCAAACACGCGCGCAACGGCGCGAGTGTGCCCGAGCGAGGCCATGGTTCCCAGTGGTGGAATACGAACGGCGTCGTCGCGCCCCCCCTTCGATCACTGCCTT
>DASTVZ010000051.1:0-82463 GCA_035758845.1 Vicinamibacterales bacterium
GTCGTGAAGGCGATCGTCACATCGCAAGGCGCGGGGTCACTGGAGCGATCGTTCATGTTCGACATCGGTTCCGGGGGGGCGCTCGTTCTCCATAGTCCGTTCGTGACGGAGCACAGGCTCCCTGGTCCGGACATGAAGACCATCCGTGCTATCGGTGGAGCCGGTGCCGGAGGCCGCACGGCGGGTCGTTTCGGACGCGTGACGACGCTGAGGATCGGATCCTTCGTCATCGCCAATCCGATCGCACTCTTCTCGGAGGATACGGCTGGCGCGTTCGCGGATCCTTCGCTGGCCGGCAACATCGGCGCCCGGATCGCGAGCAGGTTCCGGATCTTTTTTGATTACGGCCGCCGCCGGATGATCCTCGAACCATCGCCGACGTTTGCCGAACCATTCGACCACGCCTTCAGCGGCATCGCCTTGCGCGCCGAGCGGCCGGACTACCACGCATTCCGCGTGCGCGAAGTACTCGAAGAGTCTCCGGCAACCGATGCCGGTCTGGCGGTGGGAGACATCATCGTGTCAATCGACGGTGCGCCGGCCGAGAGCCTCACGTTGTCGGCGATCAACGAGATGCTGGAAAAACCAGTGACTCGTGAGCTCGTCATTCGCCGCGGAGAGCAAACCATGAGGACGACGCTGACGCCGAAGAGACCCATCTAGCGCGGCCACGGCGGCGCCACAAAGGTAAGATCGAGAGCGCGAACGTAGCGCATTCGATGGAGGCGTGGATGACGCTAGAGGCCGACTTCCTGACGAGCGCAGCCGACAAGCTGGCTGAAAACTTGGACCGCATCGAGACCTGTCTGACAGATCTCCCGCCGTCATCCCTCTGGAGACGCGATTCGGAAAACGAGAATGCGGTCGGCAACTAGCTTCTGCATCTGGAAGGGAACGTCCGACAGTGGATTCTGTCCGGCATTGGAGCTGAGCCCGATGAACGTGACCGCCCCAGCGAATTCTCGGCGCGCACCGGTGCAAACGCTTCGGTGTTATTCGCAAAGCTGCAAGGCACCGTGGGTGAGGCTGTGGCTCTGATCCGCTCTCTGCCACACCGGCGGCTCACCGAGGCGGTCTCCATTCAAGGCTACGACACCACCGTGCTCTCTGCCATCTTCCACGTCGTTGAACATTTTTCCGGGCACACCTATCAGATCATTCTCCTGACCAAGCGCTTCACTGGAAAAGATCTCGGTTTTTACAGTTACTTGGACCGAACGGGCCGGAGAGAAACCGAGCAGGCGAGCGATCTTCCTTAGGGCGAGTAACTGCCGGGACGCGCGCCGCTCTCGTTGGAGTGAGCGGACGAACTAAACCGGGAGCGGGTCCGCCGCCGTGGATCACAACTTGCGACGACCTCTCAATTATATCAGCTCGCAGCGACAGACTGGTTTTGAGTGCGCCGGCGTCCGCATAATGCGGAAATGCAACTTGCTGTCAACGATGTCGATCTTCACTACGAAACAAGCGGGGAGGGTGAACCGCTTCTGTGGCTGCACGGGTTCATGGGTGCAGGCGCCGACTGGAAGTACATCTTCAACGTGCCACCCGCAGGCTTTCAGCTAATCGCTCCGGATCTGCGCGGGCACGGCGCATCGACGAATCCATCCGCCAAGTTCTCATTCCGCGAAGCTGCACACGATGTCCGCGCCTTGCTCGATGAATTGCGGCTCACACGGGTGCGTGCAATTGGCGTGAGCGGTGGCGGGCTGACGCTGCTCCACCTCGCGACGATGAAGCCTGAGCTCGTCGATGCGATGGTGATCGTCAGCGCGCCGCCATATTTCCCTCAACAAGCGCGGTCGATCCAGCGGAACGCCACTGAAGCGATGTTTGGTGCAGCCGAACTGGAGTTACTGCGAAAGCGCCACATTCAAGGCGAGGATCAGCTTCAGCAGCTCCTGGCGCAGGCACGTGCGTTTGCCGAGTCGTATGACGACGTGAATTTCACGCCGCCCTATTTGGCAACGATTGCCGCCGACACGCTGATTGTCTTTGGCGACCGCGATCCGCTTTATCCGGTGTCGCTTGCCTTCGAGTTGCACGCAGCGATACCGCGGTCTCACTTATGGGTCATTCCGAACGGCGGACACGGGCCGGTGTTCGGAGAAACAGCGTCGTTGTTTGCACAAACCGCGCTGTCATTCCTGCGCGGCGAATGGAAGTAGGTGTCCGCCCTCGCGTGGACTGGATCATGACGCGAGCGAAGGGGGTGCGGAGAGGGAGGGATTCGAACCCCCGGTACCCTTCCGGGTACAGTGGTTTTCAAGACCACCGCCATCGACCACTCGGCCACCTCTCCGTGCTGAGGAATCCTTACTAGACAAGCAGTTGCGGCTTTCGCGATCTTACGACAGATGCGACGAATTACGACCTTTCAGTCGTGACGGGGACAATTTCGGGGACGTGATCGATCATGTCTTCACGTTGCACGCTTGGAGTCTCGCTTTGTCACGCCGTGCTGTAAACGACCAAGTCTCGCGCGCACGCGGACGTAATGCGCTGCCTCCTGGCGAAGCCTGAATGCATTCACTCAAAGGCCGCCGCGAAAGACCGGTCTGGCGTTCCTCCTATGCAGATAGGCCACCTCCAAGTAACACGGCCGCTGGATACGGAGTACGGAAAGCCGATGAACCCAAACTCTGCGAGATACCTCGCGATCGTTGTACCCGCTCTGCTGGCGCTGATGACGTTGCAGAGTGGCTGTAATAGAGGACCGACCGGTCCGGAGTTGCCGATTCGCGCTGCCACACCGCCGCCAACCTCGACGGACGCACCAACTTTCGAAGTTTCCTTGTCCGGACCGGTTGCCGACAACATTGGGAGGCCGCTCGCGGATGCCAGGGTCGAAGTGATCGACGGTCAGAGGCGTGGTGTCTTTGCACTAACAGATTCGTCGGGTAACTATGCGCTTCCCGGCGCGTTTTCGGGATCGGTTACCCTTCGTGCGTCGAAGGCCGGTTATCTCGCAGCGACGCAGACATTCTTTGGCGGGCGGCCGGGAGAAAACATCTTTGGCTTTCGCCTGCAAACTCAGTCCTCGGTGACCTTGCTTGGTACCTACACGCTGACGATTACTGCGGATCCGGTTTGTGCGGCGCTGCCACTCGAGGCGCGAAGCCGCACATACGAGGCAACCGCCGCCCCAGCGCCGAATTCACCGAACATTTACCTTCTGACCTTGAGCGGCGCTACGTTTTCCTTCAGCTTCAGCAGAGTGATCGCTGCTGTCGCCGGCGATTTCGTCTCGCTTCACTTCGACTCTGACATCGATGCTGGTCCGCTGACGGAGGAACTCGGAGGGGCGACGACGATTTCGTTCCTCGGCCAGGCCAGCGGGTTGTTCGATGGACGCAGCATCTCAGCTCCTTTTAGTGGCGAGCTGGTGTACCGGTCCGCCAACGCCCCGCAGATACAGTGCACGTCATCCGCGCATACGCTCACTCTGGCGCGACCCTGAATCGAGCGGGAGGACGAACGAGCCGAGCCGCGACTCTAGCGATTCACAGTCCGGCTCGGCCGCTTGAAGGTGTAGATCGTCTCGGTCATCAACGCATCATCGACACGGATTTCGCGGCGAGTCATTCCGACGAGCTCCCACCCTTGCTGCCCTAAGCCGTTCAAAATGACGTCCGGGTTCCCCGCTT
This sequence comes from Vicinamibacterales bacterium, assembly GCA_035758845.1. Classification (GTDB taxonomy): domain Bacteria; phylum Acidobacteriota; class Vicinamibacteria; order Vicinamibacterales; family 2-12-FULL-66-21; genus JALZOC01. Next base: position 3,648 of record DASTVZ010000051.1, read on the forward strand.
CGCGGCGAGGTTCGATTCGGCTGATCTCAGTGTGGTAGTCCCACAACTGAAGCGTGTCACCGGGACGTTGGGTCTGAGCCACGACACCCACGGCTCCGAGAACAAAAACTGTGATAACCAACATGAGTGCCAGCGCACGTGTACTCATAGTTCCTCCAGCTCGTTGACAGCGCAGTACTGGGCTGCGGCTGGGCCAATTGTGAACCGGATTGCCGACCGGATTGCCGACCTTTGACCTGCCCGTGAGGCGGGCGTATGCTCGAAGGAGCCGAATTCGCGCATCGACAGCGCGAAGCGGGGGAACCAGTGGGCGAGCCTGATGCTCGCCTGGGGGCACATCCGGCCCGGTGATCGGAGGAGGACCTTCAACCTCCAGCCCGTCAGCTAACCTCGCAGGCGCTTTGGAGGATGTTTTGAATGCCGTCACTGACCGGGGTTTGGCGCCTGCTATCCGGTAACACCTCCACGTCGTCTCCCCAATTGTCATCCGCGATTGCTCGCACGGCTGCCCGGCCGAGCCAGGAGGCTCATTCGGGGCACTCCTCCAGTCTGGGTCTGCTGACGCTTGGCGCTATCGGCGTCGTCTACGGCGACATCGGGACGAGTCCGCTGTACGCGCTTCGCGAATGTTTTCACGGTCAGCACGGTATCGCGCCGACACACGACAACGTTCTTGGCGTGTTGTCGCTGATCTTCTGGTCACTGACGCTCATCATTTCAATCAAATACATCCTCTTCGTCATGCGCGCGGACAACAACGGCGAAGGGGGCATCCTCGCGCTGCTGGCGCTCGTCGCCCAGTCGCCGGATGCAAAGAAAAAGAGTCGCGCGAGCCTGATTGCGCTTGGTCTGTTCGGAGCCGCACTACTCTACGGCGACGGCATGATCACGCCTGCGATTTCAGTGCTTGGCGCCGTCGAGGGACTCGAGGTCGTCACGCATATTTTCGAGCCCTACATCGTTCCGATTACGTTGGTCATTCTCGTGGCGCTCTTCATGATCCAATCGCACGGAACGACTCGCGTCGGGATGCTGTTCGGCCCAGTGATGGTCGTGTGGTTCATCACGATCGCGGTTCTTGGTCTGACCTGGATCGTGAAGGAACCCGGCGTGCTCGCAGCATTCAATCCGTTGCACGCCCTGACGTTCTTTCGTGCGAATGGGTGGCACGGCTTCGTGGTTCTGGGCGCCGTCTTCCTGGTGGTAACCGGTGGCGAAGCGTTGTATGCCGACATGGGGCACTTTGGTCCAAAGCCAATTCGACTCGCCTGGTTTTCGATTGTGTTGCCGGCGCTCTTCCTGAACTACCTGGGCCAGGGTGCAATGATTCTGCTCAACCCGGCCGCCGCTTCGTCTCCGTTTTATCTCATGGCCCCGCGCTGGGGACTGCTGGCGCTTGTGGTGCTGGCGACGCTTGCGGCGATTATTGCGTCGCAAGCGCTGATCTCCGGCGCGTTCTCGCTGACGCGCCAGGCGATTCAGCTGGGTTACTCTCCGCGTCTCGACATCGAGTACACGTCGGAACATCACCAGGGACAGATTTACATCTCTCAGGTGAACTGGGCGCTGATGTTCGCCACCCTCGGACTGGTTGTTGGGTTCCAATCGTCCAGTGCCCTTGCCGCGGCATACGGTATTGCCGTCACCCTGACGATGCTCATCACGACGATGCTGGCGTATCTGGTCGCGAGAGGAGCATGGGGTGTTCGCCGCGTTGTCGCCGGCTCGATTGCGCTGTTCTTCTTCCTGATCGAGTTCAGCTTCTTCGGCGCCAACCTGCTCAAGGTGATGCATGGCGGGTGGTTTCCACTTGTGGTCGGCGCGGTGGTGTACACCATTCTGTCGACATGGAAAAGCGGCCGCGCGCTGCTGGCCAGCCGTATGCGCGAGAAGCTGTATCCGTTCGATCGGTTCCTGCAGGACATCGAGGCGTTCCCGCCGCAGCGGGTGACCGGTACAGCCGTGTTCATGACGAGCAACCTGACCGGCACGCCGCCGACGCTTCTCCACAATCTGCAGCACAACAAGGTGCTGCACGAGCGGGTCATTCTGCTGACGGTCGTCACGAGCGACACGCCGTATGTCGCACCAGACAAGCGAACTCTTGTCGAACCACTCGGGCATGGCTTCTATCGCCTGACCGTCAGGTACGGATTCATGGAGGAGCCCGACGTACCCGAGGCGCTGAGCCAGGCGTCAGTCCATGGATTTCAGATCGATCTGAACGAAACCACGTTTTTCCTCGGACTCGAAACGCTGCTGGCGACACGGCGGCCCGGCCTGCCGCTCTGGCGCGAGCGCTTGTTCGTGCTGATCTCAAGGAATGCCGTTCGGGCCAACGCGTTCTTCAAGATTCCGCCTGAGCGCGTGGTCGAGTTGGGGATGCAGGTTGAGCTCTGAATCACTCATCACTCATCACTCATCGTGAATCACTAATCGTGAATCCCTAATCGTGAATCCCTAATCGTGAATCCCTTATCCTTGAATCGATGAATCCTCTTATCCACGATCTGCCGGTTCCGGCATGGTGTCAGGGTCGCGACTGCGATTCCACGATTCAAGATTCGACGATTCAATGATTCAGGGATGAGCGATTCCCGATGAGTGATCAGTGATGAGTGATTCGAGCTTCAGCGACTGGCTCGGCGCGCTGGAGGCTCGGCATCTCTCGAATCTGAGACCATCGGAGGTCTCGCGCGCCCTGAGGTCGCTCTCAGCGTTTTACGTCGAGCGCCGCTCCAGACTCGCCACAGGCGCCGCGCTCAATACCGCGGGGAAGCGCGCGGCGTTTGCCTTGTTCTATGGGCCGCTTCACTTCCTGATCACGCGTGAGATCATCACCGCGATCGAGCGCGCCCGATATGTCGCACAGATACTCGACCTTGGGTGCGGCACCGGCGCGGCCGGCGCGGCGTGGGCGCTTGCGAGCGGACGGTGCACGATTAACGGCATCGACAGGCATCCATGGACCGTCGACGAGGCGAATTGGACCTATCGACAGCTCGGTATTACCGGCTATGCCGGGCAGGCGAGCATTGCGCGTGCGCCAATTCGTGGACGCAAAGGACACGGGATTCTTGCCGCGTATGCGATCAACGAACTCGATGATGAGACGCGCGCCGGACTCATACTTCGACTGCTCGAGGCGAAAGAAAGCGGGTCTCACGTCCTAGTGATTGAACCCATCGCCAAACGTGCGCTCACGTGGTGGTCCGACTGGGAGCAACGGTTTCTGAGTGCGGGAGGAAGGGCTGATGAATGGCGGTTCCGAACGGAGCTGCCCGAGCGGCAGCGTCTTCTTGGCCGTGCTGCCGGCCTGGATCCGCGCGAACTGACCGCCCGTTCGCTGTGGATGTAAACCTGAAATAGAATTCCGGAAGCCCGGCGCTCCGGGGAGGATACGACATCGAATGGCACAGGCCACCGCCCCGACCACGCCGCGCCGCGGCCTCACGCTTACTCAACAGATTTTCATCGGCCTCATTCTCGGCATCATTGTCGGCGCGATTGTCGACGCCACGCACCCCGAGTACGCGGTCTACTTCCGTCCGTTCAGCCAGTTGTTCCTGCGGCTGATCAAGATGGTGATCGCGCCGTTGATTTTTGCCACGCTGGTCGCAGGGATCGCCGGCGCCGGTCACTTCAAGGTCGTCGGACGAATGGGACTACGCGCGCTGATCTATTTCGAGGTGGTGACGACGCTGGCCCTGATCATCGGCCTGGCGGCCGTCAACTTCACGAAGCCTGGCGTCGGCGTGAATCTCCCGATGGGCGCGCACTCCGACATCACGGCGAAGCCGCAGACCTGGGATCAGATCCTGCTCCATGTGGTCCCGGAGTCCGTGATCGACGCGATGGCGCGGGGAGACGTGCTGCAAATCGTCGTGTTCAGCATCATCTTTGGCATCGCGCTCGGCATGATCGGTGAAAAAGGACGTCCGGTGATCGTCTGGTGCGAGGTGCTTGCGGAAACGATGTTCAAGTTCACGAACCTCGTGATGCACTACGCGCCGATTGGCGTCGGTGCGGCGATCGCGTACACCGTCGGCCATGGCGGACTCGGCGTGCTGTATAACCTGGCCTGGCTCGTCGCGACGCTGTATGGCGCGCTGGCGGTGCTCATCCTTGCTGTGTTTCTTCCAGTTGCCATCATGTTCAAAGTGCCGCTGCGAAAGTTCATTCGCGCGGTCAAGGAGCCGGCAATCATCGCGTTTTCCACGACCTCGAGCGAAGCGGCGTTGCCGCGTGCCATGGAGGTTCTCGAGCGTCTCGGTGTGCCGCGACGGATCGTCTCGTTCGTCCTGCCGCTCGGCTACAGCTTCAATCTTGATGGAACGACGTTGTATTTATCGCTCGCCGCGGTGTTTGTGGCTCAGGCGGCCGGAGTACAACTGACCGCGTCGCAGCAGGTCACAATGCTGATTACTCTGATGCTGACGAGCAAGGGTGTGGCCGGAGTGCCGCGAGCGTCGCTCGTGATTCTTGCCGGCACACTCGCCAGTTATGGATTGCCGCTCGAGGGCGTGACGCTGATTCTCGGCGTTGACGAACTGATGGATATGGCGCGAACGATGACCAACGTGATCGGCAATTGCCTCGCCACCGTTGTGATTGCCAAGTGGGAAGGTGAGTTCGTCGAGGCCTCCGACCAAGAGTTGGAACTCGCGGCGGCGCGCGGCGAAATCTGATGTGGCCGTACCTCGAAGGGGCCTGTAGCACCTAAAGGGCGGCAAGCCACACGGCGCACTCATCCACACCGTGGCCTTTGACCGCGGTGACTTCCAGCTGCAGCCGATCGTAGCGGACGGTATCTGCAACCGCGGGAGGCCGCCCGAGGAGCGTCAACACAAGGCCGCTGACGCTGTCGACATCCTCGTGTTCCAGATCCAGATCGAAATGCTGTCCCAGCTCGTCGAGTCGCATCGTCCCCGGCACGCGAAGTCGCCCCATCGCATCGCGATAAACGTGGCGCGCTCCGCCACGGCCTTCCTCGATTTCGCCGACGACCTCCTCGAACAGATCCTGGAGTGTGACGACCCCAGACGTTCCTCCATGCTCATCGAGGACAATCACCATTTGCGTCCGTTCCTGTCTCATCGTCGACAGCAAGGAATCAAGAGGAGCAGTTTCGGGCACGAGCGGCAGCGCGCGCGCGTGAGTACGCCGGATCGGTTCGTCACGCAGCAACACTCGCAACAGGTCTTTGATGTGGACCATGCCGACGACGTGATCGAGATCGCGTTCGTAAATGGGATAGCGCGTGTGAGGGTTTCGGCTCAAGAGCTCGCGGATCTGTTCCGGCCTGGTGCCGAGCTGGATACCCGCCACCCGCACCCGCGGAACCATCACTTCGCCGGCCGTCAGATCGCCGAACTCGAAGAGCTCCTGAAGCATGCGGCCTGACTCGGCGCGTATCGCGCCCACCTCCTCGCTCTCCTGGACGATCAGTTGCAATTCCTCGGCAGTGTAGTACTGGTCCGCGTTCTGGGCCTGGCGGTTGACACCCATGACCTTCAGCAGGCGGTTGCCGATGCTGTTCAGCGCCAGCACAAACGGAAACAGTGCATTTCGGATCCACAGCATCGGCGGCGTGATCCAGAGCGCAAGTGTCTCCGCGTACTGCAGCGCCAGCGACTTCGGCACCATTTCGCCGACGACAATATGAAAGTACGTAAGGATCGCCACCGCGACGGTGCTTGCCAGCCCGTGCGACGCCAGCCACTCGGGAAGCCCATGACCGCCAAGAATTGCGTAAAGCGAGTCGGCGAGAACGTGCTCACCGTACATGCCCAAGCCGAGGCTCGCGACAGTGATGCCGAGCTGTGCCGTTGCGATGTATCGATCCTGCTGTTTCGGATCATCGAGAACGCGCTGAACCAGTTGGGCGAGGCGGTTGCCATCCTGCGCCTTACGGTCGATTGCGGCCCGCGGCGCTCCCACGATCGCGAATTCGGCCGCGACGAACACACCATTCAGAAGGATGAGAACGGTGATGATGAGAAGCGCGGTCATGAGTTGTCGTTGTCGTCCTGGCCGGGGCGATCGCCAACGATGACCGACATCGCTGCGCCCTCGACCGCTTCGACTTCCACGTGCAGGCCATCGACATCCAGCGCTTCACCCGGCTCCGGGGCGTGACCGAGCGCGGCGACTACTCGATCGCCGACAGTTTCCTCCCGCCCGCGCCATTCTGAACCAACCAGCGACGCGGCTTGGTCGAGGCGCATCGATCCCGGAAGGCGAAGCCGGCCGTCGGACAGTCGAATCGGACGAGGCTGCACCGATTTGAATTCGTCGGCAACACCGCCGAGCAGTTCGCCGACGACATCTTCGAGCGTAATCAGGCCGACGACCGACCCGCTGACGTCGACGACGAGTGCCTGGTGGCTCCCACGCTCACGGAGAAACGTCAGCAGCCGGTCGGCAGGCATGGTGTCGGGCACACGCACGATCGGCCGCATCAGCGCGGCCACCGACAACCCTCCACCGCGGACGTATCGCTTCACCACATCTTTCGTGTTGAGGATCCCAACGATGTTGTCGATCGATCCGCGATAGACCGGCAGGCGGCTGTATGGGCTCGCCGCCACCATCTGGAGAACCTCGTCAAAGGGAAGCGAAGCATCGATGGCAGCCAGCCGGGAACGCGGCACCATCAACTGGCGGGCGCTGCGTAGACCGAGACGAAGCGCGCGATGCAGCCGCACCTGCTCCTGTGGCTCGAGGAGACCTCCGTCACGGCTTTCGGCGATGAGGAGCGCGATCTCCTCCGGCGAGTGCACGTGGCGATGGCCGGTCGACGGCAGTCTCAGTGCGCGCAATAGCAGCACCCCGCTGCCGTTGAGCAACGCGATCGACCACGAGAATGCGCGCATCGACCACTGCATCGGAAGAACAGTGACGAGCGCTGTGCGCGTCGCATATTGCAGCGCGAGAGACTTCGGGACGAGCTCTCCCACAATGACTGCCAGAGTCGTCAGGAAAATCAGAACAATCGCCGCTGAGGCGGATTCGACGGTTGATGGTTGCAGCCGCTCGAACTTGGCGAGAAGCGGCATCAGGCGCGGCGCCAGGGTTGCCTGCCCGTACGCACCGAGAATCAGGCTGCACAGGGTGATCCCGACCTGGCACGCGGCGATGTAGCGGTCCAGCGCGCGCGGATCTTCAAGAACCGGGAGGATGCGAGCCGCGAGCGCGTCCCCATCCTCGGCGAGCCGGCGGAGACGGCTGCGCCGTGCGCTCACGGCGGCGAACTCCGCCGCCACATACAACCCGGTCAGAACGATCAGCAGGACGATGATTACCCACGCCGCCACCATGCATGCGGATCGTACTGCAAAAAGACAGCTGAATCGCTAATCACTGATCACTCATCGTGGATCGGACAATCCCTGATCCCTGAATCGCTGAATCCTGGAATCGAGGATTGAAGGATTAGGGATTCGCGGATACACGATGAGTGATCAGTGATCAGTGATCAGTGATTCATTCAGCTCTGAGTGCAACCACCGGGTCGACGCGCGTCGCACGCCGGCCCGGGACGTAGCTGGCGACAGCAGCGACACACGCGAGAAGAATGGCGACGGCGGTGAACGTCAACGGATCCTGGGGCTGGACATTGAACAGGAGCCTCGTCATGAGACGAGTCAACAGGAACGCGCCCGCTGTGCCGAGCACAATACCAACTACGGCGAGCACCATGGCATTGCCGACGACCATCCGCAGGAGATCGCGCCGCTGCGCACCCAGCGCCATCCGAATGCCGATCTCCTGTATTCGTTGCGTCACCGAATAGCTGATGACGCCATAGATTCCCACTGATGCCAGCAGGAGCGCGACGACAGAAAAAATCATCAACAGCGCCATCGTCAGCCGACGCTCGGTGGTCGATACTTCCAACACTTCCGACATCGATCGGACTTCGGATACTGGAATATTCTGATCGAGTTCGTGAACGGCCCTGACGAGCGACCTGGCCAGGCCCACATCGGCGGTCGACGTCTTGACCACGACACTCATAAATGGGTAAGCAAAGCGCGCCGGCGGCAGGTAGGTGGCGCCGCGGGGTTCGAGCTCCAGACTCACCGAGTGAACGTCTCCAACGACGCCGACGATTTCATCGGGACCCTGATTGTACCAGCTGAGCACGATTCGTTGCCCGATCGGATCTCGATTGCCAAAGTACTTCTTCACGAGGGCGTCGCTGACGATCACGCGACGGGTATTCGGTGCAGTGTCCCGTCCATCAAAGAGCCGCCCACGAAGGAGCGGAATCCCCATGGCCCTGAAGTAATCGTGGGTGACGACCATCACTTCCGACACGGGCTCCTCGCCGGCCCGTGGCGGTTCCGCGCCTTCAATGGAAAAGCCCGTCGCCGAACCGAGGCCATTGAGCGGCAGGAAGCTCACGCCACCAGCCTCCTGCACGCCGGGCAGCGTGCCGATTCGTTCGAATAAACGATCGAAGAACTGGACGATCTGCGTGTCGCGCTGATAGCCGCTTAAGGGCAACGTTACCCTCATCGAGATTGTGCTCGACGGATCGAACCCGGGATTGACCCGCATCAGGGTCTGAAAACTGCGGACCAGCAGCCCTGCTCCGACAAGCAGCACGAGCGCGAGGGCGATTTCGACGACGACGAGCCCCTGGCGAACGCGCCGTCCGCGGCGGCCCGTACCCGTGCGTCCCCCCTCTCTGAGCGCGTCTGTCAACGACGTGCCCGCTGCCGTGAATGCGGGAATCAGGCCGAACAGAAGGCCGCTTCCGAGTGCGGCAGCGCAAGCGAAAAGCAGCACCCATCCATTGATCCCGACGAACTCGAGCCGCTGGATTGGAAGCATGGCAGCAACGACGGTGCGCAAGAACTTCAGGCCCCACCAGGCGAGCGCGAGACCGGCGGCGCCGCCGATGACTGATAGCAGCAAGCTTTCCGAAAGTAGTTGTCGAATCAATCGCGCGCGATCGGCGCCGAGCGCTGCACGAACGGCAAGTTCACGATGTCGTGTCGTGGCCTTCGCCAGCAGCAGGTTGGCAACATTCGCGCACGCGATCAGCAAGACGAAACCGACGGCGCCGAGTAGAACCAGCAACGCAGGACGGACATCGCCGGTGAGTTGCTCTTTCAACGGTACGACCCGAGCCGTCCACCCGGTATCGAAATTCGGGAACATCGCGGTCAATTCGCTCGCAACCCGAGTCATATCGTCCTGCGCTTGCTTGAACGTCACGCCGTCCTTCAAACGCGCGATCACCATCGTCCACCGGCCCTGCGGAGTCCTGGATTCCGCCGTGAATCCAGGCGGAACCCAGACATCCACGTTCTTATCGAGAATCGAAAACCCTGGAGGCATGACGCCCACAACCGTAAATGGATTGCCGCTGAGGCGAATGGAACGATTGATGACGTTCGGGTCGGCCGCGAACCGCCGGCGCCAGAAACGATCGCTGAGAAGAACGAACCGGCTCGAGTTGGGGCGATCTTCTTCGGGGGTGAAGACACGGCCGACGGCCGCGTTTACGCCAAGCATCGGAAACAGCGTCGCGTTCACGACCTGCTCCTTCACTTCCTCCGGTTCGCCATCGCCGGTGTACGCCGCGCGGAACGTCATGCTCACGATCGACATTTCGCTGAAGACCGTGTTCATCTCACGCCAGTGCAGGTAATTGCCGGGCGAGACGACGTTATTGCGCCGATCGCGTGGCAGGTTGTGTTCCCACACGATCGCGAGCCGATCCGGATCCTTGTACGGTAGGGGTTGAATCAGCAGCGTATTGACAACCGCAAAAATTGCGGTATTTGCCCCGATCCCGATCGCCAACGCGGCAACCGCTGCCAAGGTAAAAGCCGGCGACGCGAACAGCAGCCGACCCCCGTGCCTGAGATCCTGTATGGCTTGACGAAGCATGTTCACTCGCTTCGAAGGCTAACGACGGGATCGACTGATGCCGCTCGGTGTGCCGGCGACGCGGTCGCGGCCAGTGCCACCACGCCAAGAAGCAACGCAACTCCACCGAATGTGAGCGGATCGCCGGCCGTGATCCCAAACAGCTGGCTACTCAGCAGACGGGTAAACGCAATCGCGCCAGCGAACCCGACGACCACGCCAACCGCGGTCAGAGTGAGGCCCTGTCGAACGACTAACGCCACAAGGTCCGGGCGGCGTGCCCCGAGTGCCATGCGAATCCCGATTTCCCGGCGTCGTTGCGACACACCGTAACTAAGTACGCCGTGAATGCCGATGGCGGCGAGCAGCAGAGCGACGAACGCAAAGGACGCGAGCAGCAGCATCGTAAAGCGGCGTTGACCGATCGAACGCGACATGGTGTCGGCGAGTGGTTCGACGGCGAACACGGCGAGCCCGGGATCGATCGCATGGATTGCGGACGTCACCGCTGTGGCGAGCGACGAGGGGTTTGCCGGCGTTCGCACCAGCAGGACCCCTGCGCCGCCGGCCGAGGGTGTCTGCGAGAGCGGGGTATACGCACCTATCGGCGACGCTTCGGCCAGGCCATGAAACTTCTCGTCCGCAACGACGCCGACAATCGTTCGCGCGGTACCCCAGAAACGGATTTGAGCGCCGACGGGGTCGCGATCGCCAAAAAACCGTCTGGCGGCGGACGTGTTGATGAGCGCGACGGGCGCGCCGCCGGTGGTGTCGCTGTCGAGCAAAAGCCTGCCGCGAACGAGCTGCAGACCGACGGTGGCGAAGTACCCAGGACTGACCCGGCGGATTGAGATCTCCGGCCAGGTCCTCGCCTCAGCTTCACGCCCGACGATCGTGAACGAGTTCGTGAACCCTGGATCGAGCGGATGATTGCCGGCGATTGCCACAGCGCGAACGCCTGGAAGCGTCGCGGCGCGCGCGAGCAACGCGCGATTGAACGCATGCTGTTCCTTGAAGTCCGGCCAGACTTGGAAGTTCGACGGGTAGCGCGACGCCGGAAGTTGGTACTCGGCCTTCAGCACCCCCTCGGTCACAAATCCCGGATTCACCTGCTGCAACGTCCAGAAGCTGCGAATCAAGAGAGCGGCACCGCAGACGAGCACAACCGCGAGTGCCAGCTCGGCGACGACCAGCGCACCGCGCACGCGGCTCCGCATGGGCCCCGCCGAGGCGCGACCGGTTCGATCAGTCAGCGACGCCTGCAGATTCAGGCGACGTGCCTGAATCGTTGGCAAGAGCGCGAAAACCGCCCCGATGACAAGAGCGATCCCAAGCGTGATAAGCAGCACGCGAACGTTGACCGATGCCAGCGTGAGTCGCGGAACATCCGGAGGAGCGATCGAAACGAGAAAGCGTACGCCGACAAAAGCAAGGACGATTCCTGCGGCTGCGGCGGTTGTCGAGAGGAGAAATGTCTCCGCGAGTGCCTGACGAAGAAGCCGCGACTGTGACGCCCCGAGGGCGCAGCGGACCGCGGCTTCCTGAGCGCGCGCGCTGGCGCGTGCGAGCAGCAGATTCGCGACGTTGACACAGGAGACGATGAGGACCAGCGCGACCGCGGTGAGGAGCAGGAACAGAGCGGGTCGAACGGGACCAAAGATGACACGGTCGAGTGCTTCCACGTGCGTGCCGCGCGCGGCGTTTTCAGGGTATGCCCGTTCGAGATTCGCCGCGACCGCCGCCAGCTCGTTCTGCGCCGCATCGAGCGATACGGTTGACGACAACCGTCCGAGAACAAAAATTGGATGGGTCGAGCGAGGGAGCTGCTGTGGATCGGCCTGCAGCGGCGTCCAGATATCGATGTCCGTCTTGAATCCGCGATCCGCGAAGCCGCGCGAATACGCTGCTGCCGAGAGGATCTGGAGCACGCCGAAATCCGCACCGGCGGGCATGATCCCGACGATCGTATACGGCCGATCGTCAAGCCGAAGCGCAGACCCGACGGCGGTGTTGCGACGCTGAAACGCCCGTTCCCACAACCCCTCGCTAATGAGCACGACCGAAGGGCCGTTGGGACGATCTTCCTCTGCGGTGAAGGCGCGGCCCGCGATCGGCTGGAGACCGAGCATCGGCAATGTTTCAACGGATACATTCAGGACTGGCAGCCGAACCGGGTCGCCATGTTCAGGCGTCAGGTTGATTTCGCCGGCCGCTATGGCGGCAAGCTCGTCGAACGTTCGCGTGGCTGATTTGAAGTCGAGGTAGTCAGGAACTGATGCTGGTTCGCGGGTGGTGCCGGTATTGCGATCGGTCTCCCACACCATGGCGAGACGATCGAGATTGCTGAATGGCGTCGGCCGCAGGAGCACGGCGTCGATGACGCTGAAGATAGCAGTGTTCGCGCCGATGCCGAGCGCGAGGGTGAGGATCAGAATTGCGGTGAGGGCCGGCGTTTTTTGAAACGACCGGAACGCGTAGCGAAGGTCCGACCACATGTTCTCATCCTCATCTGCCGATTGCACCGATAGCCCACGCCGCCTGCTTGCGGACACCTGCGTCGGTGTCCTTGAGGCACGGCAGGAGTCCAGACAGAGCACGCGAATCGCCAATCGCGCCGAGCGCCCATGCCGCTTGCTGGCGGACGCCGCTGTTCTGATCGGATAACGCGCGGATCAGTGCGTCGACCGCACGGGGATCATCGATCGCGCCGAGCGCCCACGCTGACTGTTTTCGCACGCGTTCACCCGGATCGCTCAGCGATCGGATCAGCGCCGGAACGGCGCTCTTGTCGTCAATCGATCCCAGCGCCCACGCCGCCTGTTCGCGCGTCCGCTCATCGTCGTCGCCGAGTGCCGCGCTCAGTGCGTCGGACGCGGTGGAATCATCGATCGCGCCCAACGCCCAGGCGGCTTGACGACGGACGCGCGGGTCGGAGTCCTTCAATGCGGCGATGAGGGATTGTACGGCGCGCCGGTCATCGAGCGCACCAAGCGCCCACGCGACTTGCTCGCGTACGGCTGCCTCCCGATCCTTCAGCGCTTCGATGAGCGCCGGCACGGCGCGCTGATCGTCGAACGCGCCCAGGGCCCATGCCGAATTGCGGCGTGCCGCCCATGTCGTGCCGCGTAGCGCGTTGAGCACCGAGTCGAACGCTCGTGATCCAATCGCGACGAGCGCAGCCGCAGCTTGTTCACCAGGCGACGTCAAATCGTTCGGATTTCCCCGCCACCAGCTGCGATGGCATACCAGCGCGGCGACCGGCGCGGCATCTGCGAGCATCGCCGTGAGCGGTGCGATTGCCTCAGTCGCCGCATCGCCCAGCTCACGGATCTCGCATGCCGCCTGAGCGCGGGCGGTGGGATCCGACGCGCCGAGCTCGGCAATCAACTCACGAACATTGCGGCCCTGGGCGCGCGCATCACGATTCTCATTGGCTGGCGAAGTCAGGACCAACAGCGCGAAAACTGAACCAATCGCGATGCGAATCACTTCACTACTCCTGGAGGCGCGGGTTCGGATTTGGATTCGGATTCGGATTGGGGTTTGGATTCGGGTGTGGGTGCGGATGTGGATGCGGTGCGTGGAAGCCGCCGTCGCCGCCAATCTCGGCAATCGCGGCGATCGCGGCGCGCCGGACCGAGACGTCTTCGTCCTTCATCGCGGCGGTAAGCGCCGGCAGCGCCCGTTCATCGGAGAGCTCGCCGAGCGCCGAAATCACGTGCTTGCGCACATCCGCGTTCGCGTCGCGAATCGCCGCGATCAGCGCATCAACGGCGGATGTGTCACCCAACTCGCCAAGCGCCGACGCCGCATGACTGCGGATTGACGGCGAGCTGTCTTTCAGCAGAGCGGCGATCGCGCCGGAGGCGCGGCGGTCGCCGATTTCTCCGAGCGCGGAAAGCGCGTGCCCCCGCACATCAGCGTCGGCGTCCTTGAGCGCCTCCATGAGGCCGGTCACCGCGCGTGTGTTTCCGATCTCGCCAAGCGCCGCGGCCGCCTGACGTCTGACGCCGGCGTCTGAGTCCTTCAGTGCCGCGACCAGTGCGTCGACCGCGCCTTCGCGCGGACTCTGACCGGCGCTCACCTGCGGTATCCGCAGCTCCATGGACTTTGATGCCGCAGTGGGAGGCGTCGAAGTCCACTCGAGTGACGGATGCAGCATGACCGACACGAAGCCGATGAAAACCGCGCTTGTCTTCAACAGCGTGCGAACAAAGACAGTGATGGGACTCATGCGCCTCTCCTGCTAAGAACCTAGCATCACCAAACAGACCTATGGGTGGGAGGACTTCGCAATCCCACCCTGAAATTGCTGACTTGTGATTGCTGAATGCTGATTGTCCGAATCAAACCCGAACAATCAGCAATCGAAAATCAGCAATCAGAACTTTCAGCGACCTATTTGTCCCAGCGCGAAGGCTGCTTGCTGCCGGACATCCGCGCTTGGATCTTTCAGCGCTGCCGTGAGCCCGTCGATGGCGCGCGGATCGCGAATCTGCCCGAGCCCAAACGCCGCCTGCTGGCGCACATCCGCGACGCTGTCCTTCAGCGCAATGACCAGCGCCTCGACGGCGCGCGGATCGCGAATCTGGCCGAGCGCAAACGCCGCCTGCTGGCGCACATCCGCTTCGCTATCCTTGAGCGCGGAGATCAGCGGCTCGACAGCGCGGCGATCGCGGATTTGTCCGAGCGCAAAAACGGCCTGTTGTCTGACATCCGCCTTGGCGTCGCGAACCGCGATCGCGATCGCGTCAACGGTGGAGGGATCGCGAATCTGTCCGAGTGCAAAGACCGCCTGTTGGCGCACGTCGTCATCGGTATCCTTCAACGCGCCACTCAGGCCCGGGACCGCTGCGCGATCCCGGATTTGCCCGAGCGCGAAGGCGGCCTGCTGGCGCACATCAGCATTCTGATCCTTGAGCGCATTGACCAATGGCTCGACCGCCCGGCGGTCGCGCAACTGTCCGAGACCGAACGCGGCTTGCTGGCGAACGTCGGGTGTCGCGTCGGACAGCGCCTGGATTAGAGGATCGAAGATGCTGGGATCCCGCAGCTGCACGAGCGCGTGCAGTGCGGTTTGACGGACGTCCTTGTCGGTGTCCTTCAACGCCGCGGTGAGTGCCGCGACCGTCCGAGGATCGGCCTTTCCCTGACCGCTCTTCGACGTCCGGTTGTTCTCTTGCTGGTGCTCCCAGTTCGCGTGGTCGCGAAAGGCAAATTCGACGGTGGATTCAAAGTCGAGTTGGCCGAGCGCCGTGTTCACACCCTTTGCCGCGGCAGCGGCGACGCTCGCGCCTACGGTTGCTGCGGTCTGAATGCCGGTCTGGACACCCGTTGTGATGGCACTCTCCACCGCTGACTGCACGCTCGTCGAGGCGATTTCACCGGCACGTGCGGCGTTGCGCCGCATGCGCTGCTGATCTGCCGACACCGGTGCGGGCGCCCCTTGTGTCGCTGCCCGCGGAGTCGGCGCGGGTGTGGCTTGCGGACTCGGCGCGGGCGTCGATTGCGGCGTTACGGCCTGCCCTCGCTGCGGCTCGTCGGGCGTTGCGACTTGCCACGCTTGAACCGATGCGAGCGGCAACAGTCCGAGCGCGAAGATCGTCGTCGCGGCGCTCGTGCGGAGACGCGACAGTCCTGCGCGAGGAACACTGGGGTCGAGAATGGCCATCAACCGGCCTTCGAGCTCCGATCGGTGAGCCATCGCGAGACTCGCACCGGCAAGGACTGCAGGGAAGCGGCCGGCGCGCATGACGCGCGCGATTTCGATCAATTGATCGGCGTAGTCGGACCCGCGTGTGCCGGCCGCGAGCACGAGATCGTCGCAGGCGCGTTCGCGTTCTGTGCGCACGTGCCTCGCCGCAATCCACGCGAGCGGGTTGAACCAGTGCAGCGCGCACGACACCTGCGCCAGCATGTGTGTGAGGCAGTCGTGACGTTTCACGTGCGCGAGCTCGTGCAACAAGACGATTCGCAGACGCTCAGCCGGCCAGTCATCGGCGTCTGCTGGCATCAACACCGCCGGCCGGAAGAGCCCCCAGGCCATCGGCATCGTGGCGCCGTTGCTGCGAAGGAACACGAGACGAGATGAGATTCCGAGTTCGGCCGCAAGCGACCTGGCCTGAGCAAGCCATGGCGCGTTGGTCACCCGTTCCGTGCGGCGCGACATCCATTGCACGGCGATGACGCCAGCGACGAGGCGACTCACGATCAACAGCGCACCAGCCATCCACACGCCGAGCAGAACGGCGGACCATGACCAACGCTGCCGAATCGCTGAAAGTGATGCGGTCCAGTCCGATATCGGCGACCGCGCATCTGACCGGCTTTGATGAATTGCCGGTGTTGGCGGTTGGCGCCTGGCGGTTGGCGCTTGGCGGTTGGCGCTTGCCGGCTCGGTTTCACGAGCGATCACAGGCGAGGTGGAAGCTGGGAGCTGGAAGCTGGAAGCTTTCTCAATCGTCACCAGGTTCCACTCCCAACGTGGCAACGCGATCGACAGGAACGGCAGGACGAGTACGCTCGCCAAAGCGAGCATCCAGATCGTGTGGCGGAGCGCCGCCGACCTGCGACGAAGAAGAAATGATGCGAGACCGGCGGTGAGGAACAGCAGCGTCGCTTTGATGACGGCGTCAGCCACACCGATCCACGAGGTCCCGAAATCGACGGAAAACAGATCGAGGATCCTCATGGTTACGCTCCAGCATTACGCGCCTGGTCGATGAGCCTGGCCAGACGATCGAGTTCCGCGTCGGAAAGTTTTTGCGACGATTCGTCGAGCAGTGCCGAGATCGCCTGTTCGGCCGAGCCGTCGAAGAACGTCTTCAGCATATGCCGAAGCGCGGAACGCTGGGCGTTGTCGCGACCGACCGTCGGCACGTAGACGTAGCGGGGGCCGTCCTGTTCATGGCGAACGTGCCCTTTTTCCTCGAGAATCCGCAGCATCGCGCGCACGGCCGAGTAGCTCGGCGGGTCCGGGAGGGCGGTTTGAACTTCAGCAGCCGTCGCCTGCCCTCTAGCGTAGAGGATGTCAATAATTTGACGCTCGCGCCGGCTTAAGTCGTCGTGTGGTCGTTTGATCATTTATTACTACTCCGTCCATGGGCCCGGATGGCTTTTCCCCCGCGGGCCCGCGCGCCCCTGGCGCGGCTCTATATGTCGCCGAATGCGTGTTCTAGGGCATTGGACGGTTCTCGGCGGCAAAAGGTGCTATGAAAATAGCACACCGGCAAAAAAATAGCACTTTTCGCGTTTTTCCACGGACCCTCGGTTCGGCATATGCTCCTGCGTATGTACAAACCCCTTCTTGCCGCCCTGTCGGCGGCCGCGCTGGTCGGCCTGGCCAGTCAGCCGCAGCAGCCGCTGCCGCTCACGCAGATCAAGTTGCCGCCCGGGTTCACGATCGACCTTTACGCGACCGGTGTCCCGCATGCCCGCGAGATGGTCATGGGAGCGAAAGGGACGCTCTTTGTCGGCAGCCGCGACTACAACAAGGTGTACGCGATCGTCGATCGCAACAACGACCACAAGGCGGATCAGGTCTACACCATCGCCGAAGGCCTGAAGGATCCGAGCGGCGTCGCATTTCGCGATGGTTCGCTGTATGTCGCCGAGATCAGCCGCATCACGAAGTACGACAACATCGAGGCCAATCTCGAGAAGCCGCCCACGCCGACGGTCGTGAAAAGCGATCTGCCGACTGAGACGCATCACGGACAGAAGTTCATTCGATTCGGCCCCGATGGGCTGCTCTACGTTCCTGTCGGCGCGCCTTGCAATGTCTGCGAGCGCCCGGACGATCAGCGATTTGCCACCATCCTGCGCATGAAGCCGGATGGCACCGAGACCGAGGTCTTCGCGAGCGGCGTGCGCAACAGCGTCGGCTTCGACTGGCATCCCGCGACACGAGAGTTGTGGTTCACCGATAACGGCCGCGATCTGCTCGGCGACGACATTCCGCCTGACGAGCTGAATCACGCACCCAAGAAAGGTCTCGCGTTTGGATTCCCGTACTGTCACGCCGGCGAGGTCAAGGATCCGGAGTTTGGAGACAAGCGCCCGTGCACGGAATTCCAGGCACCGGCCCGGAAACTGGATCCACATGGCGCGGCGATCGGCATGCGCTTTTACACCGGGACGATGTTTCCGGCGGAGTATCGGAATCAGATCTTCATTGCCGAGCACGGTTCCTGGAATCGCTCCGTGCCCATCGGCTACCGCGTGATGGTGGCGAAAATCGAAGGCAATAAGGTCACGAGTTTCACACCCTTCGCCGAAGGCTGGCTGCAGGGTGTCGCGAATTCACAAGGCACGAAGACAACGGGACAGACGTGGGGGCGTCCGGCGGACGTATTCGTGATGCCGGACGGCGCGCTGCTCGTGTCGGACGATTTCGCGGGTGTGATTTATCGCATCAGTTATAAGAAGTAGATCGACAGAATAACGGCCCGGCCTGCGTGCCGGGATCCGGTGTGCGGGATCCGGGGTCCGGCACCGGACACGGGTCGGGCGCCTGCCGGCCCGAGCGAGGCGCCGAAGGGAAGCGCGCGGAGCGCGCCGCCGAGCGAGAGCGCGTGGGGGTGGGGCCCCACGCGCAGTAAGCAACGCAGACACGCTCTGCGATTAACGATCAGAATCGCAACTCGCCGACTGGAATCCGCCGTTCACCGTTTCGAGCTGGCAGCTGGCAGCTGGCAGCCGGAAACTAAAAAGGAACGTCTATGGCCCTGCTGAAAGAGTTTCGTGAATTTGCGGCGCGGGGGAACGTCGTGGATCTCGCGGTGGGCGTCATCATCGGCGCCGCCTTCGGCAAGATCGTCACCTCTCTGGTGAACGACATCGTCATGCCGCCGATAGGCATGCTGATCGGACGCATCGATTTCAAGAATCTTTTCGTCGCGCTCAATGGCCAGCAGTACGCGGCCGTTGCCGACGCACAGAAAGCGGGGGCACCGACGATCAACTACGGCATCTTCCTGAATACCGTCCTCGAATTCCTGATCGTGGCGTTCGTCATATTTCTCATGGTGCGTCAGCTCAATCGCCTGAAAACGCCGGCGCCGGCGCCGCCGACCGAAGACGCGCGCGATTGCCCGTTCTGTATCTCACGCATTTCGTCGAAGGCGAAACGCTGTCCGCATTGCACGTCGGAGTTAGGCGGGCTGCGAGCGTGACGCGCGCATGCTTGATTGCAACGTAGTCGGACATTAAACTCCGGAACCATCGAATGAGAATCTGGTCGCGCACTCGACTCTTCCGACGCCTGGCTGGGGCCTTTCTCGTGACGTCGCTGGCCGCCGCGTGCGAGCAATCCGCCCGCCGCGAGCGGACGCAGGCAACACCCGCGCGCGCGGCGGAGTCCGACGCTCCGTATCAGGCGGAAGTCGAAGAAGGCCTCGGTGCGGCGCTGGCGATTCTTGTCGACACGTCGGGATCGATGAAAGAGCCCGCGCCCGGCGATTCGCGTCCGAAGTACGTCGTCGCCCAGGAAGCGCTCGAGGCGATGCTGGATGCCACCGACGCGTTCATTGCGCGCCGGCCGGACTTCCCGATCAAGATCGGCGTCTACAGTTTTTCGAGCAGCGTGCGCGTGCAGCGTCCGATCCAACCGTACGACCGCGCCGCGGTCCGGGCAACGCTTGCAAGCCTGCCGCGGCCTGGCGGCGGCACGGCAATTGGCGATGCAATGCGCGAGGCGCGTCCGGATCTCTACCGCGCCGGGGTGTTCCGCAAGTATCTCCTCGTCGTCACCGACGGACAGAACACGAACGGCCGCAGTCCCGAAGACGTCGCCCGCGACATCTGGCAAAAAAGTGAAGGCGGCGTGCAGACCTACTTCGTCGCTTTCGACACGAGCCCGGAGAAGTTTGCGTTCCTGAAAGAGGCCGGCGGCGACGTGATTGGCGCCGGAACCGGCGTGGAACTGCGCAAAGCACTGGACGGTATTTATCAGGGCAAGATCCTCGCCGAGGCCGTCGGCGGCGAACGGGAACCCGGCAAGAAGTAACTCGTAGTTTTAAAGGAGCCCCCGTGATTCTTCACAAGTTCTGGTCTGCGTTCGTGGCCCAGATCAACAAAATCGCGAACATTTTCTGGGAGGCCGATCCCATCGCTCAGATGAGATACGAATACGACCGCGCGGTCGAGCAGCTCAAGGAGGGCCGCCTCGGGCTCGAACAGTACCGGGGTCTGGTCGAACGCGTCACCCGGCAGGTCTCAGCCAACAAGTCGCACGTGCAGAAGCTCGAGGCTGAAACGAAGGCGTATCTCAAGGCAGGCGATCGCACCACGGCTGCAAAGTTCGCACTCGAGCTGCAGAAGGCGAAAGAGGAACTGGCCACAAACGAGGGCCAGCTGCAGATGCATGAGACCGCGTACGGCAACAGCCTCAAGAAGATCCAGCACGCGAACGAAAAACTGATCGAGCTGAGAGGAAAGATCCAGAAGTACGACGCCGAGTTGAAGATGAGCGCGGCGGAAGCGGAGATCGCGAAGCTCTCCGAAACGTTCGACATGAATCTGACGACGGACTTCGGCGAGATTGAAAGCGTGATCCAGCAGAAGATCGATCAGAATCGCGGGAAGGTGCGCGTCGCCGCGGATCTTTCGCACAAAGGGATCGCCGAGATCCAGGCCGAAGAGCGCATGCAGAGTCAGCTCGCCGAGGATGCCCTCACCAATTTCGAGATCGAGCTCGGGTTGAAGTCGCCCGAGACGTCACCGATGGCGCAGACGGCGAAGGACCTCGGACCAGCAGCAGCGGAAAAAGCGACCGAGAAACAGACGAACTGAGAAGTCACACCTTGATCGCTGTCTGGCGAGCGAGCGTGTATGGGAGTCCGAGGGGCGATGCCCCTCGGAGTAAAGAGGAGCGATTGATACATGGCCAATGGACAGCCTAGACCTGCGTTTTACGTCGCCGTCCTCCTCATGGTGCTCGGCCTGGTCGGCCTCGCGCTGTGGCGCTACGGAGCGATTGGGCCGAAGTCGCAGTCGGGTCAATTCACGGCCGACGAACTGAAAAAGATGCAGAGCGGCGCCGAGGCACCCGACAGCGCCGGCATCACGACCGTCAAGGAATACAACTACGTCGCGGCGACGCGTCTGCCCGAGGTGAAAGGGATCTCGAGCTACAAGCCGATGGCCGATCGCACGGTGCGCTTCGGCATCAACGTGTGGGCCGGCTGGAGTCCCATCATCTACGCCAACAATGGATTCAAACCCGGCAAGGCGTGGAAAGCACCGAACGGCAAGGACTTCAAACTCGAGCTCGTGCTCATCGACGACCCGATCGCGATGCGCGACGCGTATGCTGCCGGCAATCTCCACGTCGGATGGGCGACGCTCGACATGCTGCCGCTCTTCCTCGAAGGCCTCCGAAAAGACTCTCGCGTCATGCCGCGAGTCTATCAGCAGGTCGACTGGTCGAACGGTGGCGACGGCATCGTCGTCCGCGACGCGATCAAGACGATGGCGGATCTCCGTGGCAAGACGGTTGTCCTGGCGCAGAACTCGCCGTCGCATTTCTTCATTCTCAATGCGCTGATCAATGCCGGTGTCCAACCGGCGGAAGTGCAGTTCAAATTCACGCAGGACGCCTTTCAGGCGGCAGCGGCGTTCAACGCCGACAAGAGTCTCGCTGGCTGTGTGAGCTGGGCGCCCGACATCTACAACCTCGAGAAGGTCAAGGGCAACCACATGCTCGTCACCACCGCGACCGCCAACAAGCTGATCGCCGACGTGTGGTTCGCTCGTGCCGACTTCGCGAAGGACAATCCCGACATCATGGAAGGGATCACCAGGGGCATCTTCGATGCGATGGTCGATCTCAAGTCGCAGGAATCCAAACAGAAAGTCGCGAAGCTCATGGCCGCCGGCTACTCGATTCCCGAGAGCGACGCGCTCGGGATGCTGGGCGACGCGCATTCGACCAACTACGCCGAGAACCGCGATTTCTTCCTGAATCAGAACAATCCGACCAGCTTCGAACGAACGTGGGATACCGCCTACTTCCTGTACAAACGCATCAACACAGTGACCGACAAGACCGCGTTCGATCAGGTGATGGATTTCAGCGTCATCCAGAAGCTCGGAAGTGAACAGAAGTATGCGAGCCAGAAGAACGAATACGAGATTCAGTTCGCGCCGGCGAGCGCCGGCGCCGTGCAGGGAGAGAAGTACGAGATCCTCACCAAGACGGTGGTCATTCACTTCTTCCCGAACTCATGGGATCTCTACAAGAAGGTGACGCGCGCCGTCAGCGGCAAGGATGTCGAGGAACTGTACGATCCGAACGTTGGCTTTGTCGTGGAAGAGATCGGCAAGCTCGCAGGTCAGTACGGCGCGGCGCGGATCATCATCGAAGGGCACACCGACGCGTCGATGAAGGCGTCGGTTCCCAAGAGCCTCGTGCAGGAGCTGTCGCTGAACCGGGCGAATTCGGTGAAGGAAGCCATCGTTCGAAAATTCCCGACGCTGCAGCCAAATCAGTTCTCGACTGCAGGCCTGGGCTGGGATCGACCGGCCGACTCGTCGGATCCTGATAACAACGCGAAGAACCGGCGCGTCGAGGTAAAGGTCTACCCAGCAGAAGCAGCTCCATCGACGAAATAGATGGCGTCCGCCAAACAGGACCTGCTGGCGCTGCGTCTCCCTCCGCCGCGTATGACGCGGCGGCTCGTCGGACTGTTGTCAGTCGGGTTCATCGTGCTGCTCTGGTGGATCGCGACGAGCGGCCTGGGATCGGAAGATCGATGGATCTCGCCGATCATTCTGCCCAGCCCCGGTGAGGTGATTCGAAGCTTCCCGAGTCTTCTCCACGAGCGAGCGCTTCTCCAGAGTGTGGCGGCGACACTGAAACGCGTGTTGATCGGGTTCGGGCTTGCCGTACTTGTTGGTGTGCCGCTCGGGATTGCCGCCGGCGCCTGGCGTGTGCTCGAGTCGGCCGGCGCTCCGCTAGCGCTCTTTGGCCGCAACCTGCCGGTCGCCGCGCTGATTCCGCTGACCATTCTGTGGTTCGGCATCGACGAGACGCAGAAGGTCATGTTCATTTTCATCGCCTGCGTGCCGTTCGTCTACTCGGATGCCGTCGCGGCGGTGGTGGGTGTGCCGGACCGTTACGTCGAGACCGCGCAGACGCTTGGTGCGAAGTCACACCAGGTTGTCCTGAAGGTCCTCGTGACACTGGCGTTGCCGGACATCTACAACAGCCTCCGTCATCTCTTCGGGCTGGCGTTCGGGTACATCATGCTTGCGGAATTGATCAACGCCGAACACGGCCTCGGCTATTTGTTGATGGCGAGCCAGCGGCGCGGGATGTCGGAGCACATCATTCTGATTCTCATCATCATCGGCTTGCTCGCCTACGGGATCGATCGCGTGCTCTTCTGGTTCCAGCGCGGGTTGTTTCCCTATCGGGCTGTCGAGGACTGATTCGTGAGCGACCCTGCGGCCCTTCCCACGCCACTCCCGAACGTCGTCGATTTTGCGCACGTCACCAAGCGCTTCGGCAATCTGACGGTCGTGCGCGATGTGACATTCTCCGTTCCGGATCTGCACGGAAAGGGAGAATTCGTCGCCATCCTCGGGCCGTCGGGCTGCGGCAAATCCACGGTGTTGCGGTTGATTGCGGGGCTCCGCCCGCATCATCCGCCGAGCGAAGGCACGGTGCTGGTCGGGGGCAAGCCGGTGGAATACCCGGGCTCCGATCGGAGCATGGTGTTCCAGGACTACACGTCGTTCGACAACCGCACGGTTGAAGACAACGTCGCCTTTGGATTGGAGTGTCGAGGCGTTCCCTCGGGTGAACGACGTGAGTTGGCCCGGCAGTGGATTGCCAAGGTCGGGCTCGACGTGAAACGCGATGCGTTGAAGTACCCAAGCGAACTGTCAGGAGGCATGCGGCAGCGCGTCGCCATTGCGCGAACGCTGATCCTTTCTCCGCGAATCATCCTGATGGACGAGCCGTTCGGCGCGCTCGACCCGACGACACGGCTGCACATGCAGGCGCTGCTCGTCGATCTCTGGCGCGAAGCGCAGGCGACCGTGTTCTTCGTGACGCACTCGATCGAGGAAGCGGTTTACCTGGGCGACCGCGTGTACGTGTTTTCGTCGGCGCCGGGAACGATCCTGCGGGAGATGCAAGTGCCTGGACCAGACCGGCCACCGAAGGAGATGCAGCGGCAGCCGGAGTTCATGCAATATGTCTTCGAGATTCGCGACATCATCGATACCCTGGCGAGCTCGACCCGGGCCGGCGATGACTGATCCTGTCAAAACGTCAGACGTGCCTCCGCGGGGGGCCACTACGTCCGAGTACCTGAAAGAAGCGTTTCTCTTTCGGTGGAATCTTCTGTTTTTTCTTGGCGGCACTGCCGCGGCGGCGCTCACACCGCTTGCGCCGGTTCTGCTGCCTCTGGTCGGCGCCGGCGAGCTGGCCTACCTCGCAGGTCTCATCTCAGTGCCGCGGTTTCGCGCGGCGATTGACGCGAAGGTCCATGCGCGGCGTCAGGGCAGCCCGGTAGCGACGCCGGGTGCGCCGACGCCATCGTTGAGCGCGATGCTCAACAGCCTGCCGTCCGAGTCGCGCAACCGATTCGAGCAGCTTCACTCGCGCTGTCTCGAGATGCGCGGCATTGCTGCGGGAGTGCGAGGGACAGCAGGAAATCAGACAGGCGCCGCAGAAGAAATCCGCACGCCGGGATTGGATCGGCTGCTTTGGCTCTTTCTCCGCCTGTTGTTGTCAAAGGCAGCACTTGATCGTTTTCTCAAGACCATGGACGGCCAGGAGATTTCCCATCGGCTCGAAGAGCTGCGGAAGAGTCTCGCCACCGCGCAAGCTGGGGGCGACGAGCGCGTCGTCCGATCGCTTCAGGACAGCATCGCGATGGGAGAGCTACGGCTCGATAACTTCGGGCGTGCGAAAAAGAATGCGGAATTCGTCTCGATCGAACTGGATCGCATCGAGGGAAAGATCCAGGCGCTCGCGGAGATGGCGGTGAATCGTCAGGATCCGGACTTTCTCAGCAGCCAGGTGGATTCAGCCGCCGAGAGCATGCGCCAGACCGAAAAGGCGGTCAGCGAGCTGCAGCATTTGACTGGTCTCGGTGAACAGCTGGAGGAACCACCGCCGATTCTCGAATCCGATCTGCGCGGAGTGCTTCGACAATGATTAGAACTGGTTTCAAAACCGTGTCAGGCGCGGGTCGCGCCACAGGCCGACCGGTGCTACGGCGAGGCAAGGATGCGCGAAGCAAGACGCGAGCGAGCGCAGCGAAGCGAGCCACGCGCCCGCCTTCGCGCGAAGCGCTTCGGCGAGGTCTCGCCGTAGCTTTAGCGGAGGCGGAAACAGAGCGAGCCGGCGAAGCGGCTCGCGAGAGAGCGTGTTGGGGGGTCCGCGGGGGCGAAGCCCCCCGGATCTGATGATGGACGTGCAGCCGCGACGGCCCACCGAGCTGCCGGTGTGGTTTCCGGCCTGGGCATCGCAGCTCGCCGACTTGTATTTCTCCGGCACGACCGCCGCCTTCGTACTGTCCGGCAATACTTACGACCTGTTCCGCATTGGTGGCGACGACGCCATGCGGTACGGCGTGCTGGCGGAGTTCCTTGCCGAGCAGCTGTTCGGACGGTGGTCGCTCGTCCTTCATTACGATCTGGGGCGTGGGCTGCGCGCGTTTGCCGGACGTGACGAGCAGCGATTGAAGGAGATGGTCACGCTGGCCAACCGCAAGCTTGGCGATCTGAGCTCGCTTCCGAAGGATCCGGCCGCGACGTTTGCGCTTCTCGACCGGTTCGTTCGCACGAACATCATGGCGCCGGAAGAGGATCGTCAGAGTCTCGCGCTCATCATGGACCAGGCATCGTACGTATTTCCTGCAGCCGAGCCTGGCCGCCTCAACATGCAGGCGTCATCCCAACTGGTGACCATGTTGAACTGGGCGATGAGCCCGCACGTGAAGCGGCTGAACATGGCGTTTGTGATGATCGACGAGAAGCTTGCCGATCTCAGCGACCGTCTCACGGGCAATCCGCATGTCGCGGCGATCGAGGTGCCGCTGCCTGACGAGCCGGAGCGCGAAGCCTTCATCAAGGCCTCCACCACCGATCGCGCAATCAGCCAGTTTTCGGATTTCGATGCAACAGAACTGGCGAAGCTGACGGCGGGCATCTCGCAGACCGATCTCAACGTTCTGATTCAATCCGCGCGCGAGAGTGGCAAGCGTCTCGATGCGAAAGCATTTCGTGCGCTCAAGAAACGGCTGCTCGAGCGTCAGTGCCATGGCTTGCTGGAATTCATCGAGCCGCGCTGGACGCTCGATACGGTTGTCGGCCACGACGCAGCCAAGAAACGCTTGCGCGAGGACGCGGCGCTGCTCAAGCGCGGTGCGCTCGATAGTCTGCCGATGGGATATCTCCTGTGTGGGCCGGTTGGAACCGGCAAGTCATTTCTGGCGCAGTGCGTGAGCGGCGAGATCGGCGTGCCGTGCGTGATCTTGAAAAATTTCCGATCGAAGTACGTCGGTGAAACGGAAGGAAACCTCGAACGAGTCCTGTCGGTCCTTCGCGCGATGGGTCCAGTCGTGGTCGTCGTTGACGAGGCGGACGCGGCGCTGGGCAGTCGAGAATCGGAGGGCGACTCAGGGACGTCGAGTCGTGTGTTCGCCATGATCGCGGCGCAGATGGGCGACACGAAATATCGCGGACGGATCATCTGGATGCTCCTCACCGCGCGTCCCGATCTGCTTCCGATCGACTTGAAGCGTCAGGGCCGGGCCGAGGTTCATATCCCGCTCTTCTATCCGACTGACGAGTCCGAGATTCGGCAGATGTTCGTCATCCTCGCGAAGAAACTGGGATCGACGCTCGTACTTGAAGACGTGCCGCCGATCCCACAGCTTGGACACCTCTCTGGTGCGGACATCGAGGGCATGGTTGGTCGCGCGTGGCGCGCGTCGATTCTGGCCGGCGCGAATCACGTGACCCGGGAAGCGCTTGCCGGCGTGGTGGCTGAGTTCATGCCGTCAACCCAGGGACTCGAGCGCGAGCTTCAGGAAACCGCGGCGATTCTCGAGTGTACCGACAAGCAGTTTCTTCCGCTCGTCATGCTCGAGAAAACGAACGCGCCGGGCGGTCGGGCGGCACTGCAAGCTCGGTTAACGGCGTTGAAGCAATTAGTGAAAGGCCTCTAGAAATGATCAACACGTTTCACTCTCACACTGCGATCCTGCCTTGAGAGATAACAGGAGAAAAGAGAAGGGAGAACAGGTCGGATCGCAGCGTGACCGTGAAGATTGGTGATTGAGCCTTGATAATAGTTCCTAGTAGAAAAGAGGACGATGTGGCCCGAACAAGCTGGTTTGACGAAAAAGCCGAACATCCCGCGATCCAGGAGCGTGTTTCTCAGCTTCAAACATTCACCGATGCACTCGCCGACGGGATGGTGACGAAACAGGAGCTTTCGGGCCAGGAACAGCGGCTGTTAGCGGCCATGAAGAGAGTCGAGCCGAACTTGAACGACGAGCTTCACGCGAAGGTGACCGAGGTCCTCGTCGAGCTGACCGCGTACAACATCATGCGGCTGTTGCATGAGTTGCAAGCGGAACGCATGCGGATGGCGACGCAAGGGAGCTGATGAGTGAATGATGTAATTGCTGATTGCTGATTTCCGAATGTTGATTGATCCAGAGGTCAATCAGCATTCAGCAATCAACAATCAGCATTTCAGGGTCGGAGTATTGCGCTATGCATCGACTTACATTCGTTTGCGTTGGATCCCTGCTTGCGTCGCCGATGCTGCTTGGCCAACAACGGGGAAGCCCCGCGAAGATGGATCCAGCGAAATTTCTGACTCAGCCGCTCATTCCAGGCATCTATACCGCCGATCCATCAGCGCACGTCTTCAATGGACGGATCTTCGTCTACCCGTCGCACGACATCGACGCTGGGGTCCCTCCTGACGATCTTGGCAGCCACTTCGCGATGCGTGATTACCACGTCTTCTCGATGGACGCTGTCGGCGGACAAGTTACCGACCATGGTGTCGCCCTCGACATCAAGAACGTGCCGTGGGCCGGACGTCAGATGTGGGCGCCCGATGCGGCGGAAAAGAACGGCAAGTATTACCTCTACTTTCCTGTCAAAGACAAACAGGATGTCTTTCGCATCGGCGCTGCGGTTGCCGACAAACCATCGGGTCCGTTCACGCCGCAGGCGGATCCGATCAAAGGCAGCTTCAGTATCGATCCCGCGGTCTTCAAAGACACCGACGGCAGGTACTACATGTACTTCGGTGGAATCTGGGGCGGACAGCTACAGCGATGGAAGACCGGCAGTTACGCAGCCGACGATGCGCAGCCGGCGAAGGACCAGCCCGCGCTCTCAGCGAAAGTCGCGCGCCTGGGCGACGACATGGTCAGCTTTGCCGAGCCGCCGAAGGATGTCGTGCTGCTGGACGAGAGTGGCAAGCCGCTCCTGTCAGGCGACAACGGCCGCCGCTTCTTCGAAGCGTCGTGGATGCACAAATACAACGGCACCTACTACTTCTCGTATTCGACCGGTGACACGCACTACATCATGTACGCGACCGGTAAGTCGCCGTATGGTCCATTCACGGTGAAGGGAAAGGTCCTGGAACCTGTCCTGGGCTGGACGAACCATCACTCGATCGTCGAGTTCAAAGGGAAGTGGTATCTCTTCTATCACGACGCGCAGCTCTCGGGCGGTCAGACCCATCTGCGTAACATCAAAGTCGCGGAATTGAAGTACCGCGCCGATGGTGCGATCGAAACCATCGATGCGTACTTCCAGTAGCCACCGATCGCGACCACGGATAGACACGGTCGAGAAGGGCCACGGATAAACACGGATAAACACGGACGAAAGGCCACTGATCGATCTGTCTGAGCTCAGGCTGACCCGCCAGGGAAAACCAGTACCCTGACGCCGAAGGCTTTCGAAGTTCTCCGCGTTCTGGTCGAACACCACGGCCATCTCGTCGACAAGGAAGCGCTCGTTGCCGCAGTGTGGCCGGACAACTTTGTCGAAGAAGGAGCGCAGCGTGGGTACAACTCCGACTGTTTCTCCGGACGGCAGACGGATCGCCTACGTGTCCAATGAATCTCCGCTCAAGAAAGTCATGGGTCAAGAGCTGAGCGGCGGATCGCCGGTCGAGTTTACGAGCAGCGCCACCGAAGAGAGGCATCTGGGTAATCGAGCCGGCGGAACATCGGGAGACGTTCATCCGCAAGACCGACGCAGCATGGACCGCTTACTTCCGCGGCGGCTTCTCGTCCAGATTGACGGTCAGATCCGCTGGCGTGATCGCGTCGACGACGCCGCCGGCTGGGACGTCGACCTTCGCAATCCATAGCAGCGCGTTCAACACAACCTTGCGCTGACTCACGTCCCCCCAATTCGTGTGCGTGTGACCCCCGGTAAAGCCGAAGCTTCGTCCGCCACCCGGCCGCTCGTAGACCCACATCATGGTTTCAACCTTGCCGCTGTCGGCAATGATGTGTGGATACGGACCGGGAGGGGAAACGTAGGGTCCCTTGCGGACCTCGTCGCTCGGTTTTGCCGTAAGGATCGGAGTGAGCCGTTTCATCGCGGATTGTTCGGGCGTCCAGCGCATGTTGAAGTACCACTCGTCACGATTGCTGAACGGCTTCACGCCGCGCGTGACGGGGTGGTTCGGAAACGACTCGAACATCGGCGTCCACATCGGATTCACCGAGAAATTCGTTTCGTAGTAGCCGGCGTTCCAGCGCTGCATCGCCTCGCCGGTTTCTCCGGCGGGAACTTCTACGCCGTAATGACCGAAGCCAAGTCCGACGCCTTTGGCCGCCAGCGCGTCGAGCACTTTCATGTGATCGCGTTGAATCGCCGGATGTCCCTTGCCGCCATCAGCATAGATGAACACGGCGTCGGCGCCATCGACGGCGGCATTGTCGTCCTCCGGTTTGCCGTCGACGGTCTTGCTCGGCCAGCCCATGGTGTAAACCTCAACGGTGACACCCTTGACGCTGGACAATGCCTTCTGTAGCAGCATGCATCCGGCGCGAAACTCGTGCATACCGGGTGGATGGCTAGGTCTGCCTGCAATCAGGACGATCCGTTTGTCGGCAGCGTCGACAAAATGATTCGATGCGATTATGGCAATCGCGACGAGCAATCCTGCCATTCGGCTCCAGCGTGTGAATGCCAGCGTCATGTCGGTTCCTCTCAATGCGCCCGCGCGGTAGTCGACCGGCGATGATAGCCGTCGCGTGAGCAGGGCGTCAATGCGCGTCGCGTTTCTTGCAAACGGAATACGACACCGGGTCGTCTAATTGATGAATTGGTGAGTGAAGCGGCGTTGCAAAGCGGGCGGCACTTCACCAAGTCACGCATTCACCAATTGTAGGAGTCCCATGTCAGGCTGGTTGGAGTCTCTCAAGCAGGATCCGATGATCGCGTTGAGACAAGAGTGAGCGCGCGGTCGCGATCAGTCTTTCGCCTTATGCGACTCCTCGATCAGCACCAGTCCACTCTGGACTGCGCCTGGGAGCTTGATGATGTTGCCCAGGCCGCCTAAGTCGTAGCCCTCCTGCAGGTGGCCTGTCACGTTGACCCGCGCACCCTTGCGCGGAGCGCCACCGCTGGTCACGACCCACAAACTCTGGCCCGCGTCCGAGATGCGATAGGCTCCGCGCCCGAGGACGGAAGCGCTTTCGTCGACGGTCCCGTGAACCGTAACGGTCTGATTGCGGTACTTGGCCGGATCCGCCAGGACCTGATTGATGCTCTTCGCGCCGCAACCAGCGGCAAGAAGCCCTACCGTGAACAGAACCGTCAAGCGTCCTTTCCGACTCACCATCGGCACCTCACTTACCGACGAGGATAGTCCTGACGCCTGCCGATTTCCAACTCGGTCGAGCCGGCGCGGGTAGCTCTTTGCATGACGCATTGAGCGGGCGTCGATTTGCGGGCGTTTCGTCGCGTGATCGACGGATTTCCGGAGATACCCTCGAGGTTTGCCTTCGGATTTCCGGCAGGGCTTCTTGGGAGGGATGCAGTGGAAGATCGCCTCTCCCGGCTGGAGTCGCGAGTCGCGTACCTCAGCGATCGTGTTGCCAGTCTCGAGCAACGTCTCGAACGCGACGAGGAGCGCTCTCCGGGGATTATTGCCGCGTCCCGTGATCGCTCGGCATTCGACCCATCCATCGATACCGAGAAGATTCGCGTTCAATACTTGCTCGGGCTTGCCGGCCGCACGTTGGTTGTACTTGGCGGCGCATATCTCCTGCGCGCCTTCACCGAATCGCGGCTTCTGACGGCATTCGCTGGGGTCGGTCTCGGAATTCTTTACGGCGCACCCTGGCTGTTACTCGCGTCCCGGGCGGCTGCTCGCGGTGCCCAACTCGACGCGTTCGTTCACGCGCTCACCGCCGCGCTCATTGGTTACCCGCTTGTCTGGGAGGCGACTCTTCGCTTCGGTGTCGCCTCCGCGCCGCAGAGCGCTGCATTACTTGGAATCCTCACCAGCGGCGCCTTCGTCCTGTCTTGGGCCCGCTCGCTTCAGGGCCTTGCCTGGGTCGCCATGATCGGGACCTTGATCTCTGCGATCGGCCTCGCGATCGGCACCGGCGTTTGGATCCCCTACACCGTGGTCGGAATAGCTGTCGGCATCGGAACGTTGTGGCTCGGATATACGCGCGACTGGACCGCCCTGCGATGGCCGGCCGCGGCCATCGCCAATGCGATGCTGCTGATTGTGACCGCCCGTTCGGCCGTGCACGGTCACTTGAGGGCGGCGTTGGCCGTGCAGATGTTGATGCTCGCCGGGTATCTGGGGAGCTTCGCCATTCGTACGCTCTTTATTGGCAGGCCGGTCATCCCATTCGAGGTAGCGCAATCGATTTGCGTTCTGCTGGTCGCTTTTGGCGGCGCGATCTCGCTGATTCGCGGCAGCGGCTCGAATGTCCTCGTTGTGGGCGTCGCGAGCCTCGTACTCGCAGTGGCTGGATATGTTGTCGCGTTCTCTTTCGTCGATCGCCATCGGCACCGAAAGAACTTCTTCTTCTACGCGCAGCTCGCGCAACTCTTCGCCATCGTCGGGATTGGCCTGTGTGTCGGCAGTGCCGCTGGATCGGCAGTGTACTCACTCGCAGCGGTTGTGACCGCCGCGCTCGCGCGACACAAGGGACGTCTGACGCTCGCCCTACAAGCCGCCGTTTACGCGATTGCCGGAGCGCTGGCCTCAGGATTGGTGGAGCACGCCACGATGGCGTTGTTATCGGCCGCGATGGATTCGTACTTTTTTTCTCTCACATCCATGCTGGCGCTGACGGCGCTCGTCGTCGTGACGTTTCTTCCGGTGAGAAATCCGATCAAATCGGCCGCAGTTTTGGCGAGCGTTCTGCGTGTCGTGCTGCTTGCTCTTCTCGTGTGGACCGCTGCCGGTGTGTCGATCGCCATCCTTGTACTACTTGGTGGCGAGCACATGGGCGGCCCCTTGCTGTCGACAATTCGCACCGCGGTACTCGTGTTCGCCACGTTGGCACTTGCCTTTGCGGCTCACTATGCACGCGCCCGCGAGGCGGCTTGGCTTGTTTATCCGCTGCTGTTGGTCGCCGGCATGAAGCTCGTAGTGATTGATTTTCCCCAGGGCCACCCCCAGACGCTGTTTGCGGCCCTCGCGCTCTATGGGATCGCGCTCAGCGCCGCGCCGCGGCTACTGCGTCGAGCCGTGCTTCCACCACGTACCCCTTCCTCGGGGCGAACGCCCGGTGCGGCTCGAACAGCGTCGGCGGACGCGCTCGCCGTTGCACGAGAGCGTCGCCTGTAAGTCTCAAATCTCATCTTCCGGCATGGAGATCCGCATGGTGGTGCCAGCTCACCAGAAAGAGCACACCAACCAGCAACAGCGGACCGGAAATAGCGACAATCCAATCAAGACGCCCTCTCACCATCATGGCGTAGAGCACCGCAAGGCCGATGAATGCGATCGCGCCGATCCACTGATATCTCCAGGCCACGGCGACGACTGCGAGCACGAGCAGCGACGGAATGAGGTGAATCGCAAAATCGGGTAACGCCGACACCCCCGAGCGTTCGTTGAACGCATCCATCGCGAACAACGCGAGGAATGCGGCGACGACGATTCCAGCAATCCTGGGTCCCCACAACAGAAGGTTTTGCGTGCTTGTCATTTCCTTATACTCCGGCAACGTTTACACACGAATATCTCCCTAAAGCACGCGTTTGTAATGAAGGAACGATGTGTAACCGTGAGATTTCGCTGAAACACCGCGTTTTTCCGGTCAATGTCCGATACCGCTCGCGTCTTGCTCTTCGACGTGTGGATCCGTTCGGGGAGTCGAAGATCATGAAACAGCGAATCGCGATGCTGTGCTGCGTGATGATGTTTCAGAGTTCCGTCGTCATCGCTGGTGAGACGGGAGACACTCTGCCGGTATCATCCGTGAGCGTCTCACAACAGCAGTCGAACATGGGTCCGCTCCGTCGCGCGTCGAATCGGACGCAGTCAGGACGACGGTTAACACAGCCGGTCGGCAACCGTCAGTGAATCGAAGTCTCGCAAGGGACTCGGCGGTGGCTCGCGCGATCGTCAGCAGCCTGGCTGGCGCCAGAACTGATCAGGCGTCGGCGGGCTCAGTGCTTGAACGGCCCGCCCGTGTCCTTGAACCATCCGCCACTATCCTTGTAGGGTGACCACTCGGCATCTTTGAATGGCGAGGGAATCGGCGCCGCTGTCGTCGGCTGCACAGCTTCCTTGCGAGACAACCCCCACTTACGCAGCGTCACGTTCCCAGGAAATCCGCTGAACGTCGGTCCGACGAGGGTATACACGTCCGCCATTTGCTGCTTCGACAGCCCGGCGCGCACGGGAGCGCCGACGATGTTGGCGAGTTCGCGCACGAACGTCATTCCGTTGGCGCCCTGCGCGATGCGGCACGAGTGCAGCTCGATGAAGCCGAAGTTGTGCATCAGCGGGCCAATCTGAGCGAGCACTGACGCTAACGACTGCAGAAGCGAAAGGGTGATGACCGCATGCGCGGCGATGCCATCAATGCCACCCGTAGAGTGGCGGGAACCGGCTGAGACCGCGACAAGTCCTGGCCCACCGTGACCGTGCAATCGCAGCATCATGATCGACTGTTGGCCCCTGGCGCGAGCGCGGATTTCGTTCACCAGCTGCGCGACGCCATTCGACATCCCTCCGCTCTCAATGACAATCGCCGACGGCGACGTCAATTTCGGCAGCGCGATTTCGACCACGGCAGGATCGGTGATGTCAACGGCCTCGACGACCTGCAACTGCGCTCGCGTGAGGAGAAAGCTCCATATCGGCGGGTCGGCCACACCTTTCGGTCCCGATTGCTTCATCACCTGCGCGCGAAACCGATCGACTGCCGCCGCGGTTTTTGCTCCGAAGCTGCCATCGGTCACAAGTCTTGGGCGAATGGACGGGTCGCGATTCAGAAGAATCTGGAGAGCAACGACGCGCGCACTTTTTTCACCACTTTCGACGCGCAGCATGGCAGACCCCCCTTATTTCAAGTCTATCCCTTTGCCGTGAACAGGTGGTGGTCTCTTCTCTCGTCACAGTAGAACGTCTTTCCGTTGAACGATCGCCCACTCGAGTCCGTAGAATAGACCGCGTGCCACGACCGGCCCCGTCGCCCGGAGACCCTCAATGTCTGACCTGTTCAAGGAAATCCGGTACAGCTTTCGCGCGCTCCTGAAACGTCCCCTCCTCACCCTGACCGTCGCGACAACGCTGGCCCTCGGCCTCGGCGCGAACGCCGCCATCTTCAACCTGATCGATCGGCTCGTCCTCCGGCCTTATCCACTCGAGGACCCCGACTCGGTCGTCCTGCTATCCGAGACCGCGCCGAGTCTCGAATTCAAGAAAGAGGCGGTCTCTCCTGCCAACTTTCTTGATTGGCGCGCCGAGGCGCGAACGCTCGACTTTCTTTCCGGTTACGTGTGGTGGGATGCCAACCTCGTTGATCGGGGTAATCCAGAGCGGCTGCCCGGATTTCGGATCACCAGCGGATTTTTCGAGGCGTTGAGAGTGAAGCCGGCGCTGGGGCGGTCTTTGGTCCGTGACGACGAGACCTTCGGCCGTCATCATGTCGTGATCGTCAGCGACGCATTGTGGAAGCGCCGGTTTGATGCCGACCCATCAGTGATCGGACGAGCCATCATCGTTGACGGAGAGCCGCACCAGATCATCGGCGTCATGCCGCCGCGGTTTGCATTTCCTGACGGCTCTCAAATCTGGGCGCCGGTTGCATTCGACCCCAAAACGCCTCCGAGCCGCACGGCCAGATACCTTACTCCAATTGCGCGCATCCGCAACGGAAGCACGCTCGAGGGCGTGCAGTCAGAACTGTCGCTCATCGCGGCGCGGCTCGCGCGCGAGTACCCGCAAGCAAACCGTAATCACGGCGTTCATGTCTACACGTTGACGCAGGGCATGCTTGACGAGGGGACCGGTGCGTTGCTGTCGCTATGGCAGGCATCGGCGTTCATCGTGCTCCTCATTGCCTGCGCGAATATCGCGAACCTCTTGTTGGCACGCGCGTCGGAGCGGCGGCATGAAACAGGCGTGCGCATCGCGCTCGGAGCGACACGCGGCCGGATCGCACGCGAGTCGCTGATCGAAAGCGCGCTCCTTGCAATGATCGCGGTCCCACCGGCATTGGGATTTGCCTGGCTCAGTCTCTACGCGCTGCGTATCAGCATGCCCGCCAACATCCTGCGGTTCGTGCCCGGCTTCGAATCGCTGGGTCCCGACTTTCGACTGGTCGCCTTCACGATTGGAATCGCCTTCGTCACAGCGTGCATCTTCGGGCTGCTGCCGGCACTGCAGTCAGCACGATCGTCAGTGACGGAAACGCTGAAAGAAGGGGGCCGCACATCGACCGGGCGTCAAACGATTCGTCGCGCGATTGTCGTTCTCGAGATCGCCATTGCGCTGCCGCTACTCGTCGCCGCGGGACTCGGTGTTGTCGGTACCCATAAATTTCTCACCGGGCCCCAGGGATACGATCCAGATGGGCTTCTCACCATGAAGCTCATCCTGCCGGACCGTAGTTATCCCGACGACGCAGCACGGCGGCTTTTCGTGACGAAGACGATCGATGCTCTCCGTCAGATCGCCAGCGTGGAGCAGGCGGCGGCGATCAACAACATGCCGACGAGCGGCTCGAACTCGTCGCGTGCAGTTGACATCGAAGGCCATCCCCCGGCCGATTCAAATAACCTTCCGTCGGTGGATTACCGGACAATCACCAGTGATTACTTTTCGGCGTTGCGCATACCGGTGGTCCGCGGGCGTGCTTTCAATGCCGCCGATCGCGAAGACACGCAACCGGTCGTAATTGTGTCGCAATCGATGGCGCGGAAATTCTGGCCGAATGAAGAACCGATCGGACGGCGAATGAAGGTGCGCAATGGCCCATGGTTGACCGTCGTCGGGATTTCCGGCGATGTGATCCACGATTGGTTCAACCGTCGAAATACACCCGCAATATATCGGCCCTTGGCTCAATCGCCGGATGATTATCTGTGCCTTGTCGTTCGCACGAGTGGCGAACCGACGGCCATCGCACCAGAGGCGCGACGTGCCTTGCTGAATATCGATCCGGACCAACCCGTGTTCGACGTGATGACGATGCGCCGTGCGCTCCACGAGCGGACGATCGGTCTGCAGTACCTCGCGGCAATCATGACGACGTTTGCCGCAATCGCGCTTCTGCTCGCGACCGTCGGCCTCTACGCACTGGTAACGTACTTCGTCGCGCAACGGCGGCACGAAATCGGCGTTCGCATCGCGCTCGGCGCATCGGCGCGGGACGTCGTGAGATTGACGGTCGGGCAGGCGCTGCGAATGACGCTGACCGGCGCGGCGATCGGTGCCATCCTCGCCGTGGCACTCAGCCGCCTGATGCAAGCCGGCCTGCTCGGGATCGCCTCCAGCGATCCACGAATCCTGGTTGCATTCGCGTCAGTCTTGATAGTGGCGGCGCTTGTGGCCGGTTACGTGCCGGCGCGAAGAGCGGCGGCGATCGATCCGATCGCCGCGCTGAGGGTGGAGTAGCCGGTCGAAGGTCAGCGATCCCCGCGGTCCCCTTGACCTCGCTTGGCCCTCGTCTTACTTCGTCGACGCCGATCGTTGGACAGCGATCTCCCCACGTCGTCTGACTCGGTGAACCGACCGCTCGCTCCTCGTCTCACGTATCGCCTGTCGCCGCGAGGTGAGATCAGCTCTCGCTCTGCGGCGCGTCTTCTAGAGGTCGACTTCCGTGCGGTGGAACTCTTTTTTGCCATGGATGTGCCTCCCTCCGGAGTTCCTTGCAACTCTGTCGCCCGAAAGGCTCAACAGTGAGCGGAGCGAAGCGTTCGAAATGTGATCGAATACCGCAGAGTCGAAACGGCCGGGATGTGGTGCTCGAACGCGTTTCTACATACGTTCGTCATCAAGTACGCCGACCTGCGCTCGAGCTGAATTTCGTCTGTCGCGATGTGGCACGGACGCCGATGGTCGCGGTTGCTACAATGAACTCTGCCAGCCAGAGCCAGGGAATCCAATGACTATGTTCCACGCCGTCGTGCTTGCAACTATCGCCATGGCGATCCCGCAGGCTGCCGCTGCCGCGCAGACGACCGGCTCCCTCCGCATAAAGGTGGCACTCGCCGACCCGGAGCAGAAGCCGATACCAATCCCACGTCATGTGCTGCTCATCAGCGACAACCCCGCAAGCGCGCCGCCTCGTCGCGTGATCACGGCACTCGATGGCACTGCCGAGGTGCAGCTGCGTCCGGGGAACTACACCGTCGAATCGGATCAGCCGGTTGCCTTCCAAGGCAAGTCGTACGAATGGATGCAGATCCTCGACATCGTCGCAGGCCGCACCGTGGACCTCGAGCTGACGATGAAAAACGCGCAAGTCGGTACTGCGACTTCATCGACGGCGACGGTCTCTTCCGCTATTGCATCCGACCCGTCGCTGCTGCTCATGCCGTGGAATGACAGCGTGTTTGGCATTTGGACGCCGACGACGCACGCCTCCGGATTCCTCATCGACGCGAGCGGCCTGATCGTCACCAACCAGCGCGCCGTCGGAACGGCGGCGGCGGTCGAAGTGCAGCTCACCGCAACGGTGAAAGTCGCCGGACGCGTTCTGGCGACCAATGCCGATCGTGACGTGGCGCTCGTCAGAGTGGATCCGAAGACCATCGAGTCTCTGCGGCCGATCGACATGAAATGCGGGCAGCCGGCGACGAAGCCAGTGATTGAACGTCAGGAGATCTATACGATCGCGGCGCCGCTCCGTCAGCACAAAGGCATGACACCTGGAGTCGTGTTGCGAGTGGGACCTCGCGCGATCGAGTCCGATTTCAGGTTGGCGATCGGCGGCTCGGGGGGTCCGGTATTCACTGCCGATGGCGCGTTGCTGGGGATCACATCGGTTGTCGACGAGAAGGATGCGACGGCACGCGGCGACCTCAAGGTCATTCGTACTGAGGACGCATGCGAGGTCGTCGCGGCTGCACAGAAGGTCAAGGATGTGGCGGCCCCAGATGCGGGCCATTTGCCAGTCGAACCGAATCGACCTTTTCCACCCGACGCGCTCAAGGAGATCGTTCAGCGCCGCGCAGGCAGCCTGAATCCGTATCCGATGACTTCGGAGGACTTCGATATCGGCTTCATCACTCCGGTGTTGGTCTATGGCGCGCAGTATCAGGCCGAGCAGGCGAGCAAACGAGATCGCAACGACCGCGGCCGACGCCCGGAGGATGTCGCCCCGCCGTTGCTGCGGCCGCAAATGGATTTCGGCAACTGGTCGGAATACGTGGCGGACGTTCCTCCCGTACTCATGATCCGCGTGACGCCGAAGTTCGAAGAAAGCTTCTGGACGAAAGTCGCGCGGGGAGCCGCGCAGACGCAGGGTATGGCGATCCCGGCGATCAAGCGATTCAAATCTGGATTCTCTCGCCTGCGCGCTTTTTGCGGGGACGCGGAGGTCACGCCGATCCATCCGTTCAAGCTGGAACAGAATGTCTCCGACACGAATACCGTGGTCGAAGGCTTGTACGTATTCGAACCGGGCGCGCTCGGACCCGAGTGCTCGAGCGTCAAACTAATTCTCTATTCCCAGAAGGAGCCCGACAAAGCCGATACCCGCGTCGTCGATCCGAAATTGATTCAGCAAATCTGGAGCGACTTCGCACCGTATCGTACGGGCCAGTAGCGCCGATCAGTGAGCGGCTGTCGGCAGGAAATAAAAGAGGATGGCGATCATCGCGTAAACGAGCATCAACTGAACGCCCTTGTACCAGTTCGATCGACCATCGCCAGACACTATTGCCGCAATCAACACAGCCAGGAACAAGGTGCCAATTTCAGCGCGGCTGAAGGATAGTTCCAGCGGTTGCGGCGCGACCCAGCCACTCACGAGCACCAGAACGGGCGCAACGAATAGCGCGATCTGGATGCTACTGCCCATCGCGATGCCGATGGTGAGATCCAGCTTGTTCTTGCGGGCCATCGCAATTGCGGATCCGCTTTCGGCCGCACCGCCGATGACCGCGAGAAACACAATCCCGATGAACACCTCCGACATGCCGAGTGCCTTGCCTGTCCCTTCGGCGGCACCCACAAGGATTTCACTCATCCACGCCGCGAGGACCGACGCGGCGACCAGGCTGCCGCCGGCGCGTCCGACACTCCACTGCGGCCCTTCGTGACCGTGTTCCACTTCACTGACGGTCACGCTCTTGAAGTAGTCGGGGTGCGTCTTCAAAAGGAACACGAGGTAGAGCACGTAAGCGGCGAGGAGTACGAACGCGGTCCCGAGATTGACGAGTTTCTCCGCGTGAATGGTTCCTTCCGGCGAGAAGAATCGGTTGAACGCGCTGGGAACACCCAGACTGACCGCGGAGATCAGCATCATCGAACTGTAAAGGCGCGCGGCACTGGAGTTGTATTCCTGTGTGTGTTGCCGCAGGCCGCCGAGAAAGAACGCGACACCGGTCGCCAGCATCAGGTTGGCGAGAATCGATCCGATGATTGATGCGCGAACCATGTCGAAGAAACCAGCCCTGAGCGCGACCATCGCGATGATCAACTCCGGCGCGTTACCAAAGGTCGCGTTCAACAGGCCGCCGATCGCGTCGCCGGTGCGAGTAGCGATCTGCTCGGTCGCCAGCACGATGAGCCGTGCGATAGGCACAATCGCGAGCGCGGCCGAGAAGAAGAGCACGGGATCGGGTGCGTGCGCGTATTCCAGCGCGAGAGAAATTGGAATGAACGCGAGCAGCCAGTTGATCGACGGCTTGAGCGAGAGGGACGTGCTCACCGTTCGACCGCCGTCCCGGCCGAAGATTCATAAACGCGGCTGCCGACCGTGAGGAAGAACGCGGTCGACCATCCACACATCAGAATTCCTGTGAGGGATTCGATCGCGCCGACAAGACGCCATTCGGGTGGCAGCACGAGATCACCGTAGCCAGTGGTGGTGTACGTCACTGCGCTGAAATAAACCGCGGTCTGCATGGCGGGCATCGCGCCTTTTAGGAAATAGAGTCCGGCCCAGACAGTGATCTCGCACAAGTGCAGCAGCACGATCCAGGCGGCGACGAGGATGAACAGCCACGTGCCCGCCCAGAATCCCGGAAAGTCGGGGTGGCGCCGAATTCGACCGAGCGCCCACATTACGCCGCCGGCGTGGATGATCACGCAAAGTGCCATCAGGCACCCGGCGATGATCAGTCGCATGATCATCGGGAGATCCTTCGTCGGCGCGTTGGCGAGCGCCTGAGCTGGCTAAGCACGGTGCGTGCCCAAAGATGATGATGGTCTCAAGCAGACGAAGTGACTGCGGCGAAAGGAGTTCACTCGCTCAAGGCCACTTCGGTGTGAGCGGGCGACCTCCGTCCCGCCGGAGGTGCAACCACGGAAGAACACGGACGAACACGGGTTGAAG
Source organism: Vicinamibacterales bacterium (assembly GCA_035758845.1). GTDB lineage: Bacteria > Acidobacteriota > Vicinamibacteria > Vicinamibacterales > 2-12-FULL-66-21 > JALZOC01. The sequence continues at coordinate 44,528 of DASTVZ010000051.1, forward strand.
GCGAACTGAATACGGTTGCTGCATTCCTGCTATGCTGCCGGGCCATGTCACTCGCGGTCGGTTCACGCGTTGGCGCGTATCAGATCGTGGGCTCGCTCGGGGCGGGCGGCATGGGGGAGGTCTATCGCGCGCACGATGGGAAGCTACAACGTGACGTTGCCCTCAAGGTCCTGTTGGCGCAACTCGCCTCCACGGCCGAAGCCCGCGCGCGATTCGAACGCGAGGCGTTAAGCGTCGCAAGGCTCTCGCATCCCAACATCGTCTCCATCTATGAGTTCGGAGATCACAATGGTCTCGCCTATGTGGTCAGTGAGCTCATCGATGGTGAGACGCTACGCGCGCGACTCGAGCAGGGTCCGCTGCCGCAGCGTCGTGCGATCGCATATGCGTTGCAAATAGCCCGCGGGATTGGCGCCGCGCACGCGCGTGGAATCGTTCATCGCGATCTGAAGCCCGAGAACGTGATGATCACAAGGGACGATCACGTCAAGATTCTGGACTTCGGGTTGGCCAAACCGATGGAGCCGGCTCCGAGCGATGAGACGCGTGTCGCGGGAACGCTCACCAGCGCCGGAATGGTACTCGGGACATTTGCTTACATGGCACCGGAGCAGGTGCGAGGACTTGCGGTCGATCATCGAGCCGACATCTTCGCGTTTGGCGCCCTGTTGTACGAGATGCTCGGCGGCGAGCGGGCGTTCAAGGCGGAGACCGCCGCCGACACGATGACGGCGATTCTGACGAAAGAGCCTCCCGAGCTCGATCTTGCGCGACTCTCGATCGCTCCAGGTGTCGATCGGATCGTGCGCCGCTGTCTCGAGAAATCGCCAGATCTGCGTTTTCAATCAGCCAACGACCTGGCGTTTGCGCTCGAAACGTTGGCGACTACGTCCTCCGCTTCCGCACCGCGAGTCGACGCCCCCGTCGGCGCGCGAGTCGAACCGACGCGAGCCGTGTGGCTGCCATGGACAATCGCGTTCGCGTCGCTCGTAGCGGCTGTGGCCAGCTGGTTCATCAGGCCCGCGGCGACAGAGGTGGAACTCCCCTGGCAACACTTCACGCGGCTCACCGAGGCGGCCGGAGTCGAGACGTCGCCGACGGTCTTGCCCGATGGCAGCACGGTTGCCTATGCAATCTACGTCAATGGCAGTTGGGACATCTATGCCCAACGCGTCGGCGGCAGGAATCCAACGCCGATCGTCAACGATCCAAGTCGCAACGAAGGGGCCCCTGCATACTCACCCGACGGGTCACTCATCGCATTTCACGAATCCGATGACGACGGAGGGATTTTCATCGCCGGGGCGACAGGAGAATCGGTTCGACGTCTGACCGACATTGGGTTCGACCCGGCGTGGTCGCCGGACGGAAAGAAGATCGCGTTCTCGACGGAAGAAGTGCGCGACCCCTCCTCGAGGCAGACGGTCAGTGCGATGTATATCGTCGACCTCGAAGGCGGTGCGCCCAAAAAGAGCGTGGAAGGCGACGCCATACAGCCTTTCTGGTCGCCATCTGGCGATCGCATCGTCTACTGGAGCAACAACGGCGGCCAGCGCGACATCTTCACGGTTGCCGCATCCGGCGGGGCACGGGTGCCGGTGACACAGGATGCGGCGATCGACTGGTCTCCGGTCTGGTCGCCGGACGGCCGGTTCGTCTACTTCTCGAGCGACCGTGGCGGCGCCATGAACCTGTGGCGGATCGCCGTCGATCAGGCGAGCGGCACTGTTGCCGGCGTGCCGCTGCCGGTCACAACCGGTGTCCAGGCACGCGCCACCGAGCCGCGGTTCTCCAAGGATGGGCGTCGCCTGGCGTTCCGCTCACGGATCGCCTCAGTGAATCCAGTGGCGATTCCATTCGATCCGGCGACCAATCGCGCAGGTGTTCCGGTAGTACTCGATCGATCGAACAACATCCGAATTCCGAGCGACGCCTCGCCAGACGGATCCCAGATCGCGTATTTCAGCATCGGCGAGCTGCAGGAGGACATCTTCGTCGGGAGCGCCGAGGGCAAGGGGATTCGTCACGTGACTGATGACGCCCCGCGAGATCGCGCCCCTGTCTTCACGCATGACGGGCAGGCGCTCGTCTTCTATTCGAATCGTGATGGAGCGTGGGGCGTATGGGCCATCCGTCCTGACGGCAGCAACCTTCGCAAACTCGGATCAATCCCGGGCGGCGGCGCATATCCCGTTGCCTCACCCATCGACGACAGGGTCGTCTTCTCCGGCACGTTCTCGGCAGGCGGTGTATTTTCGGTGACGCTCGCCGGCGGAACTGAACCGGCACTCCTTCCGGGCACGAAATCGGACACAGGGTATTTCTTCGCGACATCGTGGTCGAAAGATGGCGCTCGTTTATGCGGTCCTCTCGTTTCCGCCAGCGGCCGGTCATATGCGGTGGCCGTGTACGATCTCCAGTCTCGCGTGGCGACGACGATTGCGACCGAGGAAGTGTTTGGTGTGCGCTGGCTTCCGGACGGACGCCGGGTCGTGTACTTCACGCCCGGACAGCATCCGGAGCTCGTCATCGTCGATTCCGTCACGCGACAGCGAACGATCGTTCCGATCCAGTTGCCTGGCCCTCCCACTAACGACGTGTTCTCGATCAGTCGTGACGGACGGACGATCTACTACGGCGCTGTGCACGAAGAAGCAGACATCTGGATCGCAGAACGGAAATAGTCTTCGCGCGCCATTTCCCTCGAATATGCAAGGACGCACCTGCCAGATGTTTCCATTCGGCCAGTACAAGATCGGATCGATGGCTATCGAGGCCCACTGACCCGCCGTTTCCCATGGCTGACGCCGCGAGGTCGTGACCCCTTCGTTCCAGCCTCCGATATTCGGGAGGAACTCCGGCCCGGCGGAGGTCAAGTCCGCCGAAGAATCGCGATACGCGCCGCCATTTCACTCAAAGGCTTCGTATTTCCGCCGTTCAACGACGCCGGATCCGGAAATCCGCCCGGTACATCAATTGCCCCAAACGAAGAGGTCCTGGCGGTTTCGGTCGTTCTCTGCTGACGCAGGATCGGGTCGGGAGCCAATCGGAGACGACATCCGTGAATCAGCAGATGAGAGCGGCGACGGTGGCGTGGTTGATCACCGCGATGTACTACTTCTATCAGTACACGTTGCGATCGGCTCCGGCCGTCATGATGCCGCAGCTCTCCGATGCATTCGGGCTGACGGCAACCGCTGTCGCCTCGATGGTTGGTCTCTTCTACTACGGCTACTCGCCCTTCAGTCTCGTCGCCGGGGCGGCGATGGACGGGCTCGGCCCTCGCAAGGTCGTCCCACTCGGAGCTGCCACGGTTGGTATCGGCGCGCTGATGTTTGCTACTGGCAACGGTCAGATGGCGAGTATCGGCCGCTTCCTGCAAGGCGCCGGTGGCGTGTTCGCGCTGGTCGGCGCCGCCTACATTGCGACGACCAATTTCCCCGCCTCGCGAGCCGCGACGCTGATCGGCGCCACCCAGATGTTTGGCATGGCCGGCGGCTCGGCCGGCCAGTTCCTCGTCGGGCCGATGATTGGCGCGGGCGTCAGCTGGAATAGGTTCTGGGTCGGCATGGGCATCGGCGGCCTCGCGATTAGCGTGCTGCTGTTCCTTCTTCTCCCTGAATCGAAGACGACGCAAAACCGCGAAGGCTGGCTCACGGACGCGGGTCGCGCGTTTGGTGTCGTGTTTCGCAATCCGCAATCGATTCTGTGCGGGATCATCGCGGGACTGCTGTTCATTCCAACGACGATCTTCGACATGACGTGGGGTGTCCGCTATCTGCAGGAAGGCCGCGGATTCGATTACGCGACGGCGGTGCTCCGATCCGCCGCAGTTCCGCTCGGATGGATCATCGGTTGCCCGCTGCTTGGTTTCATCTCCGATCGCATCGGACGTCGGAAGCCGGTGATCATTGCCAGCGCGACCGTGCTGCTCGCCTGCCTTGCGTGGATTCTCTACGGACCTGTCGACGTCTTTCCCCCGTACGTGCTCGCTATCGTCGCCGGCATCGCATCGGGGGCAGCGATGCTGCCTTACACCGTGATCAAAGAGGCGAACCCGCCGAAGATGAGCGGCACCGCGACCGGTGTCGTCAACTTCCTGAACTTTACGTTCAGCGCACTGCTCGGACCTGTCTTCGCCAGGATTCTCATGAACGTCAGCGGCGGAGCGTCGACGATGAACATCGAGCACTATCAGACGGCGTTTCAACCATTGCTGTACGGCGTCGGCCTCGCGATTGTGCTCACGTTCTTCCTGAAAGAAACCGGACCTGCGGCTCGTCGCACGACGCTGGTGGCCGCATACGAGGAAATATGAATCGCACAACCGGAACCGGGAAATATGAATTGCTGCTCGAGCGATGCCGAAGTCTGGAACCCGTGCCAACGGCCGTCGCACATCCGTGTGAAGCGTCGGCCCTGGCAGGGGCCGTCGAGGCGGGCGCGAAAGGCTTGATCGCTCCGATTCTCGTCGGACCGGAAATGAAAATCCGCGAGATGGCGATGAAGGGTGGGATCGACCTCGGCAACGTGAAAATCGTCGACGCGCCCCACAGTCATGCCGCCGCATCCAAGGCAGTTGAACTCGTGCGCCAGGGCTCGGCGGAACTGTTGATGAAGGGCAGCCTGCACACTGATGAACTTCTGAGCGCCGTCGTTGCCCGCGAGACGGGCCTCCGTACCGGGCGGCGGATAAGTCACGTCTTCATCATGGACGTGCCGACCTATCACAAGGTCCTGATCGTGACCGACGCCGCGATCAACATCGCCCCGGCACTGGACGATAAGGTCGATATCATTCAGAACGCGATTGATCTGGCCGTCTCGCTTGGCGTGTCGACGCCGAAGGTCGCGATTCTCGCCGCCGTCGAAACCGTTAACTCGAAGATGCCCGCCACGATCGATGCGGCCGCGCTCTGCAAGATGGCCGATCGAGGCCAGATTACCGGAGGCCTGCTCGACGGTCCGCTTGCGTTCGACAACGCCATCAGCAAGGACGCCGCAAAGATCAAAGGCATCAAGTCCGACGTCGCCGGTGATCCCGACATCCTGCTGGCTCCCGATCTCGAGGCGGGGAACATGCTCGCCAAACAGCTCAGTTTCCTGGCCAATGCCGACAGCGCCGGTCTTGTCCTCGGCGCTCGCGTCCCGATCATCCTGACGAGCCGTGCCGACAGCGTGCGATCGCGAGTTGCGAGTTGCGCAGTAGCAATGCTGGCCGCGCATGCGCGGCGGAAGACGCTGCAGGTTGCGACGTAGCGGCTGCTGGCTATTGGCTGCTGGCGAGCGCCTGCGGCCCGAGCGAGGCGACGGAGTGAAGCGCGCGAAGCGCGCCGCCGAGCGAGAGCGCGTGGGGGGTGGGGCCCCACGCGCAGTAAGTAATGCAGACAGGGCGTTCCAAAATGGACGACTTCGTTATTGTTCTAAACGCAGGCTCATCGAGCCTCAAGTTTTCTATCTATCGGCGACCGGAATCCGAAGCATGGCGACTGGAGTCACGCGGTCAGATTGAAGGAATCGGTACCTCACCGCGCTTCTCCGCAAAGGACGGAGCCGGCACACGGCTGGTCGACAACGAACTGGACAAAGCAAACGTTCGCGATGCGCGCGGTGCTCTTGATTCGCTGGCGGCATGGCTACGCTCAACCTACGGTGGCTCCCGCGTGCTCGGTGTCGGACATCGCGTCGTTCACGGCGGCGCGCGCTTCTCAGGACCAACTACCATCACGCCCGAGGTCCTGGCGGAACTGCGCAAGCTCATACCGCTCGCGCCGTTACATCAACCGCACAATCTTGCCGCCATCGAAGCCGTCTCGGCCCAGCTGCCTGACGTGCCGCAAGTCGCTTGCTTTGATACGAGCTTCCATCGAGGGCAGCCGGAGGTCGCTGAACTCGTTCCCCTGCCGCGAGAGATCCGTAATGCCGGCGTGCAGCGCTACGGGTTTCACGGTCTGTCTTACGAGTACATCGCGTCGGTGCTGCCGGACGTCGCGCCAGAGATCGCCAACGGGCGGGTGATCGTCGCTCACCTGGGAAGCGGAGCAAGTCTGTGCGCAATGAGAAACCGCAAGAGCCTCGACAGCTCGCTTGGTTTTACGGCCCTCGATGGTCTTTGCATGGGCACACGCCCCGGCGCCCTCGATCCAGGCGTGGTCCTCTATCTGTTTCAGGGACTTGGACTGTCAGCGAAGGAAGTCGAGACGATTCTCTACAAACGATCCGGCCTGCTCGGCATCTCTGGGACGAGCAACGACATGCGCGATCTGCTGGGCAGCGGGGAGCCAGCGGACCGGCTCGCCGTGGACTACTTCGTCTACCGCGCCGCAAAGGAAATTGGCGCCCTTGCGGCGGTGCTCGGTGGCATCGACGCACTCGTGTTCACCGCTGGAATAGGTGAGAACTCTGCCGAGATTCGCAGCCGCATCTGCGATGCCTCGGCCTGGCTCGGCATCGAGCTCGACACAGATGCAAACAGCAACAAGCAAACGCGGATCTCGGGCCAGGGCAGTCCTGTTTCGGTATGGGTCGTCCCGACCAATGAGGAGCTCGTCATCGCACGCCATACCGGCACGGTGCTGGGGCTGATTGAAACTCGTGCGCGAACGGTCTCGTAGGCAGCCCTGAAGGGCTGCGCTCCGTGTCGACCGCGCGCTTTCAGAACGATGTAGCGCAGGCCTTTAGGCCTGCCAAAGCAGGAGTGGCACATGGACGTCATCACATCCACCGATAGAGCTGCTGCAGCAAAGACATCGCCGTGGCATGGCTTTCGAACGGGTCTCTGGCAGAAAGAGATCAACGTTCGCGATTTCATCCAGCAGAATTACGAACCGTATGACGGCGACGAATCCTTCCTGTCGCCTGCGACAAAACGGACGCTGAAAATCTGGGAACAGCTGCAAAAGCTCTTCATCGAGGAACGGAAGAAGGGGGTGCTCGACGTCTCGCAGATTCCCAGTTCGATTACGGCTCATGCGCCGGGTTACATCGACAAGGAAAGCGAAATCATCGTCGGCCTACAGACCGACGCGCCACTCAAGCGCGCGATCATGCCCAACGGCGGCTGGCGCATGGTTGCCACCGCTCTCAAGACGTATGGCTACGAACCAGACCCCCACATCGTCGAGGCGTTCACAAAGTATCGAAAGACTCACAACGACGCGGTCTTTGATGCCTACACAGCGGACATCCGACGGTGCCGAAGCTCGCACATCCTGACGGGACTTCCCGATGCGTACGGACGCGGCCGGATCATCGGCGACTACCGGCGCGTCGCCTTGTACGGCGTCGCCCGGCTGATCGAACGCAAGCAGGAAGAAAAGAACGCGCTCGACGCGCTCCAGTCCAGCGACGAAATCATCCGCGATCGCGAGGAGTTATCCGAGCAGGTTCGCGCGCTCAAAGAACTGCAGAAGATGGCAGCGAGTTACGGCTTCGACATCTCCGTCCCGGCGCGCACCGCGAAGGAAGCGGTACAGTGGCTCTACTTTGGATATCTCGCCGGCGTGAAGGAACAGAACGGCGCGGCGATGTCTCTCGGCCGTACGACGACCTTCCTCGACATCTACTTCGAGCGTGATCTTACGGCCGGACTCCTGACCGAGGAGCAGGCGCAGGAGATCATCGACGACTTCGTCATCAAGTTGCGGATCGTTCGCTTCCTTCGCACCCCTGAGTACGACAATCTGTTTGCCGGCGATCCAACCTGGGTCACCGAGTCGATCGGCGGAATGGGCGACGACGGCCGGTCGCTGGTGACGAAGACAAGCTTTCGCATCCTTCAGACGCTCTACAACCTCGGTCCCGCTCCGGAACCGAACCTGACGATCTGGTATTCAGCGCGGATGCCTGACGGATTTCGCCGATTTGCCGCGAAGGTCGCGATCGACACGAGCTCGCTGCAATTCGAGAGCGACGAAATCATGCGCCAGGTCTGGGGAGACGACGGCGCGATCGCGTGCTGCGTCTCGCCAATGCTCGTCGGCAAGCAGATGCAGTTTTTCGGCGCGCGCGCCAATCTCGCCAAGTGCCTCCTGTACGCGATTAATGGTGGGCGCGACGAAATCAGCGGTGAACAGGTGGCGCCCGCCGCCGAAGCAGTCAAGGGTGAGTATCTCGACTTCGACGACGTGCTCGGCAAGTTCGACAAGATAATGGACTGGCTCGCCGGTGTCTACGTCAACGCCATGAACGTCATCCATTACATGCACGACAAGTACGCGTACGAGCGCGTCGAGATGGCGCTGCACGATTACGCGCCGCTGCGAACCATGGCGTTTGGCATTGCCGGTTTGTCGGTCGTCGCCGACAGCCTGTCAGCGATCAAGTACGCGAAAGTGCGTGTCGTCCGAAACGAGACCGGTCTGATCACCGATTATCAGACCGAAGGGACCTTTCCCTTCTTCGGCAACAACGACAACCGCGTCGATCAACTCGCGGTGTGGCTGGTGACGACATTCATGAGCAAGCTGAGAAAGTATCCGACCTATCGCAAGGCGGTGCACACGCAGTCTGTGTTGACGATCACATCGAACGTCGTCTACGGCAAAGCGACGGGCAACACACCAGACGGCCGACGGCACGGCCAACCATTCGCGCCCGGCGCCAACCCGATGCACGGCCGTGACAGCCATGGCATTCATGCCTCGGCCGCTTCGGTGGCAAAGATTCCGTATCGAGATGCCGCTGACGGGATCTCGCTCACCACCTCGCTCGTGCCGACAGGTCTCGGCCGGGTGCCCGCGGATCGCATCACGAACCTGACGGCCATGCTCGACGCGTTTTTCAGCAGCACCGGCTATCACATGAACGTGAACGTCTTGAACCGCGAGACGCTCTTGGATGCGATGGATCATCCGGAGAAGTATCCGAGCCTGACGATCCGCGTCTCAGGTTACGCAGTTAATTTCGTGCGGCTCACGCGAGAGCAGCAGATGGACGTGATCAATCGGACGTTCCATGGGTCGGTGAACGCTCCGGGCGAGTCCACGACCAGTTCGGTGCTTTAACCGCTGTGGCAGGTAGTTATGACAATCCACACTCAAGAACAGTCGCTCGAAGCGAAGAGCCCGTTTGAGCTTCGAGTCAATCTTGGCAAGGGCGTTCCCGAGTCAGACGTCCGCTCGGCACTTGCCACTGGCGATATGGGATTTCTGCACTCGTTCACGACCGGTTCGGCGGTCGATGGGCCCGGCGTACGCGTCGTCGCCTGGACGGCCGGGTGCATGTGGCGGTGCCTCTATTGCCACAATCCGGACACGTGGACGATGAGCAATGGCATACCAGTGACGATCGCGAGAGCCACCGAAGAGCTTCGCAAGTATCGGCAGGGACTGAAAGTGATGTCCGGCGGCCTCACCATCAGCGGCGGCGAGCCGCTGATGCAGCACCGTTTTGTGGTGAAGCTCTTTACCGCGGCAAAGGCGATGGGCGTTCACACCGCGCTCGACACGAATGGCTACTACGGCGAGAAGCTGAGTGACGACGACCTGGAAGCCATCGATCTCGTCCTGCTCGATATCAAGACGTGGGATTCAGAGCGGCATCGTCACCTGACGGGAATGGACAATGCGCCGACATTGGAGTTCGCTCGTCGCCTGGCGGCGCGCAAACGGAAAATGTGGCTTCGTTACGTGCTGGCGCCAGACTTGACCGACGATCCAGCAGACATCAAACAAACAGCCGCATTCGTCTCTGGGCTCGGTAACGTGGAACGCGTCGACGTCTTGCCGTTCCATCAAATGGGCCAGTACAAGTGGGAGAAGCTCGGGATTCCGTACACGCTGAAGGACGGGAAGCCGCCCACGAATGAACTTGTCGAGCGGACCATCGGCATATACAAGTCGGAAGGTCTCGTGACATATTGAGGCACGCCTCGACGGTCACGAAACGCACGAACGTCGAAACCGATAGGCACACGACCTCGCCATTCCTCAATCGCCTGCATGCTGGCTATCGTCGGCTTCCGTGCTCGATCAACACGCCGATGGTACGCCGCTCGCGTCGTGCTTGCCGTGCTCGTCGTCGACGCGACTGCCGGATGCGCCGATCGTCACGCGCTGACCGCCGAGCCCGCTGCGCTCGCGGCGGCGGCGCCCGAGTTGCTCGATCGTCTGCGCGAAGATCCCTACAACTACTTCCGATTCATCAACCACGAATGGACATCGCGGGTCTGCGAGGTCTTCGGCGCTGACCTGGCGAAGCAACCCATCGTGCAGCTGCACGGTGACGCACACATCGAACAGTACGCGTTGACCGACGACGCGTGGGGCCTGGACGACTTCGACGATTCGACGCGCGGCCCGGCATTGGTCGACATCTCGAGATTTCTCGGATCCATCGACCTGGCCGCGCGCCGCCGTGGCTGGAGCGGCGATCGCGATCGGCTGTTCGATCGATTCTTTGAAGGTTACCGCCGCGGTCTTTCCCAAGTCGCCTACCACCCCGCCAAGCCGGACATCGTGCGATGGGTCAGAACCAAAAACCCCGTTCCCTCGCGCGACGCCTTCTTCGCGTCGGCGGAGACGAAGATGGTGCCGATGTCCGAAGCGTCGATGAAGGGACTGCTCGCGTCGATGACCGTCTTCTCGCGACTCGTGCGACGCGAGCGGCCGGAGCTGCCCGAGGGGTACTTTCAGGTGATCCACGCCGGCTGGCTGCAGATGGGCATTGGCAGCGCGGCCATTCGCAAGATCCTGATGCGTGTGCGAGGCCCTTCCGATGATCCCGAAGACGATGAACTGCTCGAAGCCAAGGCGCTGCGGGCACTCAAGGGCCTCGGTTGCCTCGAGGCGCCCAAGTCTCGACCTGCGTTCAGAGTCATCGTCGGCAGCCAGCAGGTGGGTCGATTGCGGCACAACATTCTGGTGGCAGGCCCTGAAGAGGACATTCCTGAAATGACGATCGCGGGCGAGCACCTCCGCAACTGGTGGGTCCGCAGCTGGGAGCCCTCGTACCGCGAGATCACTCTCGACGATCTGCGATCGGTCGAAGATCTGTCGGATCTTGTCTACGATTCAGGCGTCCAGCTCGGGTCCGGTAGCGTTCATGACGGTGACGACGGGAGCCTTCGGTCGCAATCACTCAGCGCGATCGCGGCTCTCCAGCCGCGCCTTCGAACGGAAGCCAAGACTCTTGTCGAGGAGATGATGCGGGGGTGGGGTCAACTGAGACAACGGTGACGACACCACCGCGAATGAATACGGCATCTGATCAGCGCTCGACGAGCGGTCCCTCGGCGCGCGCGCCGAAGCTTCTGAATGAGGCTGGATCCTTGTCCGGGTCGGTATTCTGCCGGGGACGCGAGTAGGCAATCGCCGCGTGAAACGACTCGGCAGCTGAAAGTGCTCCCGCGCGGCAGAAGCCCGAGTCGAAGGGGTACATCAAGCTGTTCTTGTCGGACACGTGAAGAACCCCAGGGCGTGCCCGACCTCGTGCATCGTCACCGAGCCTGGAACCTTGATGCTGCCGCACGAGCAGACGTCCTCGAACAACGTGATCGTGCCCGGATTGGCGCCGACGAAGGATTCGCCGCAGATCCTGCTATTCGATTCGCGTCTGAAATCGACGTTAATCCAGCCGATCGCCGTGGGGCCGGACGTCGGTACCGGTTTCGATCGCCGCGGCCGCATAGCGGTCTGCGGTGTAAGCCGGCACCGCGCGACGCAGTGCATCGAGCGTGACCGCCAGGACCTCCGGTTCGACAGGACGACCGTTCTGATCGACCGTGCGGACATAGAAGCTTGGCGCCATCTCCCAGCGCCTCAAGAACGAGGGAGGCCCCGAAGGATGGTCGTACGTGTCGCGCACGAACTGTTTATCGAAGTCCAACGAAAACGGTGGGGCATCGCGAATGATCTCGAGGGTCACGTTGCCCCTCGCGCCAGCCTGCCATGCCAACCACACATCGTGCGAGATGAATCCCGGCTGAGAGATCGTCGCCGGGGCCGGCATTGCGGGCGGATTGGTGCGATCGCCAAGCCCGAAGGTTCCTTGTTCGTCAGCGTTCACCGCGGCCAGCGACCATCCGGGCGTGATCGTGGCACCGCCAACGCGCTGTTGCGATCCCGTGGCAACGACCTGGCCGGCGATCGACCATGTGTTCGTTGGGGTGGCCGGCGGGTTGGAAGATGGTTGCGGTGCCGGTCCGTTCGGACCACCACCGCAGGCGCACAGAGTAAGTGCCCATGTCGCGGCCAACGCAGTTTGCAGCGCTCGCTCCATATGCCACCTCCAACGCCGTCGACAGGAGCACAATCGCATCGACAGCTGCAACGAACTACAGGAAGCGGGCGAGAAGGTTACAAAGAGGACGACGTCGCCGCGCCATCCACTGCGTGCTGAATGCCTTTTCCCTTCTCCCTTTTCCCTCTTCCCTTTTGCCTTTTGAGCCACCTCCTCCATTGGTCCCAGCAGCCGGGCCTCGCCGCTCGATGTCCGCCGCAATTCGAGCAACGCCGAAGCAGGGCCGGTCGCGGCTTTCATGAGCTTGAACTCGCCGGTCGTCACCGCGCGATCGCGATCGAAAAGGATCTGCAGAATCATTCCCGAACGATCGTGGCCGCTCAGGCGGAAGTAGATTGATTCGCAGTCATGCCCCCGCCACCACAGGAGTCGGACGGATCAAAACGTCGCGCGCACCGACGAGTCCACGAAGCCCGCGCGCGAAGCGGATGGAAACATCTTCCTGCTGATTTGACTCGCACACGACGGTTGTGAACAGGTCGGCCAGCGCTCGGAGTGTTGCGGTGGGGTTGACTACTGGAATCCGGAACTGTTGCCCTGAAGCAATAGATAGTGATAAACGACCATTCCGAAGTGGTCGGGAGCAGCGTATGAGAAAGCTATTTATTGCCTGTGTCATCGCCCTGTTTGTGGTGCCCGTTGGCGCGCAGCAGCCAACTTCGAAAAAGCCGATCGCCCACGATGTGTACGATGGGTGGAAATCCATCCAGGGAACCAAGGTGTCGCGCGACGGTGTTTGGGTCGCCTATGCGCTGATGCCACAGGATGGCGACGGCGAGGTTGTCGTTCGCAACCTCCAGACAAACGTGGAGCATCGCGCCCCACGCGGCCGGAACCCGGTCATCACTCCGGACAGCCGGTTTGTCATTTTTGAGAAGGCGCCTCTGAAGACTGAGGTGGACCAGGCACGCAAGGCCAAGCGCCGCCCGGAAGAGATGCCGAAAGCCGGTGTTGGCGTCGTCGATCTCTACAGCGGACAGGTGACGACACTCGCAGAACATGTCAAGAGCTTCCGGCTTCCGGAGGATCCGATACGAATTGTCGTTTACCTGGCGGCACCCGAACCGGCGCCGCGCGCACGTGGACAGGAACGCGAAGGCGAAGAAGCACAGGAAACGAAGCCGCCGGTGAAGAAACACGAGCCGGGAACCGATCTCGTCATTCGCGATCTCACGACGGCGACGCAGTCAACCATCGCTGAAGTGATGGAGTACGCCGTCGCCAAGGACGGCAGCGCAGTCGCGTACTCGGTGTCGTCGAGGACACCGGCAAACGACGGCGCGTTCCTCCGAAAAATCGCGGACGGCTCAACCAAGACGTTGATGACCGGTCAGGGCACCTACAAAGGTTTCGCACTCGACACGAGGGCAACACAGCTCGCATTCATCAGCGATCGCGATGACTACGCGTCGAAGGCGTCGCGGTTCAAGCTGTATCACGCACTGATGTCGGCAAACTCGGCGACGGAGTTGAAGGTGCCGTCCGAAACGCGCGCCGGACCGATCGCTGTCAGTGAAAGCGGCCGCCTCGAATTCTCGAAGGACGGCGCCCGCCTCTTTTTTGGGACGTCGCCCCCGCCGCATGCCGATCCGGATGACGCGCCGGAACCGGTCAAGGTGGACATCTGGCATTACAAGGATCCCGAAATCCAGCCGATGCAGAAAGTCCGCGCCGACGACGAGCGCAAGCGGAACTTCCGTGCCGTGATGACGCTCGCCGATCGAAAGTTCACACAGCTCGCGTCGCCGGACATGCCGGACGTGCTGACCAACGACACGTGCTGCATCGCGCTCGGCGTCTCCAGCGTGCCTTACAAACAGCTCGTGTCGTGGGACGGCAGCTACGATGACGAGTACTTGGTGTCGCTGACGGATGGAACCCGGAAGCGGATCCTGGAGAAAGTCAACTTCTCCGGTTCGATGTCCCCGGGCTCGAACTACGTATTGTTTTTCAGCGAGCGCGACGACAACTGGCATGTAATCCGGACGAGTGATGGGCAGAACATCAATCTCACCGCAAAGCTCGGTGTGAAGTTCCAGAGCGAGACCGACGATCACCCGGCGCACCCATCGCCGTATGGCATGCCGGCTGGACTGAGGGCGACAAATCCCTGCTCGTCTACGATCGCTACGACATCTGGGAAGTGAAGCCGGATGGCAGCGGCGGCCGCAGAATCACCGATGGGCGCCGCGAGCAGATCGTTTTTCGCTATCTGCGTAGCGAGCCAGCATCAACGTCCGAGGAGGAAGGCGGGCCAGGCCGCCGCGACGCGGAGGATGCCGCGATCTCACCGACGAAGCCGCTCATTCTGTCGGCGGTGAACGAGAACACGCGCGCCAGCGGCCTGTACCGGGTCACGCTGAATACTGCGGCGGCGCCGACGAAACTGGTGATGCTGGACAAGAGCTTTGGCGTGCCGATCAAGGCGCGAGATGCGGATGTGTTTGTGTTTACCCTGTCGCGGTTCGAAGAGTTTCCCAACCTGTGGGTGTCGAGCGGCGCATTCACCGACATGAAGAAGATCAGCGACGCGAATCCGCAGCAGGCGAGCTACAACTGGGGGAAATCGGAACTGATCGAGTACGTCAATGCCGACGGAAAGACACTGAAGGCGATTCTGACAAAGCCTGAGGATTTCAATCCGTCAAAGAAGTATCCGCTTCTCGTCTACATCTACGAGCAACTCTCGAACAATCTCCACCGCTACGTGCCACCCGCACCCGGCGGCTCGAGCATCAACGTCACCCGTTACGTCAGCAACGGCTACATCGTCCTGCAGCCGGACATCGTCTACGACATCGGATACCCTGGCGAGAGCGCATTGAAGTGTGTGCTGCCGGCGACGCAGAAAGTGATCTCGATGGGCTTTATCGATCCCAAGCGCGTCGGCATCCAGGGGCATAGTTGGGGCGGATATCAGATCACCTACATGATTACGCGGACGAACATATTCCGCGCGGTCGAGGCTGGCGCGTCGGTGGTGGATATGGCCGGTGGCTACGGAGGCATTCGCTGGGGCACGGGAATGTCACGGGCCTTTCAGTACGAGAAAACGCAAAGCCGCATCGGCGTTCCGCCCTGGGAAAATCCGAAACTGTATCTGGAAAACTCACCGATCTACTGGATCGACAAGGTGAAGACGCCGTATCTGACGATGGCGAATGACGAAGACGACGCGGTGCCGTGGCAGCAGGGGATCCAGTTTTTCACCGCCATGCGCCGCCTCGGTAAAGAGGCGTACATGTTCACCTACAACGGGGAGAAGCACGGGCTCAGGCAGCGTGAGAATCAGAAGCACTGGACGGTGCACCTGGCTGAATACTTCGACTATTTTCTGAAGGACGCACCGAAGCCCGATTGGATGGAACACGGAGTGCCGTATTTGGAAAAAGGCAAACGTGACGTGACGCCGCTCTTCAAGAAGTCGACGGATAAGCAATAAGAAAGTGTCTGGAGCCTGCGGTCCAGCGAAACGCCCTCGCGATCCGCGAAATCCGACAGCAGCAGCTGGCAAGTCGGTCTCTGAGCTTCGCAGGTGCTCGAACGCGTGCACTCTCGACCCACGCGCTGCCCAAGCCGGACGCGTGAGCGATTGCGGGGATTGCGGAGGCGCCTGCAGATGCTTGCCGCCAGCATCGACAATGGCACTCCGATAGGCGCTCCGCGTGTGCTCTTTGAATTTAATCAGGCAGACCTGCAGAACTTCTCGTGCGTGCCGCTGCGCTGCTTCGATGTCAGAGCCAACGGACATGGGTTTACGTGATGCAGGTGGACCCGTTGAGTCCCGCGCCGGCAGCACAGGTCCATCTCGTGATCAACTGGATGCGAGACGTGCGCTCTCGTTTCCGGCTGAACACCGTCTCCTCTTCCCATGCCCCCTTTCCCTTTTCCCTTTTGGTCAAATCCGAACCACTTCGGTGACGATGGCCATCGCGTTGTGCTGGGTATCCGTGTGCAACTGCCGGAAATCCGGCATTCGTAAACCCGCGACCGGCTCTTTCGCTTCCGACACGTCGACTTGCCCACGCCACGGGTGGAACGCAGGATGCAAGTGGAGAGAGTACACGAGCACTGCAGACATCACGCCCCTCCTTCGGACCCCGAGCGGTTGAGACTTGGCTGCGCGACATAGCGCTTGTGTGGATGAACTGCATGGACGAAGCCTCGCAAAGACTTTCTTCATAATTTCGAACCTCTCGCTCACGACTTCTGATTCGTGAGTCATCAAGAATTCAAAACGCGATGTTCAAGGCAGCCGACATCGCCCACGTCGCTGACACCGTGCTGCGTTCCGCAAATGTGAGGGTACGATCATGGTCATTACCACACGCCGGTCCATTCCATTGACCTGCTGGACAGTGGTCTGTGGCCTGGCACTCGTGCTGCTGTCGCCGGCGCTGCCGGCGGCGCAGTCACGATTCTCGGGTATCGTGGTGTTCGGTACAAGTTTGTCGGACTCCGGCAATGCGTTCGCGCTCGTCGGGGATCAGAGCACACCGCCTGACTTCACGCTGAACCCATTGCTCGTTCCAAGCGCACCTTACGCAAAGGGCGGTCATCATTTCAGTAACGGCGCGACCTGGATCGAGCAGTTTGGACGATCAGTGGGACTGGACGGGGCTATACGTCCCGCCCTGGCGTCGAACAGTTCGGTGGCGACGAACTTTGCTGTCGGTGCGGCACGGGCGTACGCCGACGGCATCAATTTCAATCTGACGCAGCAAGTCGATGGGTTCCTTCAGCGCTCGAATGGAGTTGCATCATCCCAGGCCCTATACGTCATCGAAATGGGCAGCAATGACGTTCGAGACAGTTTCGCGGTGTACGCGGCCGGAGGAAACGGCGGCCCTGTTCTGACGCAGGCAATCGAGTCCATTGCACACAACATTCATCGCTTGTACATGGCGGGAGCGCGCCAATTTTTGATTTGGGTTGTTCCAAACATCGCGTTGACGCCTGCCATCCGGTCGCTTGGGCCTGCGGCCGGAGCGCTTGCCGGCCAGCTGTCGATGTCGTTCAACGCTGGTCTCACGGGAACGCTGGCACAGCTCACGGCAATGTTGCCCGGTGTCAGTTTCACGCGCCTGGACGCAAATCAGCTCTTAAATGCCATCGTCGCCGATCCAGCCGCCTTCAATCTGACGAACGTGTCCTCGGCGTGCGTGACTGCGAACGTCGTACCATTCACCTGCGAGTCACCCGATGAGTATTTGTTCTGGGATGGAATTCATCCGACGAAGGCGGCACACCGGCTCCTCGCGATCGAAGCCGCGCATGTGCTCGAATAATGAGCGACGGGCGAAGGGCAACCCGTTCCATGACGTGGTTGCCCTTTTCTCGACCCGAATCGCGCGATCATCAGATCGATCGTGTCGAACCGGTCGTCGACGTTCCTGTCGACCGATTTCATCCGCTGAGCTCGTATGCGGTGGTGCCCCCTTCAGTACGGCCACACCCACTCCACGATCTCCTTCCGGTCCGTACCGTGCTCGTGCGCATACCGCATGTTGTCGATGATCGCGTTGCGCATCTCTTCCTTCAGGTGCGCCGCCTTCGCCTGCAGCTTGGGCACGCGGTCGATCACGTCGATCACGAGGTGAAAGCGCGACGTCTCGTTCAGCATCGCCAATTCGAGTGGCGTATTGATGTTCCCCTTCTCCTTGTAGCCGCGCACGTGTAGCTGATCGTGCCCCTTGAAGCGATATGCGAGGCGGTGGATCAGCCACGGGTAGCCATGGAAATTGAAGATGATCGGCTTGTCGGTCGTGAACAGGCTGTCGAACTCCCGCGCACTCAAGCCGTGCGGATGCTCCGTGTCGGGTTGCAGCTTGAAGAGATCGACGATGTTCACGAACCGGAGCTTCAGATCAGCAACCCGCTCGCGGAGAATCGCGGCTGCGGCGAGTGCTTCCATGGTCGCGACGTCGCCGCAGCAGGCGAGAACCACATCGGGCTCTTCTCCGGCGTCAGTACTGGCGCGTCCCCAGATACCCACGCCTTTCGCACAGTGGGTGATGGCATCGTCAATGTTCATGAATTGCAGATGTTTCTGCTTGTCGGCGACGATGACATTGACGGTGTTGGTCGTGCGAAGGCAGTGATCGGCGACAACCAGCAGTGTGTTCGCATCCGGTGGTAGATAGATGCGGACGACCGATGGCCCCTTGTTGGCGACGAGATCGATGAACCCCGGATCCTGATGAGAGAACCCGTTGTGATCCTGACGCCATACGGTCGACGAGAGCAGAATGTTTTCCGAGGCGACCGGGGCGCGCCAGCGCACGTGATTCCGCGAAATGTCCAGCCATTTCGCGTGCTGGTTGAACATTGAATCAATCACGTGGGCGAATGCTTCATACGTGTGAAAGAGGCCGTGACGCCCGGTCAACAGGTAGCCCTCGAGCCAACCGAGCAAGGTGTGCTCGGACAACATTTCCATCACCCGTCCGTCGCACGACAGCTCTCCGCCGTCGCTGTCCTCCGGCAGCATGTCAGCCATCCACGTCTTCTTCGACGCACCGTAGACGGCTTGCAACCGGTTGGACGCTGTTTCATCCGGTCCGAAGAGACGGAACGAGGTCGGATTGCCGGCGAGGACGTCGCGAAGATATTCGCCGAGCGGTTTGGTGTTCTCGTGTTCGGTCGTGCCTCGTGAGGAGATGTCGACGGCATACTTGCGAAAATCGGGCAGCTTGAGATCCTTCCGGAGCAGCCCGCCATTGGCACGCGGGTTGGCGCTCATTCGGCGAGGGCCCGTCGGTGCCAGGGCTTTCAGCTGCGGGATCAGCGTGCCTTCGGTTGAGAACAGTTCGTCCGGCTTGTAGCTGTGCATCCAATCTTCGAGCAGCTTCAGATGTTCGGGGTTGTCGCGAACATCGGAGAACGGGACCTGATGCGAGCGCCACGAGCCTTCGACCTTGTGACCCTTGATCTCTTTCGGACCGGTCCATCCTTTCGGCGAACGCAGCACGATCATCGGCCATCGCGGACGGACTGGATTGTTCGACGCGCGCGCGGTGTTCTGAACCGCGCGAATTTCACCAACGGCGCGATCGAGAGTCGCCGCCATCTTCTGATGCATCACCGTCGGATCGCTGCCCTCGACGAAATACGGTGTGTAGCCGTAGCCGTGAAACAGCGCCTCGAGTTCTTCGTGGCTGATGCGCGCGAGGAGCGTGGGGTTTGCAATCTTGTATCCATTGAGATTGAGAATCGGCAGCACTGCGCCATCGCGTATCGGGTTGATGAACTTGTTCGAGTGCCAGGATGTGGCGAGTGGGCCGGTCTCGGCCTCGCCGTCACCGATGACGCACGCGACGATCACGTCGGGGCTATCGAGGGCCATGCCGTAGGCGTGCGACAGGCTGTAGCCGAGTTCGCCGCCTTCGTGAATCGAGCCGGGAGTTTCAGGGGTGACGTGACTGCCGATGTGGCCGGGAAATGAAAACTGTTTGAAGAATTTCTGCAGGCCTTCGAGATCCTGGCTCTTGTCAGGATAGATCTCGGAGTAGGTGCCCTCGAGATAGGCCGGCCCGAGCACACCGGGGGCGCCATGGCCCGGTCCGGCGACAAAGATCAAGTCGAGGTTGTCGCGGACAATCAGCCGGTTCAGATGAACCCACACGAACGACAGTGCCGGACTTGCGCCCCAGTGTCCGAGCAGCCGGTACTTCACGTGGTCGGTCTTCAGCGGCTCTCGCAGCAGCGGGTTGTCCTTCAGATAAATCATGCCGACAGACAGGTAGTTGCACGCCCGCCAATAGGCATCCATCAGCGACAGCTCAGTATCCGATAACGGACCGTGCGCGACAGGCTCATGCGCGAGTTGGGTGTCCATATCTCCCTCTCAATCAATAGATCCGGGGGGCTTCGCCCCCGCGGACCCCTCACGCCTTCGCTCGCGGGGGCCCAACGCCCCGCTCCGCTCCGGCGGGCGCGCCCGTGGCGCGCCTAATCCCTAATCCCCGCGCGCGAGCAGCACGACCGAGCGCGATTGCACGACGTAAACAGCAGGCTCCACCATCGGCGCCTCTTCCCAGCGGCGCACATCATCGGGCGATACCAGCGAGGTATCAATGCACCGGCGCCATCGATGCTCGCTCGAGGGCGGCAGCTCGAATGTCAACGGCTCCCAATACGCGTTGAGCATGGCGTGCAGCAGAAACCTCGAGCGTAGACTCTTCATGGTGAACGCCAGGCTATGGGAGTGCTCGCTCCAATCCGGACGGTCGAGGGTCGTGCCGTGCCAGTCGAGGTGCGCGCGTCGCAGCAGCTCGTTCAACGAGACCGTTTCCTCTCCCGCCACCACGTCTCGTCGTTGACGGAAAGCGATGAGCTCTTTGACGAAGCGGTGAACGTCGGCGTGCCGCTCGAGGTACGTCCAGTCGAACCAGCTGATCTCGTTGTCCTGGCAGTACGCATTGTTGTTGCCAAACTGAGTGCGGCGAACCTCATCCCCCATGAGGAGCATTGGCGTCCCGACCGCAAGCAGTGTCAGCGCCAGAAGGTTCTTGACCTGACGATTCCGTACCGCCTCAATCGCCGGATCGTCCGATGGTCCCTCGACACCGCAATTCCAGCTCAGGTTGTCGTCCGATCCATCACGGTTGTTCTCGCCGTTCGCTTCGTTGTGCTTGTGGTTGTACGAGACGAGATCGTTCAGCGTGAACCCGTCGTGGCAGGCGACGAAGTGGATGCTCTGCTCGGCCTCGCGTTCCTCGTGGCCGAACAAGTCCGGACTGCCGAGAAATCGAGTCGCCAGGCCGCTGACCGACGCGTTGTCACCTTTCACGAAACGGCGGACGTCATCACGAAAGCGGCCGTTCCATTCCTGCCAGCTGTCGCCGACGAAGCGTCCCACCTGGTAGAGGCCCGCGGCATCCCATGCTTCCGCAATGAGTTTTGTTCCGGCCAGTTGCGGATCCGACTCGATCTCCCACAACACTGGCGGATTGGGCAGCGGCTCACCCCGTTCGTCGCGAGATAACACCGATGCCAGGTCGAACCGGAATCCATCCACGTGCATCTCGACGACCCAGTAACGCAAGCTGTCCTGAATCAGTCGGCGCACGAT
Organism: Vicinamibacterales bacterium; assembly: GCA_035758845.1. Taxonomy (GTDB): domain Bacteria; phylum Acidobacteriota; class Vicinamibacteria; order Vicinamibacterales; family 2-12-FULL-66-21; genus JALZOC01. Next base: position 65,841 of record DASTVZ010000051.1, read on the forward strand.
CGGCTGATTCGCATTCAGCGTGTTGCCGCAGCCGGTGTAGTCGGCATAGCGGGATTTGTCGTCGGCGAGGATGTAATAAATGTCGTTGGCGAGCCCGCGATGGCAGAGCGTGGGTCCATCATCTCCGCCCTCGGCGGTGTGGTTGAAGACGACATCGAGGATCACTTCGAGGCCGGCACGATGAAGAGCCTTCACCATGTCTCTGAACTCGTCGAGAACTCTGAGCGGGTCGGGCCGCGAGCTGTAGCCGTGATGCGGCGCGAAGAACGAGATCGGCTGGTAGCCCCAGTAATTCGGACGTCCCGCCGGCGCGGCTTGTCGATCGAATTGAAACACCGGCAAGAGCTCCACGGCGGTCACGCCGAGATCTTTCAGGTAGGGAATCTTTTCGATCAATCCCGCGTACGTGCCTCGGCTGGTTGAAGACACACCGGAGCTCGGATGCTTGGTAAGCCCACCAACGTGAAGCTCGTAGATCACCGTTTGCGCGAACGGCCGGCAGAGAGGTATGTCCCCTTCCCAGTCGTAGCGCGTCGGATCGGCGACGACACTTTTCATCGCCGACCGGATGTTTGATCCGGCGCGTGCCGCCGCATGACGGTCGTATTCGCCGGGAACGGCGACGGCAAGACCATACGGATCGAGAAGCACTTTGTCGCCGTCGAACCGCAAACCGCGATCGGGTTCGAATGGACCCTGGACTCGGTACGCATACACCTGTCCCGGTCGGAGGCCGTGCACGAACGTGTGCCAGTAGTGGTACGTGCGGTTGGCTTCCGGATCCAGCGGGATGATGTGCGACGGCTCGGTGGAATCGCCTTCATCAAAGAGGAGCAGCTCGACGACCGATGCGTGCTTGGAAAAGACGCTGAAGTTGATGCCGCCGGGACGAACCGACGCCCCCAGGGGTGCGGGCGTACCGGGCGCGACAGCGATCGCCATGCGTTTCGGCGCGACCTCTCCGATCATGGGTGCGGCTCGTGCACGATCGGGTTGACCGCCCAGATGTCTCGGCAATAGTCGCGAATCGATCGATCCGACGAGAACCGGCCGCTCCGGGCGGCATTGAGAATAGACATGCGCGTCCAGCTGTTCTGATCGCGATACGCCACACTGACGCGCTCTTGACAGTCAATGTAGCTCTGATAGTCCGCCAAGAGCATGTAATCATCCCGCGTCAGCAGCGACTCGATGAGCGGCCGGAACACCTCGCGATCGCCGTTCGTAAAGAACCCCTTGTCAAGGAGATCGAACACCTGACGAAGCTCCGCATTCGTTTCGAAATGGCTGCTCGGCCTGTAGCCGGTGGCCTTCGTGCGTTCGACTTCGGCCGCCGTCAAACCAAAAAGGAAAAAATTCTCAGGGCCGACGGCTTCGCGGATCTCGACGTTTGCTCCATCGAGCGTCCCGATCGTCAAGGCGCCGTTGAGCGCGAACTTCATGTTGCCGGTGCCGGAGGCCTCCTTCCCGGCCGTCGAGATCTGTTCGGAGAGATCGGCGGCAGGATAGACACGCTGACCTCCCTTGACGTTGAAGTCGGGAAGAAAGACCACTTTGAGGACCTGTGAAAGTTCTGGATCCGCATTGATGACCGCCGCGACGGAGTTAATCAACTTGATGATCAGCTTGGCCATCCGGTACCCCGGGGCAGCCTTGCCACCAAAGATCACCGTCCGCGGTGTAATGCCAGCCGTCCCATTGCGCTTCAAGCGGTTGTACATCGTTACGAGGTAGAGAACGTTCAAGTGCTGTCGCTTGTACTCGTGGAGGCGCTTGACCTGGATGTCGAAAAGTGAATCCGGGTCCACGCTGATGCCGGTCCGATCCTTGATGAAGCCGGCGAGCGCGACCTTGTTGTTGGCTTTCACCGTCCGCCACTCGTTCTGGAAATCACTATCGGCGGCTAAAGGCTCGAGGCGCTCGAGCTCGTCTTCAAGATGGGATATCCATCGATCGCCAATTCGACTGGTGATGAGCCTGCACAATTGCGGATTGCTCAGAACTATCCATCGCCGCGGTGTGACACCGTTGGTCACGTTGAAGAACTTGTCCGGCATCACTTGATAGAAGTCGCGCAGCACGGTCTGCTTGAGCAGCTCGCTATGAAGGGCAGCAACGCCGTTGATCGCGTGGCTGCCGACACTTGCCAGATGCGCCATGCGGACGTACTTATCCCCTGTCTCGTCGATCAATGACAGGCGACGGAGCAACTGGTCGTCCCCGGGATGTCGTCGCCGCGCGTCGTCCAGGAAACGGCGGTTGATTTCGTAAATGATCTCGAGATGCCGGGGGAGAGACTTACCAAAGAGCGGCACGGGCCACTTCTCGAGCGCTTCAGCAAGGAGCGTGTGGTTGGTATAGCCGCAGGCCTGCTGCGTAATCGCCCAGGCCTGATCCCATTCCATCAGGTGCTCGTCGACGAGCAGACGCATCAACTCAGCGACCGCAATGGAAGGGTGCGTGTCGTTCAACTGGATTGCCCAATGCGAACCGAAATCGGCCAAGGACTTTTGCCGCATCACGTGAACACGGATCATGTCCTGTAGTGAACATGAAACGAAGAAGTGCTGCTGAGCGAGCCGCAGTTTCTTGCCGGCTACCGGCTCGTCGTTCGGGTAAAGCACCTTGGAAATCGTTTCCGACTCCACCTTCTGATCGACGGCTCGGTAGTAGTCCCCGACATTGAACGCGTCGAAGTCGAAGGACTCGGCGGCCTCTGCCTTCCACAGACGCAGCAGGTTCGTGCACGTCCCGCGATAACCGGGCACTGGCGTGTCGTAGGCGATACCTCTCACGACCCGGCCGGGGATCCAGCGGACCCGGTACCGACCCTGCTCGTCGCGATAGGGCTCGGTGCGGCCGCCGAGCTTCACATCGACGGTGATTTCGGAGCGGACGATCTCCCACGGATTCCCGAAGCGGAGCCACTTATCGGTGATTTCCACCTGCCAGCCATCGCGAATCACCTGATCGAAGATGCCGAATTCGTAGCGCAACCCATAGCCAATTGCCGGCACGTTGAGTGTCGCGAGCGAGTCCATGTAACAGGCGGCGAGACGGCCAAGTCCGCCGTTGCCAAGGCCCGGCTCTTCTTCCTGTTCGAGAAGAACTGGCAGATCTTGATCGAATTGGGCGAGCGCCTGTTCGGCCGCGTCCCAAATTCCCAGGCTGATAAGCCCATTGCCCAGATGCGGCCCGACCAGGAACTCGGCCGACAGATACGCGACAACCTTGGCGCCGCTACCGACATCGGTCATCCTCTCGAGCGTGCTGATATAGCGATCAATCATCCGATCGCGGACGGTGTAGGCAAGCGCCATGTACCAGTCGTTCCGCGTCGCATGCTGCGGCAGTTTGCCCTGAAGGCACTGCAGGTTATCAATCAAGGCCCGGGCAATCGCCTCTTTACTTTGTCCGGTCCGAATGTCTGTGGTCGATAACGACCTCGGCCCGGCGTGGCTTACGGTTCCCTGTCCCATGCGATCCCTCACGATGGCAAACGGATGTTCGCAGCAGTAGTCATTCCATCCGACGTTGGCTCTTTTCGCGACGGCGCCACGACAGCCCTCCAGTCAGCTCCGATATTCAGGAGCTTCTCCGGCCATATGGAGTCCGCACGCAGGATGCGCGGACTCCAACCCAAACGACCGCGTTATCAAGTTCTTCCGTTTGAAAGAACTTAAGATCGGTGGCACAATCCTAACTCTCTGGCATGTCGCGTGCTAAGGCGGCTACGCCCGAGTCATATAGCAAGTCTAAGAACGGCTAGGGCCAACCAGTAAGCGAACGCGCAAGACAGGCCTTCGTGTGTGGAGAGTTACCGTGCATTACCGCCTCTGTCTGGTAGCCGCATGCGTTCTCGCTGCGGCAATCACGGTTCGTGCATCCGGCGCGATTTCCTTCGGCACGCCGCCTCAATCCACTCCTCAGACATCCGGTTCCAAACCGACGCAGACGCAGACCGCGGGTCAAAAGCCGGCGCCTGCTCCAGCGGCTGCAGGGGGCTACGTCGGGACCGCCAAGTGCCTCGAGTGTCACGAAGAAGAGGGTGAAAAGCTCAAAGGCACACCCCACGCCCAAGCAAAGAACCCACGATCCCCCGCGGCTACCCATGGTTGCGAGAGCTGCCATGGACCGGGACAGGCGCACGTCGAAGACGACGCCAGCGGTCACATCGCAAAGATCAAGGAGATGAAGCCAGGTGAGATCAACCAGATCTGCCTGACGTGCCATAACCGGGCCGACCATGTTGCATGGGAGGGCAGCGGCCACGAGCGCCGCAATCTCTCGTGCGCTACCTGTCATAGCGTTCACAGTTTCAAGTCGGTCGAGCACCAGCTTGTCAAGACGACGCAGACGGAGGTCTGCGCGAGGTGTCATCGCCTGCAGGTGGCGAAGACGGAACGCGCGGTCGCGCATATGCCGGTCCGCGAAGGAAAGATGTCGTGTTCGTCGTGCCACAACCCGCATGGGTCGATCAGCAATGTAAAGAATCTGAAATCCGGCAGCTCCGTGTCGGAGCTCTGCATCAGTTGTCACACAGAAATGCGGGGTCCGGTGCTGTGGGAGCACGCACCGGTGCGAGAGAACTGCGCCACATGTCACGACCCGCATGGCTCGTCGAACGACCGCATGCTGGTCGTCAGGATGCCAATGCTGTGTCAACGCTGTCACATAGCGACGCGACATCCGGCAACGCTTTACGATAACAAAGCAATCACGGTGAATAAGAGCAACCGCATGTTCGGACGCTCGTGTGTGAACTGTCATTCCAACGTCCACGGGTCGAACCACCCGTCCGGACAGTTCTTCATGCGGTAACGCTCGGAGGCATACATGCATCGCCTCATACTAATTTCGCTCACGTTCTCGATCGGCCTTGCGCTTCCCGCGATCGGCCGGGCACAGAGCCCGTCTGAAACACCCACGGCGACTGCGCCCGCGGGAGATCAAACGAAGCCGACCACGCCATCAACCGGTCAGGGAAAACCGGTTACCGCACCGGCCACCGCGACGCCCCAGACCCCGGCTGCCGCGACGGTTGAAGCGCCACGCAGCCTCTTCGATCAAACGTGGCGTCAATTTCAATTTGGCGCCCGGCTGACCAGCATCGACGGTGACCCGGCGCGATTTCAGCGCTACCAGGACGTTCGCGACGGTGTGTTGTTCACCGATGCCAGATACGCGAACGAGGCGCCGGAGGGCGATTGGCAGTTCCGTGCTGCCGCCGACAACGTCGGCTACCGCGACCAGCGGTATTTCGCGGATTACGAGCGGACGGGTCGCTTCAGAGTCGCCGGGCAGTGGGACGAGATCCCGCAGTTCTATAGTGTCGACACGGCAACGCCTTACACGCATACCGGCGATAATCTCGTGCTCGATGATGCGACGCAGCAAGCCGCGCAGAGTGCTGGCAACCTCAATCCCTGGCTCTCGAAGTCTCCGCAATTCGATCTGCGCGAACGGCGCGACATCGGCACGGTGAGCTTCCTTGCCACACCGAACCCGCAACTGGATGTGAAAGCGGCCTACACGATGAACCGCCACGTTGGGGAATTGCCGTGGGGTGCCAGCTTCGGATTCAGCAATGATGTCGAGGTGCCGTTGCCATACGACTCGCGAACAAACGACTTCACGATCGGCGCCCAGTGGAACAACACGCGCAATATGTTGAGCGTCGCCTACAACGGATCGTGGTTCGACAACCTCGATACTCCGCTGATCTGGGATAGCCCCAGGCAACTGAACGACACGACCAGCGCACCCGGCCGCGGGCGAACGGCCCTCTGGCCGTCGAACTCTGCTCAGACGGTGAGCGTTGGCGGCTTCACGAAGTTGGCCCATCGCACCCAGCTGACAGGGTTCATCTCCTTCGGATCGTGGAGGAACAACGAGACGCTGCAGCCGTTCACGATCAATCCAACGCTGCCTCAGTTGCCCATGCCGAGAACCACGACCGACGGTGAGGCCGGTGTGGTGTCCACGAATTTGAATCTCGTCTCGCGTCCACAGATGGACTGGCGGTTCAGCGCCCGGTTCCGGAATTACAATTACTCGAACGAGACGCCGCACTTTTCGATCACCCAGTTCATTAACTACGACACCTCGGTGGCCACGTCCTTGACCGGCGGACCAGAACTCTACGCGCACAGCCGAACGAACTTCGACGCCGACGCGACGTGGACCGGACTGCAGCCGGTCGCGCTCACCGTCGGATACAGCCGCAACAACACCGGGCATGATTTCCGTATCTTCGAGAACACCGGCGAGAACGTGTTCCGCTTGACCGCTGACGCTGTCGGATCGCAGTTTGTGTCCTTCCGTGCGCAGTACGAGTACGGCGATAAGACGGGATCCGACCTCGACGAAGAGTTGCTCGTGCAGATACACGAACAGCCGGCCATGCGGCACTACGACATTGCCGACAGAAGCAGAAATAGATTCACGGGACTCGTCGACGTCAGCCCCAACGAGTTGGTGACGTTCAGCGCGTCGGCAGGTTTCGGAAAAGACAGTTTCGACGACAGCTATTTCGGTCTGCAGGAGACGACGTTTCAGACGTTCTCACTGGGAGCGGATTTTCGTCAACCGGACGGCTGGGGAGTTGGTGCGAGCTATAACTACGAACACTACGCGGGCGACCAGCGATCGAGAACCGCGAGCCCAGGGCAGACGCCACCGCAGGAAACCGATCCAAGACGGGACTGGATGGTGGACTCGAAGGAACGCGTCAACTACTTCTCGATTTACGCGAGTCCGCCAAAGATCGGTCCCAACACTGAAGCGCGGTTCTCGTACGACTACAGCAACGCGCTGGGCAGCTACTTCTACACGACCGATCCAGGCTGGACCTCGGTTGGGCTGGTTGCCCCCGACCAGCTTCCTGACGTCTTCAACAAGCTGCAGCAGCTGCATGTGGATGTGAGGCATCGACTGAACACCAAACTGGTGGCGACGTTTTCATACCTCTACGAGCCCTTCCGCGTCTACGACTTTGCCTTCGATCAGACTGTCGTCAACAGCATCGTCCAGCCCAGTTCGCTGGTGATGGGCTATATCTATCGGCCCTACACCGCCAACTCATTCAACTTCGGGATCCGATATTTGTGGTAATGAATAGGGCTTGTAGCTTCCTGGAGGTTTGATGGCGACAACGTTGAAGACACGAAGGATCCTGCAATTTGCCCTGGTCACCGCAGGCGTGACGCTCGCAGGAGCGGTTTCTGCCTCTGCGCAGGACGCTGCGCTTGTAAAGAAAGGCGAACAGGTCTATGCCGCCCAAAAGTGCCAGACTTGCCATTCCATTGCCGGCAAGGGCAAGAAGACGAATCCGCTCGACGGCGTCGGCGGGAAATTGAGCGCCGACGAGATCAAACAGTGGATTCTCGACCCGAAAGGCATGACGGCAAAGGCGAAATCAACCAAGAAGCCGCCGATGGCGGCGAAGTACAACAAATTGCCAGCTGAGGAGATCGACGCCCTCGTGGCGTACATGCAAAGTCTGAAATAACGGGTCCGCAGTGAAACGGTACGAAGCACTGGCCCGCCATCCGCTCGCGATTGCGGGCGCGCTGATCACGACCGCCTCGGCGGTCGTGTTCATCGCACTGCTGATTGCCGAGTTCGCCGGACTGTTCGCCAATCCCTACGCCGGCCTCGTCGTCTTTATCGCGCTGCCCGCTGTTTTCCTGATCGGCTTGCTGATGATTCCGGCCGGAATGTGGCTGGAACAGCGTCGGTTGCTGCGCGATCCCACTACACCGACCGATTGGCCCGTCATTGACCTCAACACCCGGCGGGTGCGCCGAACGGTGCTGCTGTTCACCGCACTCACGGCGGTGAACGTCGTCATCCTCCTCGTGGCCGGCTACGGGAGCCTCCACTGGATGGACTCGCCGCAGTTCTGCGGACAAGTGTGTCACGAGCCCATGCATCCGCAATTTACCGCGTGGCGTGACGGCCCGCACAGCCGCATCGCGTGCGCCAGTTGCCATATCGCCGAAGGCGCGCAGGGATTCGTCAACGCGAAGCTCGCGGGCACGCGGCAACTGGTGCATGTCATCACGGGTAACGTTCCGAAGCCGATCCCGCCTGGCGCCCACCTGCCTCCTGGGGCGCTGGTGGAGTCCTGTCAGAGCTGCCATCGACCATCGCGCACAGGTGCAGATCGCGTTCGCGTGATTCGTGAGTATGCAGACGACGAAAGCAACACCGAGACGGTAACTGTGCTGCAGATGTTCATGGGTGGTCCGACGTCGGCAGGCCACTCGATTCACTGGCACGCCGATCCCGCAAACAAGATCGAGTACGTCGCCACGGGTAGTGATCGCCAGACGATCATCTACATCAAGGCAACAGACGCCAAAGGCGAGGTCAAGGAATATCGCGCGGCGGACGTCACCGATCAAGCGATCAGCAGCGGCATCCGCCGGACGATGGACTGCGCCGACTGTCACAACACGGTCGGGCATCCGATCTCGCCGACGGCTGAACGAATGGTTGACCGTGCCATCGCCGCCGGTGAATTGAGTCAAAAGCTTCCGTTTGCACGCCGCGAAGGCGTTCGGCTCGTCAGCGCTTCGTATTCGAGTCAGGACGAGGCGGCGAACGCCATCGATCGTGGCATTCGCGACTTCTATGCGAAGCAGAGCGGCGCCGATGCGCAGGCGGTCAGCCGAGCCTCTGCCGCACTGCAGGACGTGTATCGCCGAAATGTGTTTCCCGCCATGAAGGTGACGTGGGGGTCCTATCCCGAGAACAGGGTCCACATTGCCTCACCCGGCTGCGTACGTTGCCACGACGACGAGCACAAAGCCAAGGACGGTTCCGCGATCAACGGCGACTGCGAGTATTGCCACAAAGAAATACAGCAACAGCAGTAATTCCGCATCACTACTTAAGCCACCAAATCATCCACTGTCACGCTGCGATCATGTCTTAGAGACGGAAAAGGAGAAGGCTTCCGGCGGGGGATCTTGCCCACGGCATTTCGTAGATCGGAGGACCGCCGGAGTGGAGATCGTGGCCACGCTCGCCGGGGAGTTCCCACAAACGCCTCGAACGCCGTCACTTGTCGGAGGCGGCCATGACTGATCACATGGCGCGGAATCTGTATACACCGCTGCTCCTTCTTCGGCCGATCCAAATCAGGAGAAATCCATGACTGCACCGCGGGACGTACGTGTCAGCCGTAGAGACGTGCTGAAGATGACGGTCGGCGGCGGGGCGGGACTCGCCGTCGGCGGACTCCTCGACTGGCCAGCGCTCAAGGCCGCGACGCAGAATCTGAAGCTCTCGGACGTCAACGAGTTCACCACCTCCTGCAACTTCTGTTCGTGCGGCTGCGGCATGATTGCCCAGGTCCGCGACGGCAAGCTGATCGCGATGGAAGGCGATTACGACCACATCGTTAACCGCGGGTCCTTGTGCGTTAAAGGCATTTCCATGTTCGCGACGCACGCCTCACCGCAGCGGCTCACCAAGCCGCGCTACAGGGCGCCGGGCACCGATCACTGGGTGGAGATCTCCTGGGACGACGCGATCGCGCGGGTCGCGAAGAAGATTCGCGAGACACGCGACGAGACATGGATCGCCACCGAGAAGGTGGATGCGCCTGACCTGTCCGTCGCTTCGGGGGATCGACTCCAGAATGCCCCACGGTTCATTTCTCACGAAGGCGGCAAGAGAGATGTGCCGGTCAATCGCACCGACGCGATCGGCTTCATGGGCGGCGCCCAGAACACGAACGAGGAGTGTTACCTCTTTCAAAAGGCGGCCCGGCTGCTGGGCATGGCCTACGTCGAACATCAGGCCCGGCTTTGACATAGCCCCACCGTCCCCGGTCTGGGGGCCTCATTCGGGCGTGGAGCGATGACCAACCACTGGGTCGACCTCCAGAACTGCAAGACGATCCTTGTCGAAGGCAGCAACGTCGCCGAAAACCACCCGATGGCCTTTAAGTGGATCCGGAAGGCCCAGGAGAACGGCGCCAAGCTGATTCATGTCGATCCGCGATTCACGCGGACGTCGGCGGGAGCCGACATCTACGCGCGCCTCCGTCCCGGCACCGACGCGGCGTTTCAGAACACGATGATCAACCACATCATCGTCAACAAGCTCTATGACGAGGCCTACGTCGTCACGCACACGAACGCGCTCTACCTGAGTGACGAAGCATTCGACTTCAAGGACGGCGTTTTCAGTGGCTACGACGAGACCACCCACACCTACGACACCAAGACCTGGGGATATCAGCTCGACGCGAAGGGATACGCGCGGATTGCCAGGAGCCTCGACGATCCACACTGCGTGTTCTCGCGGCTGAAGACCTTTGTCTCGCGCTACACGCTGGAAATGGGCGAACGGATCACCGGCGTCCCGGCCGATCAGATCAAGTTGGTCGCGGAGACGATGGCGGCGAACCGGCCGGGCTCGATCCTCTACGCGCTCGGGATGACCCAGCACACGACCGCCGTGCAGGGGATCCGATCGTTCACCATCCTGCAGCTCCTGCTCGGCAACATCGGCAAGCCCGGCGGCGGCGTCAACGCATTGCGCGGCGAGCCGAATGTGCAGGGCGCGTGCGACATGGCAGTGCTCTACAACTACTACCCCGGCTACCTCAACTCACCGACCAATGCGGAACCGACCATCTACCACTATGTGCGCAAGAACGGGATTGCCGACAGCCGCTACCTGGTGAACACGCTGAAGGCATTTTTCGGCGACGCCGCCACCTTCGAGAACGACTACCGCTACGAGTGGCTGCCCAAGCGCGACGCCGCCAAAGACTACGGCACGCTGCCGATGTTCGAGGACGCGCTCGCCGGGAAGCTAAAGGTGCTGTGGATCGTCGGCCAGAATCCCGGTGTGACGCTGCCGAATCTCAAGCTGACATTCGATGCGATGGCGAAGCTCGAGACGCTGGTGGTCCAGGAGATCTGGGAAACCGAGACGGCGGCGTTTTGGAAGCGGCCCGGGGTGGACCCGAAGACCATCAGCACCGAAGTCATCCTCCTGCCTGCGGCGTTCTTCATGGAAAAGAACGGCACGATCAGTAATTCGGGGGGCATGGTCCAGTGGCGGCACGCAGCCGTGAAGCCGCCGGGCGAGGCCAGGCCCGACGGCGAGATCGTGGACCTGGTCTTCCGTAAGGTGCGCGATCTGGTCAAAGACTCGACGAAGCCGCACGACGAGATCATCAAGCAGGCATTCTGGACCTACACGACGGCCGAAGACGTCCTGCGCGAGATCAACGGCTACGCGCTGCGCGACAACCCGGAGACCGGCCTCAAGAAGGGCGACCTCATTCGCAAGGTCAGCGATCTTCGCAGCGACGGATCGACATCATCGGGCGTGTGGATATACGCGGGCGTGTTCGCCGGCGGCGAGAACTTGTCGAAGCGCCGCGACTCGAAAACGGATCCGGGGGGCCTCGGCCTTTATCCCGGTTTCGGGTGGACCTGGCCGAACAACATGCGCATCCTCTATAACCGCGCGTCGTGCGACCACGACGGTAAACCGTATCCGGACGCGAAACCGATTGTCTGGTGGGACGAGCAGGCGAAGCGCTGGACCGGGCACGACGTGCCGGATGTTCCCGTAGCGACCGACGGACCGGCGACGCCGAACGGGCAGCGGGCGTTCCACCTCAGTGCCGAGGGCGTCGGGCGCCTCTTCGCGGCCGTCTATAAGGACCCCGATCCCAGGTACACCGACTATTGGCGCGACGTTGCCTACGTGCCGAAGGACGGGCCGCTTCCCGAGATGTATGAGCCGGTCGAGAGCCCGGTAGACAACGTTCTGCATCCGCGTGTGAAGACCAATCCGACGCTCAAGTATCCGCGCGTCGCGTCGCATCAACCCATCGGCACGGCCGACAAGTTCCCCTACGTGCTGATGACGTCCACGGTCGCGGAACACTGGTGTGCGGGTTCGACGACGCGCAACGTCCCGTGGCTCAACGAGCTCGTTCCCGAGCCGATGCTGGAGCTGCCCGCCACGCTCGCCACGAAACTCGGGATCGAATCGGGCGACTGGGTGAAAGTGTCGTCGGCACGCGGCGAGCTCGAGGTCAAAGCGCTCGTCACGCCGCGCATGAAAGCCCTGAACATTGGAGGCCGCGAAGTCACCGTGGTGTGGATGCCGTACAACTGGGGGTTCCAGGGGTTGTCGACCGGCGCGAGCGTCAATCATCTCACCATCGATGCGGCGGACCCTGGAGCTGGAACCCAGGAAACCAAGGCGTGCCTCGTCAACGTCGTCAAGGCCGGACGGCCGGCCTCGCGGAGATCCACATCACCGAGGGGACGCACATGATCGAGCCTGCGGCCACGGGTCCAATCCGGACCACGCTGATCGACATCGCCAATTGCATCGGCTGCCGCGCGTGTCAGGTGGCCTGTAAGCAGTGGAACGAAAAAGACGGCGAGCAGACCTCTCTCGAATCGGATCTGGGCTTCCAGAATCCGGCGACGCTCAGTGCGAAGACCTACACGCTGATCGCGTTCCACGAGATGGAGAACGCCGCGTCGCCGGGCGGCGTGGAGTCGGCGTTCGTGATGCAGCGGTGTCTCCACTGTCTGGAGCCGGGCTGCGTGTCCGCGTGCCCGACCACCGCACTGCACCGGCAGGCCGACGGTCCGGTCTCGTACGACGTGGACAAGTGCATCGGCTGCCGCTATTGCCAGCTGGCGTGTCCGTGGGATGTGCCGACCTCGGAATGGAACTCGCACGCGCCAAAGATCTCGAAGTGCACGCACTGCGCTGACCGCATCGAACAGCCGGTGCCGATCGCGTTCAACGGCCAGGCGCTCTCAGCCGACGAAAACAAGCGATTCAGCGGAACGATCGCGACTCCCGCCTGCGTGAAGGCCTGCCCGGCCGATGCGCTGCTCTACGGAACACGCGAGGAGATGCTTGCCGTCGCGCACAAGCGCATCGCCGCGAGGCCCGACAAGTACGTCAATCACGTATACGGCGAGAAGGAGCTGGGCGGAACGAGCGTGCTGTACATCTCGAGGGTGCCGTTCGAAAAACTCGGCTTCCCGACCTACGGCGAAAAGCCATTTCCGGCGTTCACCAAGACGGCGCTCGGCGCGGTTCCTCCGGCCGTGATCGGCGTCGGCGCCTTGCTCGGCGCCTCTTACGCGTTCTTCCGGAAACGCGTGCAGAAAGTCGCGGACGAGGCGGCGGCATCAAGACATTCCCATGATCACGGCCATGCTAAACATGTCGAATTCGAGCCGTTGAAGGCCGCGATCAGCACGCCTTTCAACTGGCTCCTCCTGGCGCTGATGGCGTTTGGCGCCGTGACCTTCCTCGCGCGCTTCGCGCTCGGCCTCGGCGGCAGCACGAACCTTTCCGATACCTATCCGTGGGGTTTGTGGATCCTGTTCGACCTGGTGTGGATCGCGGTTGCCGCAGGCGCGTTCGCGATGGCCGGCGTAATCTACGTCTTGCAGCGGAAGGATCTCTACGGGCTCGGCCGCACGGCCGTCCTGATGGGCCTCCTGAGCTACTCCTTCGTGACGGTCACTCTGATCGCCGACCTCGGCCTGCCGTGGCACGCCTACCAGCTCGCGCTGCAGGCGCCGGAACACTCGGCGATGTTCGAGGTGTCATGGTGCGTTGGTCTTTACGTCACGATCCTCCTGCTCGAATTCCTGCCGGTGCCGTTCGCGCACTTTGGCTACACGCGCGCGGCTGATGCGCTGCGGCGTTGGAACGGCGCCTATGTGGCGGCTGCTGTCACGTTGTTCGTCTACCTGCTGTCGCGGAACCCGCTCTACGCTCTCGCGACGGCCGTGGTGTTCGGCACGCTCGCGTGGGTATTCCGCGCCCGTGACGAGCACGCCGAGCCCATCATGCTGGCCATCGCCGCGGTCACGTTGTCGACGATGCACCAGAGCTCGCTTGGATCGCTGTACTTGCTGATGCCAAACATGCTGGCTCCGCAGTGGTGGTCGCCGCTGATGCCGGTCTCGTTCTTCCTGTCGTCGATCGCGGCGGGCACCGCGCTGGTGATTCTGATCGACATGTGGATCGCGAAGGGATGGCGCCGTCCGCTCGAGATCACGCGGCTCGCCTCCGTCGGGCAGATCGCGTTCTGGTCGCTGCTGGTCTACCTCCTGTTCCGGCTCGGCGACATGGCGGCTCGCGACCAGTTCACCGGCGCCTTCACGGGCACGCCGGGGCTCGCGTTCGCGGCCGAGATCATCCTCGGCGGCGTGGTGCCGTTGATCCTGCTGGCGAGCAAGTCATTGCGGCAACGTCCTGGCGTGCTCTTCGCCGGCTCGCTGCTCGCGGTGCTCGGCGTCGCCTTCAACCGCATGAACGTCGTACTCTTCGCCATGACGTTCCGCGGCAGGATGCCCTGGGACGTGGCGGAGAGCTACCTGCCGTCGATCGTCGAATGGGGTGTTTCGATCGGGCTCATCGCCGCGACGATCTTCCTGTTCGGCCTCGCTGCGCGTTTGATGCCGATCCTCAGTAAGGCGCAACCGAACGAGGTTGCGCTGAGTCGATGACGCCGGATTCGTGGCTGGAGGCGCATGCGTACCTTCGTCCGCTCGCCGAGCTTTCGGCAGAGGTCGAGCGCGTCGCCGCCGAAATTGCGGTCCCCGAGGCACCCCTACCCGATTGGGATGACTACCGCGCCGATTTTCTCGCCGGCGTGACGCTGTTGCAGAGCACTGACGCGGCGGTCGATCTCGACCCGGGCGGCCGAATGGCAGCGGCATTGATCGAGAGACTGGCCTTGGCTCGGTCGTCCGGATGGCTCGCGGCGGAGGCGCGCGCTCTCCATGCGGAGTTGCAGCCCGACCCTCACGCGGCGCGCCGCATTCTCGATCTTCTGCTGGGGGACCAGAGCGCTGCGCCGCCATTCGCCGGGTTGATGCGTTATCTGGGTTGGACCGTCATGGCACGGTTCATTGGTCCAATCGTGATCGCCTTCAACAGTTGGCGCGACGAGGAGAAGTGGCATCGCAGGTATTGCCCGACCTGCGGATCGTTGCCGGCGATGGCGCAGCTTGTCGCTGAAGAACACGGCCGCCTGCGTCTCCTCTGTTGCGGCTGCTGCGGCACGCGTTGGCGCTACGGTCGAACAATGTGTCCCTTCTGCCAAGCCGACACGCAACGGCTTTCCGCTGTTACCGTCGAAGGGGAGTGGGGCCTGCGTATCGACTACTGCGAGGCGTGCCGAGGGTATCTGAAAACCTATAGCGGCCAGGGAGACGAACAGGTGCTGCTCGCGGACTGGACGTCGCTGCACCTTGACGTCGTCGCTCGTGAACGTGGACTGAAGCGGCTGGCTACTTCGCTGTACGACTTCGAGCCGGAGCTGCAGAACGCGCAGTCGCTGACGTCAGCAGACTAGTCGCGCCACGGGCGCGTGGGGGGTCGGCGGGGCGAGCCCCCCGAATCTCCTAAAAGCGCGAAGCCCGGATCCAGGTATCCGAGCGGCTCCAGCTCACGCGAAGATCCTCGTCCACGTCGATCGTGGGTTTGCCTTGTGCTCTGAGCGCAAGTTGAAGACCGAGTAGCGCCCATCCGTTGTGCGGGTGTTGCCGCAGATCTTCGCGGTAGACGCGTTCAGCATCGAGTGGCCTCCGCGCTTCGAGCAAGACCGCACCTAGCCAATGCCGCGCCGGGAATGGGATCGGCTCCGGCTCGTCGACCTCGAGCTCATCGTCCAGCGTCACGGCTCGCTCGAATGCCGTAATGGCGGAGGGAAGGTCGCCGGAGACACGAGCGATCTCCCCTTCAAGAATTCCAACGAACAATCCAAGCACGCGGCGCGCCGGATGACGCGCGCTCGTGGGAAAAGTAGCGACCGAATTCTCAGCCAGCTTACGCAGGCTTGCGAGATGTGCGCCGGCCGCGTCGCTTTGGCCAGTGCGCAGGCTCGCGTATCCGTACGCGAACTCCCACGCACCTGTTGAGATGTCACCGTCGGCCGGTGCAATGATCTCTGACACCTCGTCGAATCGGCCAAATCGAATCAGCGTCAGCAGTTGAAAGAGCGTGTCGCCGCCGGTGAGCTTTGTGTAATCCTTGGCCGCACGCATGGCGATTGCGCCCTGACCGTCCATCGACGCGGCATAAACCAGCATGTGCAGGTTATGCGAAGCATAGATGGCGAAACCTTCGCCGACAGTCGCTTTGAGATCCGAGTGCCACGCTTCGATGTTCGCGCGCACCGAATCACCCCATCGGCCGACTTCATTGAAGGTGTGGGAAGGCATGTGGTTGATGTGGCTGGCACCCGGAATGGACTGGCCGAGGGTTTCAGCGCAGGGCTGAGCCATCGCCGCTTTCGCCGTCGCTTCAGTCGCGTGCACGTACCAATGACACGCTCCAGCATGACGCGGATCGCGGGCAAGCAGGCTTTCCAGTACCTCGTGGATCCGGCGGACGTTGGGCGAATCGAGATTCTGTAGACGCGGTCGTCGGCCCGGAGGAGGTCCGGGCCGCGGTTCGAGATGAAACAACGCATCGGCATACAGCGTACCGATGTCCAGATCGTCGGGATAGGTCTCGTACACGTTTGCCATTGCCCGCGCGTAGGCCTTGTCCTGCTCGCCACGAGTCGCTGGGTTGAAGTGCTCGGCGTACCGCTGT